>JBMFIE010000065.1:0-10491 GCA_049976465.1 Thiomonas sp. | reverse complement strand
CCCCGGGCCTGCGCCTTGCATCCATCCCCGCCTGGGGGCAACGCGGGTGCACCAATAGCGTGAACAGGCCCTAACCGCGGACATCAAAAGCGAAACCCCTTGGGCGCGTTCGGATTGGGCGGCGGCTGCACGGGCGGCGCTGCTGCGCTGCCAGCGGCGCCCGGCGCGGTGTTCGTGCCCGTCGCAGCAGGAGGAGGCGGCACCAGTTCCGTGGCCTTGGGTCGCGCATAGCTGCGCGGCAGCACATTGGTTTTGGGATAGCCCGCGACGTCAAGCGCCGTGCCCCAGCTGCTCGAGCTGAAACCGGGGGGCAGCCGGGTGTTGCCGACCGCCAGCAACGGCAGACGGTCGCTGCCCTGGGACAGCGCTTTGTACGCCTTGATGTCGGCGTTGCTCGTGACCGTTTTTTCGGTGAACGGAATGCCGCGCTGCTGCAGGAAGTCGCGCGCTGCGTCGCAGGCATCGCACTGCGGCGTGGTGTAGAGCGTCACGGGATATTTGCGTGCGGCGTCGCGCAGTGCGGGCGGGAAGTCCGCATCAGCAGTCTTCGGCGCAGCGGCTGGGCCAGCGCCGAGCGACTGCACGGTCTTGCCCTGCGGACTGCTCGGCGGCAGATCGCTGAAGGTCACCGAGCCGTCGGGGCCAATGATTTTGTAAATGGCCCAGGCCGGGCCTGCCGACCATAGGCCCAGCCCGATTGCGGCAGACAAGACAAGAGCACGGCGTTGGGGACGTTTCATCGGAATGCGCTGCAAGGAACTCGAGAGCCCAAGTGTGCCACGACCACCCGCGTTTCGGGGGTGCTCCGCGGTGTTTTTGCCACAGCGAAGGCAATGCGCGTTCAGGCGCTGGCGGTCATGCCGCTATGGCGCAGCAGGGCGTCGATCCGCGGTTCGCGGCCACGGAAGGCCTTGAACGCATCGATCGCATCGCGGCTGCCACCCACGGCGAGGATGGACTGCCAGTAGCTCTGGCCCACTGCGGGGTTGAGCGGCCCTTCTTGCTCGAAGCGCTCGTAGGCGTCGGCAGACAGCACCTCGGCCCATTTGTAGCTGTAGTAGCCCGCGGCATAGCCTCCGGCGAAGATGTGCGAAAAGCTGCAGACGAAGCGGTTGTAGGGCGGCGGCTGCACCACCGCGACCTCACGCCGGTTTTGCTCGACCAGCGCCTCGATTGCCGCCGGGGTGAAGGTGGTGAGGTCGTGGTGCAGCCGCATGTCGAGCAGCGCAAACTCGACCTGCCGCAGGGTCTGCATGCCGGACTGGAAATTTTTGGCCGCGCGCATTTTGTCGAACAGCTCGCGCGGCATCGGCTCGCCAGTGTCCACATGCCGGGTGAGAAAACGCAGCACGTCCCATTCCCAGCAGAAGTTTTCCATCAGCTGGCTGGGCAGCTCGACCGCATCCCATTCGACCCCCGAAATGCCCGACACCGCGATGTCGTCCACCTGCGTGAGCATGTGGTGCAGGCCGTGGCCGAACTCGTGGAACAGGGTCTGCACATCGTCGTGGGTCAGCAGCGCTGGCTTGCCGCCGACCGGCGACGGGAAGTTGCAGGTCAGGGTGGCCACCGGGGTCTGCAGCGTGCCGTCGGCGCGCCGCCAGCGCGAGCGCACATGGTCCATCCACGCGCCGGAACGCTTGCCCTCGCGGGCGTAGAGGTCGAGGTAAAAATGGCCGACGGTCTGGCCGCTGGCATCGTCGATGCGGTAGAGCGCGACATCCGGATGCCAGGCGCGGATGTCGCCGTCCACCTTATGCAGCCGCACGCCGAACAGGGTTTCGACCACGCGGAACAACCCGGCGATGACCGTGGGCAGGGTGAAGTACTGTCGCACCTCCTGTTCGGACAGCGCGTAGCGGGACTGCCGCAGTTTTTCCGAGGCCCAGGGCAGATCCCAGGCTTCGAGCTGCGTCAGCCCGAGCTGCTCGCGGGCGAAAGCGCGCAGCGTGTCGAGATCGCGCTGCGCAAACGGTCGGGCCCGGGCCGCCAGATCGCGCAGAAAGTCCATGACCTGCTGCGGGCTGTCGGCCATCTTGGGCACCAGCGAGACCTCGGCGTAGTTGGCATAACCCAGCAGCTGCGCTTCCTCGGCGCGCAGCGCCAGGATTTCGGCCATGATGGCGGAATTGTCGAAGCGCGCATCGCCCAGTTCGCTTGCACGGGTGACATAGGCGCGGT
This sequence comes from Thiomonas sp., assembly GCA_049976465.1. Taxonomy (GTDB): domain Bacteria; phylum Pseudomonadota; class Gammaproteobacteria; order Burkholderiales; family Burkholderiaceae_C; genus Thiomonas. The sequence goes on along the minus strand of JBMFIE010000065.1, from coordinate 8,310 downwards.
ACAGGCGTTCGCGCAGCGGGCGATGGTCGCCGTGCTGCATCACCGGCAGGTACGACGGGGCATGCAGGGTGAACTTGTATCCCGCCCGACCGTCGCGCTGCGCGGCATCGCGTGCGGCCTGCAGGACGTCGGACGGAATGCCCGCGACCTCGTCGTCTCCGACATATTCGGCATACGCGGCGGTGGCGTCGAGCACATGCTCGGAAAAGGTCTGGCTGAGCGCGGCAAGACGCTCCTGGATTTCTGCATAGCGGGTGCGCGCCGCGCCCTGCAACAGGGCGCCGCCAAGGCGGAAATCGCGCAGGGCGTGGCGGATGATGCGCTGGCGCGTCGGGCTGAGGGCGGCGAAGCCGGCGCTTTGCTCCATAGCCTGGTATTGACGCAACAAGCCCTCGTGCTGCCCCAGCCGCGTCCAGAATTCGGTCACACGCGGCAGCATCGCGTTGTACGCGGCGCGCAGCTCGGGGGTGTCGGCCACCGCGTTGAGGTGGCTGACCACGCCCCAGGCGCGGCCGAGCCGCTCGGTGGCGCGCTCCAGCGGCTCGACCACGGTGTCCCAGCCGGGCGGTGTGTCCGGGCGGGTGACCTGATCGAGGGTTTGCTCGGCCGCGGCAATCAGCGCGTCGATCGCGGGCTCGATGTGCGCGGGCCGGACCGCGGCGTAGTCGGGCAGGTCATCGAAATCGCACAGCGGATTGCCTGCGGGGAGTGTGGCGGTCATGGAGCGGAAGCGGGCGTGATGCGTTGCATTATGGGCTGGCGGGTACTTGCTCGCAGGCCTGTAGGGTATTGACCAGCAGCATGGCAATAGTCATCGGGCCGACCCCGCCAGGCACCGGGGTGATCCAGCCAGCGACCTCGCTGACCGCGGCGAAGTCCACGTCGCCGCAGAGCTTGCCCTGGGCGTTGCGGTTCATGCCCACATCGATGACCACTGCGCCGGGCTTGACCATGTCGGCGGTGATGAGGTTTTCCCGCCCGACGGCAGCCACCAGAATGTCGGCCTGCCGGCAGACCGCACCGAGATCGGCGGTGCCGCTGTGCGCGATGGTCACCGTGGCATTGGCCGCCAGCAGCATCAGCGCCATCGGCTTGCCGACGATGTTTGAGCGGCCCACCACCACGGCGGACTTGCCGCGCAGGTCTTGCAGACCGATGGATTCGAGCATTTTCATGCAGCCATACGGGGTGCAGGGCCTGAACCCGGGCCGGCCGACCATGAGCGCGCCGGCGCTGGCCATATGGAATCCGTCCACATCCTTTGCCGGGGAAATGGCCTCGATCACCTTGTGCGCGTCGATGTGCTGGGGCAGCGGTAGCTGGACCAAGATGCCGTGGATCGCCGGGTCGGCGTTGAGTGCGGCGATGCGCGAGAGCAGCGCCGTCTCGGGCATGTCGGCGGGGTAATGCTCAAGCACGGAATGGATGCCTGTCTGCTCGCAGGCCTTGATTTTGTTGCGCACATAGACCTGGCTGGCCGGGTTGTCACCCACCAGGATGACCGCCAGCCCCGGCTGGCGACCGGCCTGCGTGCAGGCGCGCGCGCGCTGCGCCACCTCGGCGCGGATTTGGGCGGACAGGGCAAGACCGTCGATGCGTTGGGCTGTCATGGTGACTTCATGTGTTGAGGCTGCTTGCGCACACGCCCGCAGCGGCGCGCAGGCCGCGCGCAGGTTGGCAGCGGAAGTTCATTTGGCGCCCAGCGCGATCTTGAGCAGATCGGCCACGGTGTTGACGCCGAGCTTTTCCATGATGTTGGCGCGGTGCGCTTCCACCGTCTTGATGCTGATGTTGAGGTCATCGGCGATCTGCTTGTTCAGCCGACCAGCGACGATGCGCTCGAGCACCTGCGATTCGCGCGCGGTGAGCTTGCCCAGCAGCGCGCCGCGGCTGGCCTCGGCCTGCTGCTGCTCGGCGTCGAGCCGGGCCTTTTGCAGCATGCGCTCGACCAGATCGCGCAGCACCACTTCGTTGAAGGGTTTTTCGATGAAGTCCACCGCGCCTTTTTTCATGGTCTCCACCGCCATCGGCACATCGCCATGGCCGGTGATGAATACCAGCGGCATCCTGCAGCCGCGGCGCAGCAGTTCATCTTGCAGTTCCAGACCGTTCATGCCGGGCATGCGCACATCCACGATCAGACAGGCAATCTCGCGTGGATCGAACCGTGCGAGAAAGCTCTCGGCGGAGTCGAAGCAGCGCACGCGGTAGTCGTTGCCTTCGAGCAGCCACTGGAGCGAATCGCGTACGGCTTCGTCGTCATCGACCACGTACACGGTGCCTTTGCTTGCTGTTTTCATGCGCTTGGAGTGGGTTAGAAGCGGGAGGGAAGAACGTCCGGCTGCGCACCGTTACCCGGTGATTGTGGTTGGTTATTCGGTGCGCCAAGCGGCAGTGTGAAGCTGAAAATGCACCCGGCAATCACACCTTGATTGTAATAATTCTCGGCCCACAGACGGCCTTGGTGGTACTCGATGATCGAGCGGCAGATGTTCAGGCCAATGCCCAGGCCCTCGGCCTTGGTGGTGTAGAAGGCTTCGAACAGACGTTCCATCACCGCGTCGTCGATGCCGGTGCCGTGATCCTTGACAGAGAAGGTTACGCGCTCGGCGTCGGCCGTCACCTTGAGCTCGATGCTGCGCAGATTGCCCTGCCGCCCGGCCTTGTCTACCGACTCGGCCGCGTTGCGCAGCAGGTTGAGCAGCACCTGCTCGATCAGGATGGGGTCGGCATACAGCGGCGCAATGCCGGGCGCGACGAAGTTGAGCAGGCGCACATTGCGTCGTGTGAGCTCGATGTCTGCCAGCTCCAGGGTGTTGCGCACGATGTCCTGCACGCGGCAGGACACACGCGCCGGTTCGCTCTTTTTGACAAAGTCCCGCACCCGCTTGATGACCCCAGCGGCGCGCTGCGCCTGACGCGCGGTTTTTTCCAGCGCATCGAGCAGTTCGTGCTGCGCCATGCCGTGGGTTTTGATGCGGGCGATCATGCCCGAGGTGTAGTTGCTGATCGCGGTCAGCGGCTGGTTGAGCTCGTGTGCCAGCGACGAGGCCATCTCGCCCATGGTGATCAGACGGCTGGTGATCTGCGCTTTTTCTTCCTGCTTGCGGGCGGTTTCCTCGGCGCGCTTGCGCGGGGTGATGTCGGTGGCGATGAGCAGTTGCGCCACCCTGCCGTCCACCCACTGCATGTAGCGCTGGCGCACGTCGAACCAGCGGTCGAGTGCCTCGACATAGGTTTCGTGTGCACTGGCGTGGCCGTCCAGGATTTCCTCGGCGGGCAGCCCGGCGAAGGAATCGACCGTGTCGGCATGATCGTCGCCGGCCACCGAGCTGAGCTGGCCGCCGTTGAGCATCAGGTGACCATGCACCGAGGCGCCGAACCACTGACGGTAGAGCTTGTTGGCAAACAGCGGCTCTTCCGTGCCCAGCGAGATGACCGACACCGCAGCGTCCAGCCCTTCGAGCACCGCGACGAAGCGTTCGTGCGAGGCGGCCAGCTCCTGGCGGATGCGGGTCGGTTCGGTGATATCGGTGACCGACATGATCCAGCCGGTCTGCTTTTCGCGTACATCGATCAGCGGGGAGACATACACCCGCGCATCGAACTCGCTGCCGTTCTTGCGCCGAATCTTCAGCGCAAAGCCCGAGGGCGGTGCCAAACCGTCGAGGCTTTGCTGGATCGCCAGAGCCATTTCCGCGCCCTGCTGCGACGGCCAGTACGGATAGGGCGGTTGGCTGCCGATCAGGTCGGCCTCCTCGAATCCGGTCATGCGGCAGAACGACAGATTCACATACTGAATGCGCCCCTGCATGTCCACGGCCTGCATGCCGGTGGACAGCGAATTTTCGATGGCGCGGCGAAACGCGGTCTCGCGGGTCAACGCCTCCTGCGCACTCAGGCGCTGGCGCAACTGGTTCCAGCTGGTCAGCAGCGTCCACAGCGTCAGCGCCGAGAGCAGGAACACGCTCCAGTACAGGCCCCGCGTGGTCCAGCTCGGGCTGCTGCGGTAGCTGCTGACCTGCAGCACCAGTCCGGGATCGAAGGGCGGCAGCGGCGCACGGTATTGCAGCGCTTTGTCGCGAATCGGCTGGCTGGATGCGCTGACCAGTAGATGGCCGGCGCCATCGAGTAGCGACACTGCATAGCTGGCGTTCAGATCCTCCGGCACCGAGTTGCGCAAAATCCCCTCGACCGAATACACCAGGCCCACCACCCCGACGAGCTGGTCATTGCGCATCACCGGCGTGGCGGTCTCCAGCAGCCAGCCGTTGTCTGCGCTCTGGAACGGCGCGGAGTACGCTGTGCGCTGCGTGAGCAGGGCCTGCTGGATCAGCTGCAGGCTGCTGGCGCGCTTGAGTGTCTTGCCCACCAGCGCGCCGAGTTGTTCAGTCGACAGATTCGGGCTGCCTCTCTTGTACACCACCGTGCCATCCGGATGGGCGTAGTACACGAGCAGGATTTGCGGGTAGCTGCGCAGCAGCCGCGCCGCCTGCACATCGAAGGGCCCGGCGCGGTTTTCGTGCAGCGACAGATTGTTGGCGATGGCCTGCACCCGGTCCTGCGCCAGGGTCAGGTCCAGGCTGATGCGCTGCTGCGCCCATTCGCTGTCGCGCTGCAGGTTGTCCTTGTCGCGCTGCAGATCGGCTTGCTGCGAGTAGCGCACCAACGCTGCCATCGCCGCCAGAAATAGCACGAACACCACCAGCGGCAACACGAGCAGCACACGGTCGGACTGCATGCGTCGCAGCAGCGCGCGGGCGCGCAGCAGGCCCAGGCGTTGCGCCCAACTGCGGCGTCTCAAGGTGGCGATGGGATTGGAAGATTTCACGGCGTGAGTCTAGAGTTTTCAGGGCGATGCCAAACGCATTCGTGCGGTTGCTGCGCTGCCGAGCCGTTGCACGGCCTTGGCATGCGCACGGTCCACGAGAGGGATCGATCGAATAAAAAAGTGATTTTATTTCATATAGTGAAATTGTTTCTTGTGATTTGAAAATATGTTTGCGATACTGCAGGCCATCACATGAGGAGAATCAGCATGGCCGCCTTACCCGAGATGCAACCGTCGTCCCTGAACGCGACCCCGGGCGACGAGGATCCGCAGGAAACCCGCGAATGGCTGGATGCGCTGCAGGCGCTGATCGAATCGGAGGGGCCGCAGCGAGCGCATTTCTTGCTCGAGTCGCTGATCTCGCAGGCGCGGCAAAGCGGGGTGGACATGCCGTTTTCCGCCAACACCGCGTACGTCAATACCATTGCACCCGAAGAGGAAGCGCGCAGCCCCGGCAATCTGGAGATCGAGGAGCGGCTGCGTGCCTACATGCGCTGGAACGCCATGGCCATGGTGGTGCGCGCCAACCGACTGCATCCGGCAGATGGCGGCGACCTCGGCGGGCACATGGCCTCGTTCGCCTCGTTGGCCACCATGTATGGCACCGGGTTCAACCATTTCTGGCATGCGCCCACGGCCGATCATGGCGGCGATTTGATTTATTTCCAGGGCCACAGCTCGCCCGGCATCTATGCCAGGGCCTACATGGAGGGACGGCTCACCGAGGAGCAGCTGGCGCATTTCCGTCGGGAGGTCGGTGGCAAAGGGCTGTCGAGCTATCCGCACCCCAAACTGATGCCCGACTTCTGGCAGTTTTCCACCGTCAGTATGGGCCTGGGGCCGATCATGGCGATCTATCAGGCGCGCTTTCTCAAATACCTGCATGCCCGCGGCATTGCCGATACCTCCAAGCGCAAAGTCTGGGTGTTCTGCGGCGACGGCGAGATGGACGAGCCCGAGTCGCTCGGCGCCATCGGTCTGGCCGCGCGCGAAAAGCTCGACAACCTGATTTTCGTCGTCAACTGCAATCTGCAGCGCCTGGACGGCCCGGTGCGCGGCAACGGCAAGATCATCCAGGAGCTCGAGGCCGAGTTCCGCGGCTCGGGCTGGAACGTGATCAAGCTGATCTGGGGCTCGTACTGGGACCCGCTACTGGCGCGCGACAAGGACGGCATCCTGCGCCAGGTGATGATGGACGTGCTCGACGGCGACTACCAGGCGATGAAGGCCAACGACGGCGCGTTCGTGCGCAAGCATTTCTTCGGCCGCGACCCGCGTCTGCTGAAGATGGTCGAGCACATGAGCGACGAGGACATCTGGCGCCTGAACCGCGGCGGCCACGACCCGCAGAAGGTCTACGCCGCATTCCACGCCGCGGCCAACCACCAGGGCGGGCCCACGGTGCTGCTGGTCAAGACCATCAAGGGCTACGGCATGGGCCGCGCGGCCGAGGCGCGCAATGTGGCGCACCAGGTCAAGAAGCTCACCGACGACGACATCCGCGAATTCCGCGACCGCTTCAACATTCCCATTCCTGACAGCGAGCTGCCCAAGCTGCCGTTTTTCAAGCCGGCCGACGACACGCCAGAGATGAAATACCTTCTCGAGCGCCGCAAGGCGTTGGGCGGCTTTCTGCCGCAGCGGCGCCAAAAGGCCGATGAACATCTGCCGGTGCCCGACCTGAAGGAGATTTTCCAGCCCATGCTGGAGGCCACCGCCGAGGGCCGCGAAATCTCTACCACCCAGGCGTATGTGCGCTGTCTCAACCAGCTGCTGCGCGACAAAACGCTCGGTCCCCGCGTGGTGCCCATTCTGGTGGACGAGACCCGCACCTTTGGCATGGAAGGGCTGTACCGCCAAATCGGCATCTACGCGCCCGAGGGGCAGAAGTACACCCCGGTGGACCGCGGCGAGGTGATGTACTACCGCGAGGACAAGCAGGGCCAGATCCTGCAGGAAGGCATCAACGAGGCTGGCGGCATGTCGTCTTGGATCGCCGCGGCCACCAGCTACTCGCACAGCAACCGCATCACCATTCCGTTCTACATCTTCTATTCGATGTTCGGCTTCCAGCGCATCGGCGACCTGATCTGGGCTGCCGGGGATATGCTGGCGCGCGGCTTTTTGCTGGGCGGCACCTCGGGGCGCACCACGCTCAACGGCGAAGGTCTGCAGCATCAGGATGGTCACAGCCAGGTCATCGCCTCGACCGTGCCCAACTGCATCAGCTACGACCCGACCTTCGCCCACGAGGTGGCGGTCATCCTGCACGCAGGCTTGAAGCGCATGGTCGAGAATCAGGAAGACGTCTTCTATTACCTCACCCTGCTCAACGAAAACTATGCCCAGCCCGGCCTGCAACAAGGCACCGAGGAGCAGATCCTCAAGGGCATGTATCTGTGCAAGCCGGGCAAGGCCAAGGTCAAGACCCGGGTGCAGCTGCTCGGTTCCGGCGCGATCCTGCGCGAGAGTCTGGCCGCGCAGACCTTGCTGGAAAAAGACTGGGGTGTTGCGGCCGATGTATGGAGCTGCCCGAGCTTCAACGAGCTGGCGCGCGACGGCATGGCCACCGAGCGCTGGAACTTGCTGCACCCGGAGCAGCCTCCGCGTGTGCCCTTTGTCACCCAGCAATTGGCCGCGCATGCCGGCCCGGTAGTGGCCAGCACCGACTATGTACGGTTGTTTGCCGAACAGATCCGCCCTTACCTGCCCAAGGGCCGCAGCTACCGCGTGCTCGGCACCGACGGTTTCGGCCGCTCCGACACCCGCACCGAACTGCGCCGTCATTTCGAGGTCGACCGGCACTACATCACCCTGGCTGCGCTGCGCGGGCTGGTCGACGAAGGTGCGCTGCCCGAAGCCAAGCTGCATGAGGCCATCGCCAAGTACGGTATCGACACCGAGAAGGTGTTTTCGCTCTACGCCTGAACGCAGCCCCACACACAACAGGAGACGCACACATGGCGGTGGTCGAAGTCAAGGTTCCCGACATTGGGGATTTCAAGGATGTGGAAGTGATCGAGGTGCTGGTCAAGCCCGGCGATCGGGTGGAGGTCGATCAGTCGCTGGTGACGGTGGAGAGTGACAAGGCCAGCATGGAGATTCCCAGCAGTGCGGCCGGGGTGGTCAAGGCGCTGCGGGTGAAGCTGGGCGACAAGGTCAGCGAAGGCAGCGTGCTGCTCGAACTCGAAGCCGCCGACGCGCCGCAGGCCGCCCCCACAACCGCGCCACAGGCGGACGCCAAGCCGGCACCAGCCGTACCGCAGGCTGCGGCACCGGCACCGCAGACTGCGTTGTCCGGCCAGGCCGATGTGGAATGCGATCTGCTGGTGCTCGGCGCCGGCCCCGGCGGCTATTCCGCGGCCTTTCGCGCCGCGGATCTGGGACTGAAGGTCGTGCTGGTCGAGCGCTACGCCCAGCTCGGCGGGGTATGCCTGAACGTCGGCTGCATTCCGAGCAAGGCGCTGCTGCATGTGGCC
>JBMFIE010000064.1:0-10524 GCA_049976465.1 Thiomonas sp. | reverse complement strand
CGCCAGGGTGATGCCGCCGCCGCTGAGCGCCATCCACGCCAGGCCCCAGTCGTCGCGCGGTTTTTTCCCCGGCGCGATCGCCAGCAGCACGGCGTCGCGCTTGTCGTCGAGCAGGGATTGCTCGGTCAGCGTGCCCGGCGTGACCACGCGCACCACGCGGCGCTCGACCAGGCCCTTGGCCTGCGCCGGATCGCCGATCTGCTCGCAAATCGCTGCCGATTCGCCCAGCTTGACCAGCTTGGCCAGGTAGCCGTCGAGCGCCTGCACCGGAATGCCGGCCATGATGACCGGCTCGCCTGCGGACTGTCCGCGTCGGGTCAGGGTGATGCCCAGCAGGCGCGCGGCCTTTTCGGCATCGGCATAGAACAGTTCGTAGAAATCCCCCATGCGGCACAGCAGCAGCGCATCCGGGTACTGCGCCTTGATGCGCAGATACTGCTGCATCAGCGGGGTGTGTTGGTCAAGCGGTGCACTCAATGGAACGATGGACGAACGAGGGGCACGAACGGAGTCAGGTGGGGCTGCTGCAGGCGTAGCGGGGCGGCGCCAATGCGGGTTGTCTACGCACCGGGCTGCGGCGCGGCAAGCACGGCATCGTACCCTGCCGCCCGTGCCTGCGCCGGCAATGCCCCTGTTGCTGCGGCTGCAACGCGCTGCAGGGACAATTCTGAGTTCCTTTTCCGAAGCACACGAGACCACCGATTCCGATGCACTCCTTACGGCAGCTCTGGCGTGATTGGCGCAGCGGTGAACTGCGGCTGCTGTTTCTGTCATTGGTGCTGGCGGTCGGCGCGCTGTCGGCCGTGGGGTTTGTCGCACAGCGTCTGCAGGGCGCCCTGGCGCGCGACGCGGCGCAGCTCATCGGCGGCGATGTGGCAGTGGTCAGCGATCAGCCGATTGCGTCGGTCTACCCGGACAAAGCCCGCGCCCTGGGGCTGCGCCTGACACAGACCGCCGTATTCCCGAGCATGGCATTGGATGTCAGCGGCGATCGCACCCGGCTGGTTGCGCTCAAGGCCGTGGGCGAGCACTACCCGCTGATCGGGCATGTGGTCTTGCGGGGCGGATTGCAGGCCCCGGAGGTGTCGCGCGGCGGCCCGCCGGCGCCGGGAACCGTATGGGTGAATGCCAGTGTGCTTGGCGCGCTGCGGCTGCAGGTGGGCGATATGCTGCAACTCGGCAACGCGCGGTTTCGCATCGCCGCGGTCCTGGTGCGCGAGCCGGACACCGGCGCTGGGTTCATCAACTTCGCCCCGCGGGTGATGATCAACCGTGCCGATCTGCCCGCCACCGGGCTGATCCAGCCCGCCAGCCGCGTGACTTACCGCCTGCTCGTCGCCGGGCCGGCGCAGGCAGCGGCAGACTATGCCACCTGGGCGCGTCTGCAGATCCGCCAGACCGCAGCGCGTGGTATGCGGGTCGAGACCGTGGCCGACAGCGGCCCGGCGCAGGAGCAGACGCTCAAGCGCGCAGCAGACTTTCTGCATCTGGTCGCCCTGATCACCGCACTGATGGCGGCCGTGGCCGTGGCGCAGTCGGCGCGAGACTTTGCCCGCAGACGGCTGCAGACCTGCGCCGTATTCAAGGCGCTGGGTCTGCGCCAGGGCGTGCTGCTGCGTCGCTACGCCGCCGAATTCCTCTGGCTGGGGGCGCTGGCGGCCGCGCTGGGCGTGCTGCTCGGGCTGGTGGCGCAAGCGGCGATGATCGGCTTGTTGCACGGATTGATCCAGGTGCAGGTGCGCGAGCTGCCGGCGCCCGGCTGGATGCCGGCGCTGTTTGCCGCTGCCACCGGCATGATGCTGCTGCTCGCATTTGGCCTGCCCGCCATCCTGCAACTGGCGCGGGTGCCGCCGCTGGCCGTGCTGCGCCGCAGCCTGGGGCGTCTGCAGCCGGCACCGCTGATCACGGTGCTCGCCGGTGTGGCGGCGTTTGCCGTGCTGCTTTGGCTGCAGGCAGGCGACCTGCGGCTGGGCGCGATTGCCGCCGGGGGCTTTACCGGGCTGGCGCTGGTGTTTGCGCTACTTGCCTGGTTGATCACCCTGGGCTTGCGGCGTTGGGTGCGCGGTCATGCCGCGACTTCCCGTGGCTTGGGCGCGCTGCTGCAAATGGCCGCACGGCAGCTTGCTACGCGGCCAGGTAGCGCAGTCATCCAGATCACCGCGCTGAGCCTGGGGCTGCTGGCGCTGGTGCTTCTGGTGCTGATGCGCACCAGCCTGATCGACGCCTGGCGGCAGTCCATCCCGGCTGATGCGCCGGATCGTTTTGTCATCAACATCCAGCCGGCGCAGACCGCCGCGTTCTTGGCCGCGTTGCGTCGGGACGGGGTGACGCGGCCCGACTGGTACCCGATGCTGCGCGGACGGCTGGTGGCGATCAACGGCCGCGCCGTGTTCGGCCGCGACTATGACGACATCCGTGCCCGCGATCTGATCGACCGGGAGTTCAACCTCTCCGCCAGCGCCACTCTGCCCAAAACCAACACCATCGTGGCCGGCAACTGGGAAGCCACCGCTGGGCCGCACGCCAGGGGCCTGTCGGTCGAGCAGGGCATCGCCAAGACCCTGGGCTTCAAGCTGGGCGACACGCTCACTTTCGACATCGCGGGCCAGCGCGTGACCGCGCCGATCACCAGTGTGCGGCATGTGGACTGGAATTCGATGCATGCCAACTTTTTTGTGCTGATGCCGCAGTCGATGCTCGAAGGCCAGCCGGTCACCTATCTCGCGGCGTATCGCGCCCCGGGCGATGCGCAGCGCATGGATGATGCCCTGGTGCGGCAGTTTCCCAACCTGACCGTGGTGGACGTGGGCAGCCTGCTGGCGCATCTGCGCAAGCTGATCGCGCAGGTCATCACCGCGGTGCAGTTCCTGTTCCTGTTCGCACTGGCAGCAGGGCTGCTGGTGTTGGCGGCGTCGCTCGCGCTGTCACGCCAGGACCGGATGCGGGACATGGCCGTCTGGCGGGCGCTGGGGGCGTCGGCGCAGATGTTGCGCCGCATTGCGCTGCTCGAAATGCTGTGGGTCGGCGCGGTTGCGGGATTGCTTGGTGCTGCAGGGGCAGCAGCGGTCAGCGCTGCGCTGGCGCACTGGGTGTTTCAGTTTCCGTGGCAGCCGCCGTGGCTGTTGTGGCCTGCAGCCATGCTCGCAGCGGCGTTGCTGGCCATGCTGGCCGGCTGGTGGAGCCTGCGCGATCTACTGCGGCGTGCGCCTGGGCAAAGCTTGCGGCAAACCTGAAAACGCGGGGGTTTGACGTGAAGCAAGCCTTGCAATCCCCTCTCTCCCATAATCGCACATTCTGCCGTGCGCCTCTGCGCCAGTCTGTTCATTCCAGAGCGATCCCGTCATGTCCATTGCCATCACCCCCGTCTGCGCCAACCCTGCGGCAGCCGAACCCCAGACCCCTTACCAGCGACTCGGCGGCGAGGAGGGGGTGCGCAGGCTGGTCGACCGGTTCTACGATCTGATGGACCTTGAGCCGCGCTACGCCGATCTGCGCGCCATGCACCCGACGCATCTGGACGAATCCCGCGACAAGCTGTACTGGTTTCTCAGCGGCTGGCTGGGCGGGCCCGATCTGTATTCGCCGCGTTTCGGCCATCCGCGTCTGCGCATGCGGCATTTCCCCTACGCCATCGGCACCAAGGAGCGAGACGACTGGATGGCCTGCATGCTGCAGGCACTGGATGAACTGCAGATCGAGCCTGAACTGCGCCGCCAACTGCACGAAGCCTTTGCCGGCACTGCCGACTGGATGCGCAACAAGGCAGAGCCCGGCAATATGCCTGCGGGCAATGTGGTGCATCGCTGACGGCGGTCATCGCTGCGGCAGAAAGCTACTCTTCCCAAAGGGCGGAGTAGAGACCCCTTTTTGCGATCGCGAGCAGATCGCCCCCACCGGGAATCTGCGGACAATCCCTTGCGCGAGTCAGTGTGCAGAATCAACCGCGTCGCGCAGCGCGCAGCAGCAGCACCAACGCACCGGCACCGCCGTCGCTTGGCCGCGCCTGGACATAGGCCAGGACTTCGTCACGCTGCATCAGCCAGGTGCGCACCTTGTACTTGAGCACCGGCTCGCGCAGCGGCGAGCTCAGCCCCTTGCCGTGAATCACCCGCACGCAGCGCCACTCCCGCTTCACGGCGGTGCGCAAAAACTGCCCGAGGGCCTCGCGGGCCTCGTCACGGCGCAGGCCATGCAGGTCGATTTCGCTCTGGATCGCCCAGTGGCCGCGGCGCAACTTGCGCAGGATGTCGGAGCCGATGCCGTTGCGTCGCCACGACAGGGTGACATCGGTCTCCAGCAAATGATCCAGGTCGAGTTCGTCGGACATCGCTTCACGCAGCACCGCCTGCTCGTCGAGCATGTGCTGTCTGGGAATCGGCTGCGGCGCAGTCGGTCGCAGGCCTGCCGGCTGCGGCCAATCTGCGCGACGCAGCGGCTTCACCCCCGCGGTGGCTGCGCGAAACAGCGCGCGGTCGGCCTCCGTGGGCAGGGTTTGGGCCGCAGCAGCGGGCGCATGGGGCGCCACGGGTGACGGCGGCAGCTGGCGCAGCCGACGCCGCAGTTCATCCAGCGCGTCCAGATGCCGCGGCTTTGGCGCTGCGGGCGGTTTCACAGCAGTCCACGCTCCGCAAAAGAGAACACGCTCTGGCGCGTGACCACCAGATGATCGAGCACGCGTACCTCGACCAGCGCCAACGCGGACCGCAGCGTCTGGGTCAGCGCGCGATCCGCAGCTGAGGGCTCATCCACGCCGCTGGGATGGTTGTGCGCGAGGATCAGCGCGGCGGCGTTCAGGCGCAGCGCGGCTTTGACGATCTCGCGCGGGTAGACGCTGGTGTGCGCCAGGGTGCCGCGCGACATTTCCTCGGTGGCGATCAGCCGGTGCTGGTTGTCGAGAAACAGTGCCGCAAAGATTTCCACCGGCTGCGGGCCCAGCCACAACCGCAGATAGTCGCGCACCGCAGCCGGCGAGTCGAACAAAGGCTGCTGCTGCATCTGCTCGCTGAGCGCACGCCGCGCGAGTTCGAGCACGGCGGCGATTTCCGCATACTTGGCCGCGCCCAGACCCTTGATCTGGCGCAGCTGCTGCGACGGTGCATTGAGCAATCCGTGCAAACCGCCAAAGCGCGCCAGCAATGCCGCGGCCAGGTCGATCGCGCTTTGCCCGCGTACCCCGGTGCGCAGCACGATGGCGACCAGCTCGGCATCGGCCAGGGCCTGTGGGCCGCGCGCCAGCAGCTTTTCACGGGGGCGGGTCTCGGCAGGAAGATCGGCGATGCGCGTGGCCATGCGGGGTTCCACCTAAAATGCAAGCCGCATCTCGCAGATGCGGCGGTCGTGTCTGCGCTATTTTGCCTGCGCCTCCTACACCGTGCCCTGCGTCCAAGCCGATTCCTACCTCACCCTGCATTACCGCCTGAGCGACCCGGCGGGGGTGGATGCGGTCAACACCTTCGGCCATACCCCGGCCACGCTCACCTTGGGACAGGGGCAACTCAGCCCGGCGCTCGAGGAGCTGCTGATCGGGCTGGAGGAGGGCACGCACACCCGCTTTCACCTGCCCGCCGGGGCTGCGTTCGGTGCCCGCTTGCCCGGATTGTTGCGCTGGGTGTCGCGCGATGTGGTCGAGCAGGCGCGTGAGCGCCCCGGCCCACCGCCGCAGGTGGGCGATGTGCTGCGTCTGCGTCTGCCCATGGGGGACGGGGGCGATCCTGGTCTGCTCACGGCGCTGGTGCGCGAGGTGGACGAGGCGCGCGACGTACTCCTGCTCGACTTCAATCACCCCCTGGCGGACTGTGCGACCACATTCGAAGTCCACATCCTGGCCGTACTGTGACCATGCCCATCTCCCACCCCTCCGAAGCCGCGGCCCATTCTGGGCAACCGCAGGTTCTGCTCGCCAACCCGCGCGGATTCTGCGCCGGGGTGGATCGCGCCATCACCATCGTCGAACAGGCGCTTGCACGTTTTGGCGCACCGATCTATGTGCGCCATGAAATCGTCCACAACACGTATGTGGTCAACGATCTGAAGTCCAAGGGCGCGGTGTTCGTCGATGATCTGGAGCAGGTGCCCAGTGGCGCGACAGTCGTGTTTTCCGCGCACGGCGTCTCACAGGCCGTGCGGGCGCAGGCGCAGGCGCTGGGCCTGCAGGTGTTCGATGCGACTTGCCCGCTGGTGACCAAGGTGCATGTCGAGGTGGCCAAGCTGCGCCGCAATGGGTTTGAAATCGTGATGATCGGCCACGCCGGGCATCCCGAGGTCGAAGGCACGATGGGGCAGGCCGAAGGCATCCATCTGGTGCAGAACGTGCAAGACGTTGCCCGGCTGCCGATCGCACCGGACGCACCGCTGGCTTATGTGACGCAAACCACGCTGTCGGTGGACGATGCGGCCGAGATCGTGGCCGCGCTGCGCCGACGTTTTCCGCAGATCCACGAGCCGAAAAAACAGGACATCTGCTACGCCACGCAGAACCGGCAGGACGCGGTCAAGGTCCTCACCCCGCAGGTCGATGTGCTGATCGTCGTCGGCAGTCCCACCAGCTCCAACTCCAACCGCCTGCGCGAGGTGGCGCAGCGCCTGGGCAAGCCAGCCTACATGGTCGATCGCGCCGAAGACCTGCGACCCGAGTGGATTGCTGGCGCCGCGCAGATCGGGCTGACCGCCGGTGCCTCCGCGCCGGAAGCACTGGTCGAGCAGGTCATCGCCCGGCTGCGGCAGCTCGGCGCCGTGTCGGTGCGCAGTATGCAAGGCGTGGCCGAGTCCGTGCAGTTTCCGCTGCCGCGCGGCCTGGCGGCCAAGGCGGTGCGCTGATTTTCCCTGTCGCTGTCCGACCCGGGCGGCCCACTTTTCTCATCTGCCAATATGCTCGACATCAACCTGCTGCGCAAAGACCTGTCGCAGGTCATCCAACGTCTGGAAACCCGCAAGTCCCCGCAGCCCTTCCTCGACGTTCCCCGTTTCGAGGCGCTGGAAACCGAACGCAAGACTCTGCAAAAACGCACTGAAGACCTGCAGGCCAGGCGCAATCAGCTCTCCAAGCAGATCGGCCATGCCAAAGCCAGGGGCGAGGATGTGACACCGATGCTGGAGGAGGTCGGGCGCATCAAGGCCACGCTGGAGGCCGACGCCACCCGGCTGGAGGCGCTGCAGGCAGAGCTGCACGACCTGCTCATGGCCGTGCCCAATCTGCCCGCCGAGGATGTTCCCGTTGGGGCCGACGAGACCGGCAACGTCGAACTGCGGCGCTGGGGCAACCCGCGCACATTCGACTTTCCCGTGCGCGACCATGTCGACATCGGTGCCAGATTCGGCCTGGACTTCGAAGCCGCTGCCCGCATGTCCGGCGCCCGTTTTGCCGTGCTGCGCGGCCCCATGGCCCGGCTGCACCGGGCGCTTGCCCAGTTCATGCTCGACATCCACACCGCCGAGCATGGCTACACCGAGGCCTATGTGCCCTATATCGTCGCAGCACCGGCGCTGCGCGGCACCGGCCAGCTCCCCAAGTTCGAGGCAGACCTCTTTCCCGTGCGCCACGGCGACGCCGAGAATCACTACCTCATCCCCACCGCCGAGGTTCCGCTGACCAATCTGGTGCGCGAGCAAATCCTCGATCCCGAGCTGCTGCCGCTGCGATTCGTGGCGCACACTCCGTGCTTTCGATCCGAGGCTGGCTCGGGCGGGCGCGATGTCCGCGGTCTGATCCGTCAGCACCAGTTCGACAAGGTCGAGCTGGTCTGGATCACCCGGCCGGAAGATTCCGCAGCGGCGCTGGAAACCCTCACCGCACATGCCGAGGCCATCCTGCAGCGGCTCGAACTGCCCTATCGCACCGTCGTGCTGTGCACTGGTGACATGGGGTTTGGCAGCGCGCGCACCCACGATCTCGAAGTCTGGTTGCCGGGGCAGAACACCTACCGCGAAATCTCCTCCTGCTCCAACATGCAGGCATTCCAGGCCCGGCGCATGCAGGCGCGCTACCGCACCGAAGGTGGCAAGCCAGAACTGGTGCACACTCTCAACGGCTCGGGCCTGGCAGTTGGCCGCACACTGGTCGCCGTTCTGGAAAACTACCAGCGTGCAGATGGCGGCGTCGACATTCCGCATGCCCTGCGGCCCTACATGGGCGGACAGTCCCAGTTGCAGCCCGCGGTTTGAGGTATACTTCACAGCTTTTCCGGTTGGCCGGAAAACACCCGGAAAGGTGGCAGAGTGGTCGAATGTACCTGACTCGAAATCAGGCGTAGGCGCAAGCCTACCGAGGGTTCGAATCCCTCCCTTTCCGCCAAACGTACTTACAAAAAAGCCCATGATGTCATGGGCTTTTTGTTTTCTGTGGAGAGCCGCCCGTCGAAGTTCGGTACGGCGTGCGGTCAAAGGCGGATGCCGAATGCCGACATGTTGCGGTAGATCATGTAGGCCGCAACGATGGCGACTAGTGCCGCGAAAATGAGGTTGAGTGTGCCTTTGCTGCTCTTGCCCAGATGCGTCGCCAGCCGCGCACCAGCCACGCCACCGGCGATTCCGCCAGCGATGTAGAGCCCAGCCACCGTCCAGTCGAGCAGGCCGGAACTGGCGTAATTCACTGCGGTCGTCAAGCCGAAAGTGCCTACTGAAAACAGCGACGACCCTACTGCAGCCAGCATCGGCATGCCCGTGGCGAACACCAATCCGGGGACGATGAGAAAGCCGCCGCCAATGCCGAAAAACCCGGACAGCATGCCGACGATTCCCGCAGACAGCAGCAGTTTCCACATCGAAAACTGGCCCGGGTGTCCGGCGAGGTCGCCGGGCTTGGCGCGTTTGGGACGCACCATGAGCGCGGCGATCACCAGCATCAGAATCGCAAACAGGAAGAGCAGCTTCTTTCCATCGACCGCCTTACCCAGCGACGATCCGGCGTAGGCGGCAATCGCGCCCATGATCGCGAAAATCACTGCTTCCTTCCAGCGGACGTTGCCCGCGCGGGCGTGCGGAATCAGGTTGATGTAGGCATTGACCGACACGGCCAGTGCGGTGGTGCCGATCACCACATGCGGGTTGGGGTAGCCCACCAGATACAGCAGCAGTGGCACGGCTAGGATCGAGCCGCCGCCGCCGATCAGGCCAAGTGTGAATCCCACTGCCACGCCGGAAACGACGGACAGGACGTGTTGAATCAGGGTCAGGTCAGCAAGCATGGTGGCGAAAAATGGCAGCGGGAATCGGCGAGATCGATGTTTCCTCAACCGGTCGAAGCATATAAGAAGGTCCTTATGGGGTCTGTGAGCATTTGTGCACAGTTGTGCACGGTGCGATGGCACGCACTTTCGAGCTTTCTCGCTCACGACAATCTGTAAATCCCGCGCAGGAGTTGTGACATGTAGGGCAGTCGTCAGGCGGCATGCGGAAGCTGCGCTTGGGTCGCTGCAATCGCACGCCTCATGGCGCAGGCCATGTTCCCTGAACAGAACGAGGAGATTGAAATGGACGGAAAAAAGGCGATCAACCCTGCCCCGCTGGGCCTGTCTGGATTTGCCCTGACCACCTGGCTGCTGAGCATGGTCAATGCCGGCTGGTTTCCGGGGGTGGATGTGCCCATGGTGCTGGCCGCGGCGTTTGCCTTTGGTGGGTCGGCGCAATTCGTGGCCGGCATCATGGAGGCTGGCGTGGGCAATAGCTTCGGGTTCGTGGCGTTCTGCGGCTACGGCGCGTTCTGGTGGAGTTTTGCGCTGTTCGTCGAGTTTTTCGCCAAGGGCGTGCAAGGTCCTTACGTGGGCTGGTTTTTGTTGCTCTGGGGCGTGTTCACGACCTATATGTGGATTGCGACCTGGAAAAAGGGCCGGGCGCTGATGCTGGTGTTTACCGCGCTGACACCGACGTTTTTCCTGCTCGCCGCCGGTGCGCTGACGGGCAACGGTGGACTGACCGTGCTGGGCGGCTATTTGGGCCTGCTCACGGCGGCACTGGCGTTCTATCTGGCTGCGGCCGAAGTGATCAACGAGGCTTGGGGCCGGGTCGTCTTGCCTGTCTGATGCGGCACGCATGTTGTGAACGGCTCCTGGCCGTGGTGCAACGCCGCGTGCACAAGTTCATGCGCGTGAACGAATTCAGCATGGTGTCAGTATTGCGCTGCAGCATACGTTGAACGGCACCGCGCCGTCGTCGCAGATCCTGCGAAGCGGCGCCGGACATGCGCCGCGGCGGCTCGTGATGGCCGACCGGGTGCCGAAAAACGGAGCCTGTTCACATCATGCAAAACCGCTGGATCGTTTTCGGCGCGGCGCTCGCGTCGACCGTGCCGATCGCCTGGGCCCGCCTGGGCGCCCCACCCAACATTGCCGACACCCTTTCTGCACAACCCGCACCACCGGCCATGACGGCACGGATCGTTGCGCGCTCTCTGCCCGGCGACATCCAGATACGCTCTGGGCCTGGCCCAAATGGCCTAGGGCCTGTTCACGCGATTGGTGCACCCGCGTTGCCCCCAGGCGGGGATGGATGCAAGGCGGAGGCCCGGGGCAAGGCTGGACGCCTTGCCCC
>JBMFIE010000063.1:0-10528 GCA_049976465.1 Thiomonas sp. | reverse complement strand
GCTTTTTCTGCACTTCGCCCTGCACATTGCCTGTGCCGGCGGAGCCGAGCACATCGCCCAGCGCGCCCTTGTTCACGGCAATGCTGATGCGCTTGCAGGCGCGGGCAACCACTTCGACCAGCAGGCGCAGGTGCGGAGTAATGCCGGCATGGGTGCGTTCCTGCTCGACGAGGTAGCGGGTGAGGTTGATCGATTGGGTCATGGTGGGGACTGGTGTCGGGGCATCAGTCGGCCAGCGCGCGCTCGACGATTTCGCGCGTGTCGGCCGACAGCCGGGGGTTTTGCGCCACGGTGTGCAGCGCGTGCTGCGCGGCGTCGCGGAAGGCGGGGGCGAGCTTGCGCCAGCGGTCCAGCGCGCGGGCCAGCCGTGCCGCGACCTGCGGGTTGATCGCGTCGAGTGCCTGCACCTGCTCGGCCCAGAAGGCGTAGCCCGCACCGTCGGCACGGTGGAAGGCGCCGGGGTTGCCCTGGCAGTAGGCGAACAGCACGCTGCGCGCGCGGTTGGGGTTGTGCAGCGAGAAGGCCGGGTGCCGCATCAGCGCGCGCACGCGGTCGAGCTGGCGGCCGTCGTGGTCGGGGGCACTGGCCTGCAGCGCGAACCACTTGTCCATGACCAGCGGCTCGTGAGCGAACTGCGCAGCAAAGCGCTCCAGCGCCGGTGCGGCCAGCTCGGCGCCGACCTGCACCAGGGCGGACAGCGCAGCGAACCGGTCGGTCATGTTGTCGGCATCCTTGACCTTCTGATAAACCCGGCCCAGCCACTGCGGCTGCCCCAGCTCGCACAGATAGGACTGCGCCAGATTGCGCAGCGCGCGCCGTCCGCTGCTGGCGAAGTCGGGGCTGTAGCCGGCGCTGGGCGCGAGCGCGTCATGCACTGCCTGCCACTCGGCGGCAAGTTGTTGCGCCAGAGCGCGGCGCAGCGCCTGGCGGGTGCGGTGGATTCGGGGAGGATCGACGATGTCGAGCTGTTCGGCGATATAGGCCTCGCCGGGCAGGGTCAGCGCCAGTTCCTTGAATGCCGGATCGAGCGCGGGGTCTTGCAGCACCGCGCGCAGTGCGTCGATGTAAGCCGCGTCCAATCGGGGAGCGCTTGGCTCGGCACCGCGCAGCGCATCGAGCAGCCGCGCCAGCGCCAGACGCTGCGCCGCTTCCCAACGGTTGAACGGGTCGCTGTCATGCGCCAGCAGGTGCAGCAGATCGGCGTCGGTATAGGCGTATTCGAGAATGACCGGCGCCGAGAAGCCGCGCAGCAAAGAGGGCGTGACCGCCGGCACCGCGATGCGCTCGAAAGTGAAGGTCTGCTCGCGCTCGAGCAGCACCAGCACGGTGTCGGTGCCTTTGTCCTGTCCATCCAGCCACAGCGGCAGCGCAGCGCCGTCCGGCCCGAGTAGGCCCATGCGCACCGGGATGACCTGCGGCTGCTTGCCGGTCTGGCCCGGGGTGTCGGGCAGGGTCTGGCGCAGGGTGAGGGTGTAGGTGCCGGCACTGACGTCCAGCGAGCCGCTGGCGTGCACCCGTGGGGTGCCGGCCTGGCTGTACCAGCGCTTGAATGCCTCCAAATGTTGCGCGAGCGGCGAGTCGGGATTGGCGTCGGCAATGGCCTGGGCGAAGTCGTCGCAGGTCACGGCCTGGCCATCGAATCGCTCGAAGTACAGGTTCAGCCCGGCGCGGAAACCGGCGCGGCCCACCAGGGTCTGCATCATGCGCACCACCTCGGCGCCTTTTTCGTAGACCGTGGCGGTGTAGAAATTGTCGATCGCCTGGTATTGCTCGGGGCGCACCGGATGCGCCATCGGGCCGGCATCCTCGGAGAACTGCACCGTGCGCAGCATGCGCACATCTTCGATGCGCTTGACTGCCCGTGCCGATTCGCCGCCTGCGGCTGCGGCCAGGTCCTGGCTGAATTCCTGATCGCGAAAGACCGTGAGCCCTTCCTTGAGGCTGAGCTGGAACCAGTCGCGGCAGGTGACGCGGTTGCCGGTCCAGTTGTGAAAGTACTCGTGACCGACCACGCTCTCGATGCCGTCATAGTCTGCGTCGGTGGCGGTGGCGGGCTTGGCCAGCACGTACTTGGTGTTGAAAATGTTCAGGCCCTTGTTCTCCATCGCGCCCATGTTGAAGTCGCTGACCGCGACGATCATGAAGCGATCGAGATCGAGGCTCAGACCGAAGCGCTGCTCGTCCCAGGCGATCGCCTTGATCAGCGACTGCATCGCGTGCTCGGTCTTGTCGAGGTCGCCCGCGCGCACATAGACCTGCAGCAGATGCGTTTTGTTTGATGCGGCGCGCACGGTCTGCTCGCGGCACACCAGATTGCCGCCGACCAGCGCGAACAGATAGCAGGGCTTGGGAAAGGGGTCGTCCCAGACTGCCTCGTGCCGGCCATCCCCGAGGTCGGTCTGCGACACCAGATTGCCGTTGGACAGCAGCACCGGGTATTTGGCCTTGTCCGCGCGCAGGGTGACATGAAAGCGGCTCATCACGTCCGGGCGGTCGGGCCAGTAGGTGATGCGACGAAAGCCCTCGGCCTCGCACTGGGTGAAGAACGCGCCGCCCGACATGTACAGCCCGGTCAGCTGCGTGTTGTCCTGCGGCACGGTGAGGGTTTCGATTTCCAGCGTGAACGCCGCGGGCAGCTTGTCGAGCAGCAGGGTGTTGCCCTCCTGGCGGAAGGCGACGAATTCGCCGTCGACCTTCAGGCTCAGCAGGGTGATGTCTTCGCCGTCGAGCACCAGCGGGGCGGTTTCGGCGACGCCTTCGACGCGGCGCACGGCCATGCGGCTGTGCACCCGGGTCTTGGCGGGGTCGAGGTCGAAGCGCAGCTGCACGCTGTCGATGGCGTAGGGCGGCGGAGTGTAGTCCGCCAGGCGGGTGATGCGGGCGGGGGTATCGGGTTTGGCGGTCATGGCTGTGCGGAGTTCAGCGGCCGAGAGGAATCAGAGGCCGGATTTCAGGCTGGCGGTGATGAACTCGTCGAGATCGCCGTCGAGCACCTTCTGGGTGTTGGAGATTTCGACGTTGGTGCGCAGGTCTTTGATGCGGCTCTGGTCGAGCACATAGCTGCGGATCTGGTGGCCCCAGCCGACATCGCTCTTGGTCGCTTCGAGCTTTTGCTGCTCGGCCATGCGCTTGCGCATCTCGTGCTCGTACAGCCGTGAGCGCAGCATCTGCCAGGCCTCGTCGCGGTTGCGATGCTGGCTGCGGTCGTTCTGGCACTGCACCACGATGCCGGTGGGGATGTGGGTCAGGCGCACCGCGGAGTCGGTTTTGTTGATGTGCTGGCCACCGGCACCGCTGGCGCGGAAGGTATCGGTGCGCACGTCGGCGGGGTTGATGTCGATCTCGATCGAGTCATCGACCTCGGGATAGACGAACACGCTGGCAAAGCTGGTGTGGCGGCCACCCGAAGAATCGAACGGGCTTTTGCGCACCAGGCGGTGTACGCCGGTTTCGGTGCGGAGCTGGCCGTAGGCATAGTCGCCTTCGACCTTGATGGTGGCGCTGCGGATGCCGGCGACGTCGCCTTCGGTCTCCTCCATCACCTCGGCCTTGAAGCCCTTGCGTTCGCAGTAGCGCAGATATTGGCGCAGCAACATGCTGGCCCAATCCTGCGCCTCGGTGCCGCCGGCGCCGGCCTGGATGTCGATGAAGCAGTTGTTCGGATCGAGCGGATTGGAGAACATGCGGCGGAACTCCAGCGCCTCGACCTCGGCAGCGGATTTGTCCAGATCGGCTTCGATGGCGGCGCAAGTGGCGTCGTCTCCCTCTTCGCGCGACATGTCGAACAGCTCGCGGTAGTCGGCCAAGGAGGTCGTGAGCTGACCCAGGCCAAGCACCACGGTCTCGAGCGATTTGCGCTCGCGGCCGAGTTCCTGCGCGCGTTTGGGATCGTTCCAGACCTGCGGGTCTTCGAGCGCGCCAATCACCTCCTTCAAGCGCGCGGACTTGGCATCGAAGTCAAAGATACCCCCTTAGCGCCTGAACGCGCTGCTGGAGGTCGTCGATGCGGTTGGAAATGGCGTTGAGACGTTCTGCTTCCATAATGGGTGCGAAATGAAAAAGGGTGCCATTTTCGCACCCCTTGTCATGGCCATGCACGCCGGGTCTTGGCTCACACGGGTTTGAAAAACTCCTTGGCCTTGTCTAACCACGATTTGGCCTGCGGTGAATGGCGGTCGCCGCCTTTTTTGAGCGATTCGTCGAGTTCGCGCAGCAGGCGCTTTTGTTCCTCGTTCAGCTTGACCGGCGTCTCGACCGTGATGTGGCAGTACAGGTCGCCGGGATAGCTGGAGCGCAGGCCCTTGATGCCCTTGCCGCGCAGGCGGAAGATCTTGCCGGTCTGCGTGCCTTCTGGTAGGTCGATCTCGGCTCTGCCGCCCAGCGTGGGCACGTCGATGGTGCCGCCCAGCGCGGCAGTGACCATGCTCACCGGCACACGGCAGTGCAGATCGTCGCCGTCGCGCTCGAACACGCTGTGCGGCTTGATCTGGATTTCCACATACAGATCGCCGGGCGGGCCGCCGTTGATCCCGGGTTCGCCGTTGCCGGAGGAGCGAATGCGCATGCCCGAGTCGATGCCTGCTGGGATCTGGACTTCCAGTGTCTTTTGTTTCTGGATGCGGCCGCGTCCATGGCAGGCGGGACAGGGTTCGGGAATGAGCCGGCCGCTGCCGTGACAGGTCGGGCAGGTCTGCTGCATCGCAAACGGCCCCATGCGCTGCGACACCTGGCCGCTGCCGTGGCAGGTGGTGCAGGTGATGGGTTTTGTGCCGGGCTTGGCGCCGCTGCCATGGCAGGTGTCGCACTCTTCCCAGGTCGGGATGCGTAGGTTTTTGGTCGCGCCGTATGCGGCATCCTCCAGGGTGATTTCGAGCGAGTAGCTCAGGTCGTTGCCACGGTAGACCTGCGGTCCGCTGCTGCGCCGGCCACTGCCGAAGATTTCGTCGAAGATGCTGCCGAAATCACCAAAGCCCGCGCCACCGGCGAATCCGCCAAACCCACTGCCAAACCCGCCCGCCGAGGGATCGACCCCGGCATGGCCGTACTGGTCGTAGGCCGCGCGTTTTTGCGGGTCGCACAGACACTCGTACGCCTCTTTGATGAGCTTGAAGGTTTCCTCCGACTCTTTGTTGCCCTGATTGCGGTCGGGGTGATACTTCATCGCTAGCCTGCGATAGGCCTTCTTGATCTCGTCATCCGAGGCGTTTCTGCTTACGCCCAATACTTCGTAATAGTCACGTTTGGCCACGGGTTCAGCCTTGACAGGGGTTTGAGACGATGGACAAACGGGAGGGCCGCGCAGCATGCGGCCCTCCCGTCAGGAATGCACCCAACTACGGCGATCAGGCCTTGCCGTCCTTGACTTCCTTGAACTCGGCATCGACCACGGTGTCGTCGCCCGCAGTCTGTGCGCCCGCCCCGGCACTTGCGCTGCTCGTGGCGGCTTGCGCACCAGCCTGGCTGGCGTACATCTTCTCGCCCAGCTTCTGGCTGGCGGCGAGCAGGGCGCTGGTTTTGGCCTCGATCTCGGCTTTGTCATCAGACTTGATCGCTGCTTCTGCGGCCTTGATCGCGTCCTCGATGGCGGCCTTCTCGCTGGCGTCGAGCTTGTCACCATGCTCGGCCAAGGATTTGCGCACCGAGTGCACCGCGGCATCGGCCTGGTTGCGGGCCTCGGCCAGTTCGCGCTTCCTGTGGTCTTCCGCGGCGTTGAGCTCGGCGTCGCGCACCATGCGTTGCACTTCCTCTTCGGTCAAGCCCGAGTTGGCCTTGATGGTGATTTTGTTCTCCTTGCCGGTGCCCTTGTCGCGCGCAGAGACATGCAGGATGCCGTTGGCGTCGATGTCGAAGGTCACCTCGATCTGCGGCACGCCCCGCGGCGCCGGCGGGATGCCTTCGAGGTTGAACTCGCCCAGCAGCTTGTTGCCGGCGGCCATTTCGCGCTCGCCCTGATACACCTTGACCGTCACTGCCGGCTGGTTGTCCTCCGCGGTGGAGAACACCTGGGTGTGCTTGGTCGGGATGGTGGTGTTCTTGGTGATCATCTTGGTCATCACGCCGCCCATGGTCTCGATGCCCAGCGACAGCGGGGTGACGTCGAGCAGCAGCACGTCCTTGCGGTCGCCGGCGAGCACCGATCCCTGGATCGCCGCACCGATGGCCACGGCCTCGTCCGGGTTGACGTCCTTGCGCGGATCCTTGCCGAAAAACTCTTTGACCTTGTCCTGCACCTTGGGCATGCGGGTCATGCCGCCCACCAGGATGACGTCATCGATGTCACTGACCTTCACCCCAGCGTCCTTGATTGCCGTGCGGCACGGCTCGATGGTGCGCTCGATCAGGTCTTCGACCAGGCTCTCCAGCTTGGCCCGGGTGAGTTTCATGTTCAGGTGCTTGGGCCCGCTGGCGTCGGCGGTGATGTAGGGCAGGTTGATCTCGGTCTGCGTCGAGCTCGACAGTTCGATCTTGGCCTTTTCCGCCGCGTCCTTCAGGCGCTGCAGCGCGAGCACGTCCTTGCTGAGGTCGACGCCCTGTTCTTTCTTGAACTCGGTGATGATGTAGTCGATGATGCGCTGGTCGAAGTCTTCGCCGCCGAGGAAGGTATCCCCGTTGGTCGACAGCACCTCGAACTGCTTCTCGCCGTCGACATCGGCGATTTCGATGATCGAGATGTCGAACGTGCCGCCACCCAGGTCATATACGGCGATCTTGCGATCGCCCTTGCCATGCTTGTCCAGACCGAAGGCCAGCGCCGCGGCGGTGGGTTCGTTGATGATGCGCTTGACGTCCAGCCCGGCGATGCGGCCGGCGTCCTTGGTCGCCTGCCGCTGGCTGTCGTTGAAATAGGCCGGCACGGTGATCACCGCCTCGGTGACCGGCTCGCCGAGATAGTCTTCGGCGGTCTTTTTCATCTTGCGCAGCACTTCGGCGCTGATCTGCGGTGGCGCGAGCTTCTTGCCGCGCACTTCCACCCAGGCGTCGCCGTTGTCGGCGCGGATGATCTTGTACGGCATGAGCTTGATGTCTTTTTGCACCTCGGGCTCTTCGAATTTGCGCCCGATCAGTCGCTTGACGGCAAACAGGGTGTTGTGCGGGTTGGTGACAGACTGCCGTTTGGCCGGCGCGCCGACCAGGATTTCGCCGTCTTCCATGTACGCGACGATGGACGGCGTGGTGCGTGCACCTTCACTGTTTTCGATGACCTTGGGGGTGTTGCCCTCCATGACGGCCACGCAGGAATTGGTGGTGCCGAGGTCGATGCCGATGATTTTTGCCATGGAAATTCTCCGTTTGTACCGCGCCGCGTGGCGCTGATTTTCGACTGCTCACTAAATGAGGGGGGGTGCCGGGAATTCAAGCCTGCCCCGAGGCAGGCACTGCGGTTGCGCCGGCCCTACTGCGCCACCGTGACCAGCGCAGGCCGCAGGGTGCGCTCGGCGATGCGATAGCCTTTCTGCAATACCGAGACGATGCTGCCTGCAGGCTGATCGCTGGGTTGCACCGAAATGGCCTGATGCACGGCCGGGTCGAATTTGTCGCCGATGTTCGGTGCGATTTCCTGCAGCCGGTTGCGCTCGAAGGCCGATTTGAGCTGGTTCAGGGTGAGTTCCACACCTTGGCGCAGCACATCGGGCTTGCCGCTGGTATCGGCCAGCGCCGCCTCCAGGCTGTCCTTGACCGGCAACAGCGCTTCGGCAAAGGTTTCGACCGCGAACTTGCGTGCCTTGGCGATTTCTTCCTCCGAGCGCCGGCGGATGTTTTCCACCTCGGCGCGGGCGCGCAGGAGCTGGTCGGTGAGTTTGCCGATCTCTTCCTGCGCCTGTGCCAGTTCGTCCGCCAGCGAGGGTTCAGGGATCAACTCCTGATGCGGGGTGTCCTGCGGCGTCTTGGGGTCGACGGCCTGAGGAGCGACAGCCTGTTGATCGGCGGGCTGTTGATCAACGGTCTGGGGATTTTTGGGATCAGTCTGCATGGAGCATCGGTCCGTGAATGGGAAGACTCTGCCAGCATAGGGACGCTCGGTGCGATTTCAAGGGCAGGCCAGATCAGCCGCCGCGAACTGGTCGGCTGCGCACAATAAAAAAATCCCCCGCAGCCATGCTGACGGGGGATTTCGACGTGCTGCAGCAGCCGTGGCTGCTGCCGTGTCGAGAAGCAAGCCTTACTGGGCCTTCTTCTCTTCCTTCTTCATTTCCTTGTGCGCGTGCTCGGCCTTCTTGTGGTGGGTGGTCTTGTGGTGTTCTTTCTTCATTTCCTTGTGCGCTTCGGGCTTGGCGGCCTCGGGGGCAGCGGGAGCCGGAGTTTGCGCCATGGCAACGGTGGCGAACAGGGAGGCAAGCAGGGTGGCAGCAATTTTCTTCATGGAAAGATCTCTCTAAAAAGTTTGGATGGTAACGATCCAAGCCGGATCGATCCCTTAATGCGCGCCGGGCTGGATCGGTTGACACGACACCGCGGGAATTTCAGGTGGCATCGATCCGACCCACTGGATAATGCACAGGAATAGTCGTTTCCAAGCGCGGTTGCGCTTCCTGCCATGTCTGATTTTTCCGTGCTGTTCGTCTGTATGGGCAACATCTGCCGCTCACCGACCGCCGAAGGCGTGTTCCGCGCCAAGGTGCGCGCGGCTGGGCTGGATGGGCGCGTGCACATCGATTCGGCCGGGACGCATGCGTTTCATGTCGGCTCGCCGCCAGACCGCCGCAGCCAGCGCCACGCCAGCCAGCGCGGCTACGACCTTTCCAGCCTGCGCGCCCGCGCGGTCGAGGAAGCCGACTTTGCGCGTTTTGACCTGCTGCTGGCGATGGACTGGGACAATCTGGCGCTGCTCGAGCAGCAGTGCCCGCCGCAATATGCCTCGCGCTGCCGGCTGTTCCTCAGCTTTGCGCCGCACGCGCCCATGGCCGCCGTGCCCGATCCGTACTACGGCACCGAGCGCGATTTCGAGCAGGCGCTCGACCTGATCGAGCAGGGTTGCGACGGGCTGTTGGCTTTTGTGGAAAAACGCCTGCTGCTGCGCGCCTGAAACGGCGGACTACTGCGCTTGCTTGAACGGCAGGCGACTCTGCAGGTGCTGCTGGTGACTCTGCAGTGCTGCGGATTCATGCTCCAGATAGTGTTCCACCGCCCGGGCGAACTGCGGGTGCGCCAGCCAGTGGGCGGATTGCGTGGCCACCGGTTGCAGGCCGCGCACGATTTTGTGCTCGCCTTGCGCACCGCCTTCGAACGTGGTGTAGCCATGCTGCAGACACCAGGCGATCGGTTGGTAGTAGCACGCGTCGAAATGCAGCGCTGGAACATGCTCGATCGCGCCCCAGTGACGTCCGTATGCGGTGCGGGTGGCTGGATCGAGTAGCACGAGGGAGCTGGCGATGGCCTTTGCGCCGCGTTCTGCGACGAACAACAGGCAGTTTGCCGGCATTTCCCGGCCGATGGTGGCAAAGAACGTCTGGTTCAGGTAGGGCGTGGAGCCGTGTAGCGCGTAGGTGGCGTCGTAGCAGCGGGTGAAGAACGCCCAGTCCGCGTCGGTGATGTCGGTGCCGTGCAGGACGCGGAAGGTCACGCCGGCATCGCGTACCTGGCGTTGTTCCTGACGGATTTTTTTGCGTTTGTCATGGCGCAGACTCGCAAGAAATCCGTCGAAATCGGCCCAGGGACTGGCGTCCGCGCTGGGTGGGTTGCGCCAGTGGAACTGCAGGGTGATGCGCGGCAGCATCCCCAGAGCGTCGGCCCACTGCGCCTCCAGCGGGTCGAGGAACAGTGCATGCAGCGAGCTCAAGCCGCTTTCCCGGGCCAGCCTCAGCACGCTGTGCAGCAACGCCTGGCGCGCGGCGGCGTCGCGGCCGAGCAGCTTGGCGCCGCTCACCGGGGTAAAGGGCACGGCCAGCAAAAGCTTGGGGTAGTAGGGCAGACCGTGTTCGGCATAGGCGCGCGCCCAGGCCCAATCGAACACGTATTCGCCGTAGGAATGGCTCTTGACATACAGCGCGCAGGCTGCGGCGAGCTCTGCGTGGCGGTCGCGCAGTGTCAGCACGCGTGGTTGCCAGCCAGTGCCGGCACCGACGCAGCCGGTGCGTTCCAGCGCGCTCAGCCAGGCGTGGCGTTGAAACGGTGTGGTGCCCGGGGTGCGCTGCACCAGCGCATCCCATTGCGCAGCAGGCAGAGTATCCACGCCGCTGAGCAACTCGGTGCGAAAATCTTGATCCATGACCATTCGACTCGCTGTTTTGCAGTGCAACCCGGTTGTGGGCGATCTGGACGGCAACGTCGCGCTGATCGCACGCCTGGCGCGCCGCGCCCATGCGCAAGGCGCGCAGGTGGTGCTCACGCCCGAGCTGGCGTTGACCGGTTATCCGCCGGAGGATCTGCTGCTGCGACCGGCCTTTTTGCGCGCCAGTGCGCACGCATTGAAGCAGCTTGCCCATGACCTGTCGGACCTGGCGGAATTGACCCTGGTGGTCGGGCATCCGCTGGCGCTGGACGATGCACCGCGGCTGGCCGTCACCCCGCAAGCGGTGGCCTGCAATGC
>JBMFIE010000062.1:0-10620 GCA_049976465.1 Thiomonas sp. | reverse complement strand
AGTTTTTCGATCCGCATGGAATCCTCCGTTTTGAACTGCCGCATACATGCGGCGTCGGCATGGGATTTTCAAGCGGATCGATGTCAGCCGGGTTGATTTGACGCACCAGCAGCCGCGCTCATCGCCTGAGCTTGGCAAACGCCTCGGCGATCGCCGTGTTCTGCGGTGCGCGGGCCTGCGCGTGCCGCTGGGACGTGCCGCGCTGCCCGTCCGGGCGATCTTGCCGGCGCGCACTCCGGGAAGGCTCGCCGTGCGACAGCGCGCCGTCGCGAGACGGGTCTGCCGGGCGCATGGACAGCGCGATGCGCTTGCGCGCCACGTCCACCTCGACCACGCGCACCTTGACGATGTCGCCGGTCTTGACCACCTCGCGCGCGTCCTTGACGAAGCGCTGCGCCATCTGCGAGACATGCACCAACCCGTCCTGGTGCACGCCGATATCGACAAAAGCACCGAAAGCGGTGACATTGGTCACGGTGCCCTCGATCTGCATTCCGGGTTGGAGCTGGGCGATGTCGTGCACGCCGTCGAGCAGCCTGGCGGTGCGAAACTCGGGGCGCGGATCGCGGCCGGGTTTTTCCAGCTCGGCCAGCACGTCGCGCACGGTGAACGCGCCATACCGGGCGTCAATGAACTGTTCGGGCCGCAGGCGCTGCAGCGCGTCGCGGTTGCCCATCAGCATCTCAATGGGCTGGCCTGCTGCGGCCAGCACCTTCTCCACCAGCGGATAGCTCTCGGGGTGCACGCCGGTGCGGTCCAGGGGGTTGTCGCCGCCGTTGATGCGCAAAAAACCTGCGGCCTGCTCGAAGGTCTTGTCGCCCAGCCCCCGCACCGCCTTGAGCGCCTCGCGGCTGGGAAAGGCGCCGGCCTGGTCGCGGTGCAGCACGATCTGCTCGGCCACCCGCATATTCAGCCCCGCCACCCGCGCCAGCAGCGGCACCGAGGCGGTGTTCACATCCACACCGACCGCGTTCACGCAGTCCTCGACCACGGCGTCGAGCTTGCGCGCGAGCAGGGTCTGGTTGACATCGTGCTGATACTGGCCGACACCAATGCTTTTGGGATCGATCTTGACCAGCTCGGCCAGCGGGTCTTGCAACCGACGGGCGATGGACACCGCACCGCGCAGGCTGACGTCCAGATCGGGAAATTCGCGGCTGGCCAGGGCGCTGGCGGAATACACCGAGGCGCCGGCCTCGCTGACCATCACTTTGGCCAGCCCGGGCTTGGCAGTCAGGCGCAGCAGCTCGGCGACCAGTGCGTCGGTCTCACGACTGGCCGTGCCGTTGCCGATGGCGATGAGCTGCACGCCGTGGCGCTGCACCAGCGCGGCCAGCGTGGACAGCGCGCCGTCGACGTCGCGGCGCGGCTCGAAGGGATAGACCGTGGCGGCCTCCAGCAGCTTGCCAGTGGCATCGACCACCGCGACCTTCACCCCGGTGCGAATACCGGGGTCCAGCCCCATCACCACCTTGGGCCCGGCAGGCGCGGCCAGCAGCAGATCGCGCAGATTGGCGCCGAACACCTCGATCGCCACGGCTTCGGCCTGCTCGCGCAGCCTTGACAGCAGTTCTCTTTCCAGGGTCAGTGCGAGCTTCACCTTCCAGGCCCACTGCAGCACGCGGCGCAGCCAGTCGTCGGCCGCGCGCTGTTGATGGCTCCAGCCGAGCAGCACTGCCAGCCGGCCTTCAGCCAGGCTCGATAGGGTTGGCGACGCCGCATCGGAGGAAGGCGGTAGGTCGATGCGCACATCGAGCACGTCCTGCGCCCGCCCGCGCAGCACCGCCAGCGCGCGGTGCGAAGGCACTTTGTCCAGCGGCTCGGCATAGTCGAAGTAGTCGCGAAACTTGGCACCTTCCTGCTCTTTGCCGGCACGCACCTGGCTGACGAGCTGGCCACTGCGCCAGAGCCACTCGCGCATCGCCGCCAGTACCGTGGGGTCTTCAGCCCAGCGTTCGGCGAGGATGTCGCGCGCGCCGTCCAGACAGGCCTGCGGGGTGGACGTATCGGCCGCGTCTGCGCTGGCCTGTGGGCGGACGAAATCCGCCGCGGCCTGCAGTGGATCGGTCTGCGGCCGCTGCCACAGCAGGTCGGCCAGCGGGGCAAGCCCTGCGTCGCGGGCCTTTTGTGCCCGCGTGACGCGACGCGGTTTGTAAGGCAGGTAAAGGTCCTCGAGCTCCTGTTTCTGCGTGGCGGCGGTGATCGCAGCTTGCAGTGCGGGCGTGAGCTTGCCCTGCTCGGCAATCGACAGCAGCACGGCGGCGCGGCGGTCTTCCAGTTCGCGCAGGTAAAGCAGGCGCTCTTCGAGCACGCGCAGATGATCGTCGCGCATCCCCCCGGTGGCCTCCTTGCGGTAGCGCGCAATGAAGGGGACGGTGGCGCCGCCGTCGAGCAGATCGATCGCGGCCTGGATCTGCGACACGGGCAGTTGCAGCTCGGCGCTGAGCGCCTGCAACACCCGTCGTGCGGCGGCCTGCGGATTGGCGTAAGGGTTCTGGGCGACGGGAGCGGCAGCGGTCATGGCAGGCAAAAAACCTGCAGTCTAGGGCAACACGAGGGGCCCGCTGAGGCGGATGACGCCTGCACCGGCTCAGGGACTGGCCCTAGAGCGCGTTGACCGGTATCTTGAGATAACTCACACCGTTGCTCTCCGCCGGTGGCAGCTCTCCGGCGCGCACATTGACCTGCACCGCTGGCAGGATGAGGGCGGGCATGCTCAGCTTGGCATCGCGCTGCTTGCGAAAGGCGACGAACTCTTCCTCGGTGGTGCGGTCGTTGAGCTGGATGTTGCCTTCACGCTCGGCTTGCACCGTGGTCTGCCAGATCGGTTCACGCCCGCCGGGCATGTAGTCGTGGCACAGATACAGCTTGGTCTGCGGCGGCAGGCTGTAGAGCTTGCGCACCGATCGGTACAGCACATGCGCGTCGCCACCGGGAAAGTCGCAGCGCGCCGTGCCGTAGTCGGGCATGAACAGGGTGTCACCGACAAAGGCGCTGTCGCCCACCAGGTAGGTGACGCACGCCGGGGTGTGGCCGGGGGTGTGCATCACCTGGGCCTGCAGATTGCCGATGGAGAAGGTTTCGCCGTCCTTGAACAGGTGGTCGAACGGTGAACCATCGGTCGGAATGGTGCTGTCGTTGAACACCTGGCTGAACACCTTTTGCACATCCCGGATGTGCTCGCCAATGGCAATCTTGCCGCCGAACAGCGACTTCAAGTACGGCGCCGCTGATAGGTGGTCGGCATGCGCGTGGCTCTCGAGCAGCCAGTCCACGGTCAGGCCCTGCTCGCGCACGAAAGCGGCGATCTGGTCGGCAAACTCGGTCTTGGTGCGGCCAGAGGCGTAATCGAAGTCGAGCACGCTGTCCAGAATCGCGCAGTGCTTGGTCTGCGGGTCGATGATGCAGTGGGTCGCGGTGAAAGTCGGCGCGTGAAACCAGCTCTGAACGGTGGGCGATGGCGTACTCATGCGGGTATCTCCTAGGCCAATGTGGTTGCAGAAACAATTTACAAAAGCATATATTGTTTTCCTATTAGGTTTTACCTGATTGAGGCAAATCAATGTCGAGCCTGCAAGATTTGGAAATTCCCAGCGTCGAGGCGATGCGTCGCAATTCGGAGCAAGCCTGCGCCCTGCTCAAAACCTTGGGCAATCCGGATCGCCTACTCATCTTGTGCCAGATCAGCCGCGGTGAGATATGCGTCGGCGACCTCGAAGTTGCTTGCGATGTCCCCCAACCCACCTTGTCGCAGCAACTCACCGTGCTGCGCGCGCAAGGTCTGGTGAAAACCCGTCGCGAAGGCAAGCGGGTGTTCTACAGCCTGGCCAGCCCCGCGGCCAGCGCGGTGTTGATGACCCTTCATCAGATTTATTGCCACCGCGGCAGCGCGCCGCCGGGGCGATGAAAGTGCGCCTGTGCCGCGGTGCTTGCATGTCGCCGCGGCACGGCACCAAGCGGCCTGACCAGATCACTGGCATGGCGTCAACAACAACCAGAGACAAACATGCAATGTCACGAAGGAGAGACAAATGCTTGACATCGATTGGGCGCATTTCACGCCCGGCACGGCCGTTCTCGGCGGGGCGCTGATCGGCGCAGCAGCCGGCATCATGGCGCTGGGAGGCGGCAAGATCGCCGGAATCAGCGGCATTTTCGGCGGGGCGATCAACGAGGCCACGCAGGGCAGGCGCCCGCTGCCATGGCGGCTGTGGTTCCTGGGCGGGCTGGTGGCGGCCTCGTTCCTCTGGGTGCTGTTTCGCCCGGTTCCCGGTGCGCATTACGGCGAGTCCTGGCCAGTGATCGCGGTCGGCGGACTGATCGTGGGCTTTGGCACGCGGCTGGGCTCGGGCTGTGCCAGTGGTCACGGGGTCTGCGGCCTGGCCCGTTTTTCACCGCGCTCGATGATCGCGGTGGCAACCTTCATCGGCACGGGCATGGCCACCACCTTTGTCATGCGGCATGTGCTGGCAGGAGCTTGAACCATGAAAACTCTCGCCTTTTTCAGCGGCATCCTGTTTGGCATCGGTCTTTTGGTTTCGGGCATGACTGACCCGGCCAAGGTCATTGCGTTTCTGGACATCGCGGGCGCCTGGGATCCGAGCCTCATTCTGGTGATGATCACCGCGGTGGCGGTTGCACTCGTGCCCATGCAACTGGCGCAGCGCCGGGCGAAATCGTTGCTCGGCCAGACGGTCGCTTTTCCCACCACACGCGGCATCACCGCAAAGCTGGTGCTGGGTAGTGCGATTTTCGGCGTCGGCTGGGGCATGACCGGGCTGTGTCCAGGCCCTTCACTGGCCTCGTTGGCTGCTTTCACCTGGCAGGAGTGGCTGTTTTTCTGCAGCATGGTCGGCGGGATGGTGGGTTTCGAGCTGTGGCAGCGGGCCAGTGCGCCTGCGCAGCCGACAGGCGCGACGCCGCTGCACCCAGTTACGCCGCACAAGACCTGAGATCACGGCTCGCCCGCTTTCGGGCGAGCCGTGACGGAAACCGCCCTCGCACCCATGGGCCAAATGGGTTTTGACATGGCGCAGAGCGGGCCAGTCGCCCACAGTTAAAATTTCTGTAACTTGTTTTTCTGGTCCGCCTCATGACTTTTGTCGTTACTGAAAACTGCATCAAGTGCAAGTACACCGACTGCGTCGATGTGTGCCCGGTGGACTGCTTCCGCGAAGGCCCGAATTTTCTGGTGATCGATCCCGACGAGTGCATCGATTGCGCGGTGTGCGTACCCGAATGCCCCGCCAACGCCATTTACGCGGAGGAAGACGTGCCAGGCGACCAGCAGGCGTTCATCCAGCTCAACGCCGAACTGGCACGCCAGTGGCCCAGCATCACCAAGCGCAAGCCCGCCCCGGACGATGCGGATGAATGGAAGGACAAGCCGAACAAGCTGCAATATCTGCAACGCTGACCCTTGCCGATCCACCTGTTCCGTCAACTGAGTGCGGCACACCCGCCGCACATCACCCGTCTGCTCCGCCAATACGCATGGACATGTCCGTCTCCCCCGCCACGCCCCCTGTCAGCACCAAGGCTGCCGACATCATCGAAACCGACGCAGTCATCATCGGTGCGGGGCCGGTCGGGCTGTTCCAGGTGTTCGAACTCGGCCTTCTCGAAATCAAGGCACATGTCATCGACACCCTGGCGCACCCCGGGGGGCAGTGTGTCGAGCTCTACCCCGACAAGCCGATCTACGACATTCCCGCAGTTCCGGTGTGCACCGGCCAGGAACTGACAGACAATCTGCTCAAGCAGATCGAGCCCTTCGGCGCGACCTTCCATCTCGGCCAGGAGGTGACCACCCTGCAACCGCAGGCCGACGGCCGTTTCCTGGTCGAAACCACCCAGGCGACCCGGCTGCTGACCAAGACCGTGTTCATCGCCGCCGGAGTGGGGTCGTTTCAGCCGCGTACCCTCAAGGTCGAAGGGTTGGAAAAGTTCGAAGGCAGCCAGCTGTTCTACCGCGTGCGCAATCCGGAACAGTTTGCCGACAAGAATCTGGTCATTGTCGGCGGCGGCGATTCCGCGCTCGACTGGGCGCTGCATTTCGCGCAGACCACGACCCATCGCCCGGAAAGCGTCACCCTCATCCACCGCCGCGACGGTTTTCGCGCAGCGCCGGCCTCGGTGGCGCAAATGCATGCCCTGTGCGAGCAGCACCAAATGCAGTTCCTCATCGGCCAGGTCACCGGTTACGAGGAAAACGCCGAAGGCCGGCTGCACATGATCAAGGTCACCGGCAACGACGGCATCACCCGCCGCCTGCCGCTGGATGTTTTGATGGTGTTTTTCGGCCTGTCGCCCAAGCTCGGCCCGATCGCCGACTGGGGCCTGGAAATCGAGCGCAAGCAGCTGGTCGTCGACACCGAAAAGTTCCAGACCAACATCCCTGGCATCTTCGCCGTTGGCGACATCAACACCTACCCCGGGAAGAAAAAACTCATACTCTCGGGCTTTCACGAAGCGGCGCTGGCCGCCTTCGGCGCCGCATCGATCATCTTCCCAGAAAAGAAAATCCATCTCCAGTACACCACCACCAGCCCCAAGCTGCACAAGGTGCTCGGCGTGGAAACGCCGGTGTTCGATTGATCAGCGTCTCTAAGGCCGTGCTGTTGACACTCAACAGGCGAACAGATATAGTTTAGGGCTTCGTTCCTCGATAGCTCAGTCGGTAGAGCGCCGGACTGTTAATCCGTAGGTCCCTGGTTCGAGCCCAGGTCGAGGAGCCAAAATACAGAGTAAAGTCAGGGCCTTGCAGAGAATATCTGCAAGGCCCTCGTTGTTTTGCGCAGCTGAAGACGGGCGCGTCAATGCTGTAGTCAGTGACGTGACGTGCTGCCAGACGCAAGTGCTGTTGGCACCGCACGCCCTGAAGTCGCCCAGCCCTAGGGCCCGGCGCCACTGCTTGCGCTTTGCAAGACCCGATCAGCGGCCTTTACGCTGGACGATGCATAGCGGGCCATGTCGCTCTGGTGCGTGGTCAGGCCGTGGATGGTGGCCGCGACCGTCATGACCGCGAGCACGAACGCAGCCAGCCCGCGCTCATGCAGCCTTTCCCGGCAGTGGAAGGTGTAAGCCAGAGCGACCAGCGCCGCCCAGGCCACGCCAAACGCCAGACCGCCGAGCACGTCCGAGAACCAATGCGCACCCAGGGCGATGCGGGACAGGGCAATGGCGCAGATCAGTACCACGACCAGGCTGCCGGCCGCCCACCGCAGGCGGGAACCGGCCCGGCGCAGCACAAGCCAGGCAAGCAGGCCGTACACCACCGCACTCATGACCGTATGGCCGCTTGGAAACGAGAATTGTTCGACGCCTGCATACAGCGGCAGAGGGCGTGGCCGGTGGGTGGTCAGTTTGATCACCTCGACCAGTAGTTGCGCCACGCCGACGGCGCCCAGCCAATAGGCCGCGGTCAACCACAGTCTGTGCAGCACGAACCAGACCAGCGCGGCCAGGATGACGGGCAGCAGCACTGCGGTATCGCCCAGTTCGGTGATGCCCACCAGCAGGTGATCCACGGCAGGCGAGCGCAGCGCCCGCAGCAGCGTAAAAATCTGCATATCGACGGCCAGCAGCGGATCTTTGCTGACCACATCCTCCAGCGTGCCGAAGAACAGCCAGGCGCCGCCGATGACCAGCAGTGCGGCAACCGCGAGAAACACCTTCGGGCTATCCGCGCTGACGAGCCACTGCATCAATTCCGCGCGACTCCAGCGGCGATGGCGCGGGCGCGGCGAGGGGAGATCCCTGGCGACCGCGCGGCTCCAGTGCAATGCGATCAGGCAGACTGCCGCGATGCCGATGCACTCCAGCCAAGCCAGTGTGGGCAAAGGTTCCAGCGCGAAGAATTCCCGCAAGGCGGGCAGCAGCAGCGTGAGCATGAACAGTACCGCCATGCCGGCAACGAGCAAGGCACGCCGCGCCCGCAAGGGCGCTGCCGCCAGGACCAGCACCCCGAGCGCGGCGATGAACAGCACCAGGGTGGACGCAGTGCGCGCCTGATCCAGACTGGCATGCCACTGCGTGCGCAGCAGCGCGAATGCGGCGAACACTGCGGCGGCGACGAACAATCCGGCAGGAATTGCAAAGGCCAGCACGCGGCCGACGAAACCGGGACGCAGGCGATCGCCGCCGGGCTCGAGCGAGAGGATGAAAGCGGGAATGCCGATGGTCAGCGCGCCAACCAGCGAGATGTGCCGCGGCAAAAAGGGAAAAGCCACTGCCGCCACACCCACGGCCAGCGCCAGCAGCATGGCGTAGACGCTCTTGGTCAGGAACAGGACGGCGACCCGTTCGATATTGGTCACCACGCGCCGGCCCTCAGCCATGATCCGGGGCATGTTGGCAAACCGATTGTCGAGCAACACCAGTTGCGCCACGGCACGCGCGGCGGGCACACCCGAACCCATGGCAAGACCGACATCGGCCTGTTTGAGCGCAGGAATGTCGTTCACCCCGTCGCCGACCATGGCCACGGTGCGGCCGGCACTGCGCAAACCGGCGATGACCAGCGCCTTCTGCTGCGGGCTGGTGCGGGCGAACACGCTGCGGTGTGGCGCCAGTGCAGCGAGCTCGGCATCGGTCACCGTGGTCGCGTCCACCACCTGCTCGGCGCCGTCGATGCCCAGACGCCGCGCCACGCCACCCACCGTGGCCGGATGATCCCCGGAGATCAGCCGAACACCGATGCCCTGCTCGCTCAACGCACGCAGCGTCGCACGGGCATCCTCACGGATCCGTTCGGACAGCACGATGAGTGCCGCGGGCTCGAGATCGACAGGACGCATGGCCATGACCTGATCGGCATCGGCACGGGCGAGAAGGAGCACGCGATGGCCCTGCGCTGCCAGTGCATCGACGCGTTGCAGCACGGCATCGCTAGGTCCGTGCGGCGACAGCAGCACATCCGGCGCGCCGAGCACCCATGCGCCGAGCGGGTCGAGAATCACCCCGCTCCATTTGCGCGCCGAGCTGAACGGCACACTGTGCCGCACCGCAGGCGCTGTCGCCGGCAAAGGCCACTGCCGGCCGATCGCCTGCAACGTGGCATTGGGCTGAGGCTCGGCGGCTGCCAGCGTCGCCAGCACGGCGGCGATGTCCGGCTGATCGCCGAGGGCCTCGAGGCGCTCGACCTGCAGTTCACGCTCGGTCAGCGTGCCAGTCTTGTCCAAGCAGATCAGATCGATGCGCGCCAGCCCCTCAGTTGCGGCCAAGTCCTGCACCAGGGCCCGACGCCGCGATAGACGCACCGCGCCCACCGCCAACGCCAGACTGGTCAGGAGCACCAGACCTTGCGGCACCATGGCAATGACTCCGGCGGCTCCGTACAGCAACGCCGCAGTCCAAGGCAGACCGAGGCCGAACTGGCTCAGAAACAGCAGCGCTGCGGTCGGGCCGAGCGCCCAACCCACGATTTGCAGAATCCGGTTGATGCCGGCGCGCAGCTCCGAATGCGCCAGGGAAAATTGACGTGCCTGTTGCTCCAGGCGGTAGATCGAAGCATCCTGCCCCACTGCGGTGGCGCGGCAGCGGCAGTTGCCGGCAACCACCAGACTACCTGAGTGCAACGTCTGCCCCGCATGCCGCGCCACCGGTTCGGATTCCCCGCTGAGCAGGGATTCGTCGATTTCCAGCCCGGTCGATTGCAGCACCACGCAATCCACCGGCACCGAATCTCCTGCACCGAGTTCGAGCAGATCGTCGCGCACGATGTCCTGCTGACCGATCTCCACCAATCGACCGTCGCGCCAGACCCGAGCGGGAGCCGCGGTTTGCAACACCAGTCGATCCAGAGTGCGCTTGGCGCGCAGCTCCTGAGCAATGCCGATGGCCGAGTTGATCACCAGAACCCAGCCAAACAGTGCATCCTTCCATGAGCCGATCAGCACGACCATCACCCAAAGCGCACCAAGCAACGCATTGAAGCGGGTGAAGACATTGGCCGAGACGATCTGCCGCAGCGAGCGGCTGGTCGGCCTGCGGGCGCGGTTGACCTGGCCAAGGGCGGTGCGCTCGCGCACTTCGGCCTCGCTCAAACCCTGCTGTCTTTGCATGAGGATCGATGGTGTTGGCTGCCGCGCCTTGCGGCCGGTTGCGCGGGAGGACGATGCGACAGCCTGCCGCCACCTCATTCGCGCCGCGCATGGACAGACAGCGGTGAAGATTACTCGATCGCGCCTGTGGGCGGCCGGTGACGCGCAACCAGCTGCCGTCTTGATACCGTCTTGATACCGCCGCGGCCGATCTGGACCCCTTTTTGACTGCGCTCAAGTCAATCATTCGTCCACTCGAGACGACCTCTGAAGGAGGTCGCGATGATGGACATCGTCTACATCGGTTTGCTGTTGGGGTTCGTGACGATCACGCTGGGCTGCCGGCGCCTGCAAGGCAAATGAGGAGACTGACATGGAACCGCTTTGGCTGATTGCGCTGGCCGCCATCCTCGCAGGCGGCTGATTGCTTTATTTGCTCTATGCACTGCTGCGGGTGGAGGACTTCGGATGAACGCCAATCCCTGGATGCAGTTGATCTTGTTTCTGGCGGTGCTGTTCGCGCTGGCGTGGCCGCTGGCGCGCTGGTGCGATGCGGTGTTTTCCGGGCGGCTGGCCG
>JBMFIE010000061.1:0-10766 GCA_049976465.1 Thiomonas sp. | reverse complement strand
CAGTCCGCTTGTGGTGCCACACACCACGGCGCGGCCTGCGCCTCGCATTGCATCCGCCCAGACCCCCGGCGCGGGTGTACGAATAGCGTGAACAGGCCCTAAGCCCTGCACAGCGGTCGCCGCGCCAGCCTGCGATACACTACCTTAAGTCAGGAGAGCGCTGCGCACCAAGCGCAGCCGCCGAAGGCGTAAGCCCGTTTCGGGTGTATCGCTCAGGCAAAAGGACTGACCACACCGCAAGGTGTTCCTCACTGGAGAGCGGCGCTGCAGCAAGGGCGCACACCGAAGGGGCAAGTCCGGCCGGGCGCCGGATCAATCTCTCAGGTACCCGGGACAGCGAGGGGTTGAGCGCCGTGCTTTGTCGCCACGAGGGCGCAAGGCGCGGCATGACTGGCGCGAGCGCCGCACCCCGTGAGAACCCGACGTGTCCGACTCCACGATCTCCGATCTGATCCCCACCCCCCTGCATGCGCTGCACCTCGAACTGGGTGCACGCATGGTGCCGTTTGCCGGCTATGCCATGCCGGTGCAATATCCGACCGGCATCGTCGCGGAGCATCTGCAAACCCGCCAGAGCGCCGGGTTGTTCGACATCTCGCACATGGGTCAGGTGGCGCTGCGCGGTGATGGCGCCGCCGCGGCGCTGGAAACTCTGGTGCCAGTGGACATTCAAGGGCTGGCCGAAGGCAGGCAGCGCTACGCCCTGTTCACCAACACTGCGGGCGGCATTCTCGATGACCTGATGGTGATTCCGCGTCCGCGCGCCGACGGCCAAGGGCGGGAACTGTTCTTGATCGTCAATGCCGCGTGCAAGGCGCAGGACATTGCGCTGTTGCAGACCCTTGCGGATCGTTGCGAGGTGGTTGCGATGCCCGAGCAGGCGCTGCTGGCGCTGCAGGGGCCGCTGGCGGTGCAGAGCTTTGCCCGCCTGGTGCCGCAGGCTGCGGAACTGGTGTTCATGACCGGGCGATGGATGGAGGTGCCGACCGCGACCACGCCGATCCGCGTCTTTGCCACGCGCAGCGGCTACACCGGCGAGGACGGGCTGGAGATTTCGGTTGCGGCGCAGGACGCCGAGCGACTGGCGCGGCTGCTGCTCGGCTTTGCCGAGGTCAAGCCCATCGGCCTGGGCGCGCGCGACACCCTGCGGCTCGAGGCCGGGCTGTGTCTTTACGGCCATGACATCGACACCACCACCACGCCGGTCGAGGCCGCGCTGAGCTGGGCGATCCAGAAGGTGCGGCGCACCGGCGGCGCCCGTGCTGGCGGTTTTCCCGGAGCCGACATCATCCTGTCGCAGCTCGACAACCCGGCCCGGGTAATGCGCCGCCGCGTCGGGCTGATCGGGCTGGAGCGCACCCCGGTGCGCGAGGGCGCGGAGCTGCTGGCAGCCGATGGCCGCGTGGCCGGGCGCGTCACCAGCGGCAGCTTTGCTCCCAGCGCCGGCGGCCCGGTGGCCATGGCCTACGTGGCCACCGAATTCACCGCCCCCGGCACCACGCTCTACGCACAGGTGCGCGGCCGCGCCGTGCCGATGCAGCTGCAACCCATGCCCTTCGTGCCGCACCGCTACTGGCGCGGTTGAGGTCGCTTCGCGCGTTTCGATTTCCCTTGTTCACATTGCCATCCGGAGAGTTCCATGAGCCTGAAATTCACCCCTGACCACGAATGGATCCGTGTCGATGCCGACGGCATCGCCACAGTGGGCATCACCTCGCACGCGCAGGACGCGCTGGGCGATGTGGTGTTCGTCGATCTGCCCGAGGTCGGCAAGACCTATGCCGCGCACGATACCGTGGGCGTGGTCGAGTCGGTCAAGGCCGCGGCCGACGTGTATTGCCCGGTGTCGGGCGAAGTGACCGAGGTCAACGAGGCCCTGCGCGCCGACCCCTCGCTGGCCAACACCGATCCGCAGGGCAACGGCTGGTTTTTCCGCATCCGCCTGTCCGACCCCAGCCAGCTCGATGCGCTGATGGACGAGACCGCCTACGCCGAACTGCTCAAAAACGCCTGAACGCCGCAAGGCCCGTGGCCACTGCCGCCCCACCCGGAGAATCCGCATGTTGATGTCCACCCAACCCGCGCTGTGCGAACTCGAAGATGCGCAAGCCTTCCAGCGCAGACACATCGGTCCGGACGCCGCAGACCAGCAGCGCATGCTGCAGGCGCTGGGCGCGGCCGACCTGACCGAGCTGATGCAGCAGGTGATCCCCGCGTCCATCCGTCGCCAGCAGCCGTTCGAACTTCCCGCCGCGGTGGGCGAGGCGCAGGCACTGGCCGAACTGCGCGACATCGCCCGCCAGAACCGCGTGATGCGCAGCTACATCGGTCAGGGCTACTACAACGCGCTGATGCCCGGCGTCATCCAGCGCAATGTGCTGGAAAACCCGGCCTGGTACACCGCCTACACCCCGTATCAGCCCGAGATCAGCCAGGGTCGGCTCGAAGCCCTACTCAACTTCCAGACCATGGTCGCCGATCTCACCGGCATGGACGTGGCGGGTGCTTCGATGCTCGACGAGGCCACCGCGGCCGCCGAAGCCATGACTCTGGCGCTGCGATCGACCCGGCTGAAGTCGACGCGGTTTTTCGTTGCCGACGACGTGCTGCCGCAAACCCTCGAAGTGCTGCACACCCGCGCTGCGCCGCTGGAGATCGAGGTGATCAGCGGCCCGGTGGACCAGGCGCTGGAGGGCGACTATTTCGGCGTGCTGCTGCAATACCCGGGCGCGGACGGCACCGTGCGCGACGACCGCGCGCGCATCGCGGCGCTCAAGGCGCGGGGCGTGCTGGTCATCGTCGCCGCCGATCTGCTGGCGCTGACGCTGCTGATGTCGCCCGGTGAGCTCGGCGCCGACATCGCCGAGCGCGGCATGATGCTCACCGGCGGCGGCGCGCTGCTGCGCGACCTGGACCGCCTGCTGGCCGAGGAAACCGGCTTGCCGGTGCTGGTGGCC
This sequence comes from Thiomonas sp., assembly GCA_049976465.1. GTDB lineage: Bacteria > Pseudomonadota > Gammaproteobacteria > Burkholderiales > Burkholderiaceae_C > Thiomonas. The sequence continues at coordinate 7,809 of JBMFIE010000061.1, read as the reverse complement.
GAGGAACCGCTGACCTGTGTGGCCCGTGGCAGCGGCATGGCGCTGGAGCGCATGGACCGCCTGGGCACCATTTTCACCTCCGAATAACCCGCCTGCCGCAGCCGCGCCCACCGCGCAGGCCCGACTGCGGCATCTCGGGTGACCTGCACGCGGTTCGTCTTCGATCTCATGGCCTACGGCACCCTCGAGCGTTCTCCGCCGCCGTTTTTCCGGCAAGGGCCGTCCGCGCTCACGCGGTTGCTGCTGTTTTCTGCGCTGGCGGTGCTGCTGATGGCACTGGATGCGCGCTTTCAGGTCACGCCGCTGCTGCGTCAGGGGCTGGCGGTGGTGGTCTATCCGCTGCAGCGGGCGGCGCAGGCGCCGGTGGACTGGGCGCGCGACATCAGCGGCTATTTGCAGTCGCCTTTGCAGGCACGGCGTGAGATCAGCCAGCTGCAGCAGGCCAATGTGGCGCTGTCGCTGCAGGCACAGATGGCTGCGCAGCTGCGCGCGGAGAACGACCGCCTGCGCGCGTTGCTGCATCTGCGGCAAAGCATGCCGCCCAGCGCGGTGGCAGCGCAGATCAGCGCGCAGGCCAGCGACCCGTTCAACCGCACCGTGGTGATCGACCGCGGCAGCCTGCAGGGGGTGGAACTGGGCGCGCCGGTGATCGACGAAACCGGCCTGCTCGGGCAGGTCACGCGCGACTATCCGTGGAGCGCCGAAGTCACCCTCATCACCGACCGCGACGCCGTGGTGCCGGTGCAGAACCAGCGCACCGGAGAACGCGGGGTGCTGTACGGCGAGCCCGGACTCGGCCAGGGCGGCTTGGAGTTGCGCTGGATGCCGGCTTCGGCCGATGTGCGCGTGGGAGATGTGCTGGTGACCAGCGGCGTGGACGGTATCTACACCGCCGGACTGCGCGTAGCGCGGGTCATCGCCGTGGTGCGCCAGCGCGACACCGCGTTTGCCCGGGTGATCTGCGCGCCGCTGGCTGATGTGGAGGGTGGCCGGCATGTGTTGGTGCTCAAGCCGCTGACCCCGCTGGTGCCCGCACCCCCAGCGCAAATCGCCAAATCCGCCTCAGGTCAGCGCAAGCCGCAGGCTGCCTCGTCTCCTGCGGCGGCGCGCGGGCGTTGAACGCGACCTGTCGGCCCTTCATGCTGCGCCGCCGCCCCACCCGCTCCGCCATGCCTGCCGCCCGTGCGCCGGCCGGCGGGCCGCGCGAAATACTGCTGCTGCCGGTCAAGCCGTGGTTCATCGCGCTGACCCTGCTGGTGGCGCTGCTGCTGGACTTTGTGCCGCTGGGGCGGCTGGGCTGGATGCCCGACTTCGTCGCGCTGACCCTGGTGTTCTGGAATGTGCACCAGCCGCGCCGGGTGGGCATGACGGTGGCTTTCGTGCTGGGCTTGATGGTCGATGTGCAGCAGGGCGCAGTGCTCGGTCAGCATGCGCTGATCTACACCGTGCTGAGCTATTTCGCCATCAGCCTGCACCGGCGTCTGCTGTGGTTTTCGCCGCTGCAGCAGGCGCTGCAGGTGCTGCCGCTGTTCGTCGCCGCGCAGGGGCTGTGGCTGCTGGTGGGCATGTGGTCGGGTGGCAGCTTTCCCGGCTGGGGGTTCCTGCTCGCTCCGCTGCTGCAAGCCGCGCTGTGGCCGCCGCTGTCCTGGCTGCTGCTGGCGCCGCAGCGCCGCGCACCAGACGCCGACCGCAACCGTCCGCTGTAGCCGACGGCCGCGCTGAACCTTGCCCGCTGCCGCTGCTCCAAAATCGTCTGTACCCGCCCTGCGATGAACGAACTGCGCAACATCGAACGCGAGCTGTTTCGCTTTCGCCGCCGCCTGATCCTGGCCGGCGCAGCGGTGGTGCTCAGCTTTGCGCTGCTGGTCGGGCGCTGGCTGTGGCTGCAGGTGGTGCGCCACCGGCAGTACTCCACGCAGGCGCAGGACAATCGCATTGCGCTGGTACCGATTCCGCCACAGCGCGGGCTGATCCTCGACCGCAACGGCATCATCCTGGCGAGCAACTACGCGGCCTATACCCTGGAGATCACGCCGTCGAAGGTCCAGGGCACGCTGCAGCAGACCATCGATGCGCTCAAGGCGCTGGTGCCGATCACCCCGTTCGACGAAAGACGGTTCAACAATCTGCTGGCGCAGTCGCGGCGATTCGAGTCGCTGCCCATCCTGAACAAGCTCACCGACGACCAGGTCGCGCGGGTCATGGCGCAGCGATTTCGCTTTCCCGGGGTGAACGTGCGGGCGCGGCTGTTCCGCAGCTATCCGCTGGGTGCGCTGGGCTGTCATCTGCTGGGTTATGTCGGCCGCATCAACCAGGCCGAACAGCAGCGCATCGACGACAGCGACGACGCGAGCAACTACCTCGGCACCGACCACATCGGCAAGCTCGGGGTGGAACAGGCGTACGAGAAAGAACTGCACGGCATCACCGGGTATGAGGAGGTCGAGGTCAACGCCACCGGACGGCCGGTGCGCAAGATCAAGACCGTGCCGGCCACGCCGGGGCAGAACCTGGTGCTGGGGGTGGACATCCGGCTGCAAAAGCTGATCGAAGACCTGTACGGCAAGCGGCGCGGCGCCTGCGTGGCGATCGACCCGCGCAACGGCGAGGTGCTGGCCTTCGTGTCGATGCCGACCTTCGACCCCAATCTGTTCGTCGACGGCATCGACCAGGCCAACTGGGATGCGCTCAACACCTCGCCCGACAGGCCGCTGCTCAACCGCGCGCTGCGCGGCACCTTTCCGCCGGGCTCAACTTACAAGCCCTATCTGGCGCTGGGCGCGCTGACCGAGGGCATCCGCACCGCGCAGTGGAGTTTCCGCGATCCCGGCTTCTTCCTGTTCGCTGGCCACCGCTTCCGCGACGACGTGCCGGGCGGCCACGGCATCGTCGACATGCGCAAGGCCATCCAGGTGTCGTGCGATGTGTACTTCTACATGCTGGCGCATGACTGGGGTGTGGACGGCATGGCCCACTGGACGCAGCGCTTCGGTTTTGGCCAGGTCACCGGCATCGATCTGCTCGGCGAGGCCAAGGGCGTGCTGCCCTCGCGGGCCTGGAAGCGCAAGGCGTTTCGCGCCCCGGCGCAGAAGGTCTGGTATCCGGGCGACACCATCAGCCTGGGCATCGGCCAGGGGTACAACACCTTCACCCCGCTGCAGATGGCCACGGCGCTGTCCACACTGGCCAATCGGGGCACACGCTATGCGCCGCGCGTGGTGCGCGCGATCGAAGACATGACCTCGCGCCGCTTCACTCTGGTGCATGCGCCGGTGGCCGAGCGTATCGACATGCATCCGGCGTACTGGCAGGTGGTGCACGACGGCATGATCGCGGTCAACCAGACCGGCGGCACCGCGGCAGATGCGTTCAAGGGCGCGCCCTACACCAGCGCGGGCAAGACCGGCACCGCGCAGGTGTTCACCGTCGGCCAGAACCAGACCTACGACGCCAAGGACGTAGCGCACCACCTGCGCGACCATGCGCTCTACACGGTTTACGCCCCGGCGGAAAACCCGGTGATCGCGCTGGCGATGATCGTCGAGAACGCCGGTTTCGGCGGCATGGCGGCAGCACCGATTGCGCGCAAGGCGCTCGACTACTACCTGCTGGGGCTTTATCCCAGCGACGATGAGATCGAGAAAATCAGCGGCACCCGGCCCCAGCCGGTGCAGTTCACCTACGCCGGGCAGCGCGAGGGCGTGCCGCCGATCCCCGGCGCCAAAGCGCCGCCCCAGCCCGCAGCCTCTGCGCCGGCAGGTGCCGCCTCCGCGACGACGGCCCGGCCAGGCCCTGCCGCACCTGCGGCATCCTCTGCGGCCCAGGCCAGCCCCACCGCCTTCGACCCGGATGCGCTGGGCAATGACCTGCGCGTGGCTTGCGCCGCCGGGCTGCGCGCACCGCTGTTCACCCGCTTTGGCGCGCGGCCCGATGTCACCGACGAATCGGAGGGAGTCCGGCTATGAGTGCAAGCTTTGGGCGTCCGCCGCTGTGGCAGCGCCTGCGCCCGTATCTCACCGGTTTCGACGGCCCGCTGCTCGCCGCACTGCTGTGGCTGGTGGCCATCGGCTGCATCGTGCTGTTTTCGGCGCTGCAGGACGCGCATGTGCCGTTTACCGATCATTTGCGCAATCTGGCCATCGGCTTTCTGGTGTTGTTCGTTACCGCGCAGGTGCCGCCGCACCGGTTGATGCAGATCGCCGTGCCGATCTACACCGTGGGCATTGCCCTGCTGCTGGCGACCGCGATGTTCGGCCTGGTGCGCAAGGGCGCGCGGCGCTGGCTCGACCTGGGCGTGACCGTGGTGCAGCCGTCTGAGGTGATGAAAATCGCCGTGCCGCTAATGCTGGCGTGGTATTTCCAGAAACGCGAAGGGCTGATCCGGCTCAAGGACTTCCTCATCGCCGCGGCCATCCTGCTGCTGCCGGTGGCACTCATTGCCAGACAGCCCGACCTCGGCACCGCGCTGCTGGTGCTGTCCACGGGGGCGTTCGTCATCTTTTTTGCCGGGCTGTCGTGGCGGGTCATCGCGTTGCTGCTGGCGCTGGCAGCGGCCGCCGCACCGGTGCTGTGGCATTTCATGCACGACTATCAGCGCCAGCGCCTGTTGATGCTGCTCGACCCGCAGAGCGACCCGCTGGGCAAGGGCTTCAACATCATCCAGAGCATGATCGCCATCGGCTCCGGGGGGGTGTTCGGCCAGGGCTATCTGCACGGCACGCAGGCGCATCTGAACTTCGTGCCCGAGTCGCACACCGACTTCGTGTTCTCGGTGCTGGCCGAGGAATGGGGGCTGGCCGGCAATCTGGTGCTGCTGGCGGCCTATACCTTTTTGATCATGCGCGGGCTGGTGATCGCCGCAGGCGCCCCCACGCTGTTCTCACGGCTGCTCGCCGCGTCCATCACCATGATCTTTTTCATCTATGCCTTCGTCAATATGGGCATGGTCTCGGGCATCCTGCCGGTGGTCGGGGTGCCGCTGCCGTTCGTCAGTTATGGTGGCACCGCGCTGATCACCCTGATGCTGGGCGCGGGCATGCTGCTGTCCATCGCCAAGTCCAAACGGCTGGTACAGAGCTGACCAGTCCGCCAGACATCCATCGAAAATTTCGATGACTGTCAACCAAACAAATCCCTGTTGTCGCTGATTCTCCTCAGTCCATAATCCGCCGCCGGTTTCATCACAACAAGGAGGAGGGCATGAAACGTTTGGATATGGGCGCGGTCAAGGGCTGGCTGGGTGCGCTGCTGCTGGCGGCGGGGGTGGGTCTGGCGCAGGCGGCGGTGCTACCCGGGCCGTTGGTGACGCCACCCTGGCTGCATGAGCATGCCAAGGAGGTGCAGATCGTCGACATCCGCGACAACCTCAATTCGCTGACCAACGATCCAAAGTTCAGCACGGTCAAGGGGCACAAGGTGCTCGACGAGGTCGGCGGACACATCCCGGATGCGCTGTCGGTCAACTTCTGGGGGTTGCGGGAAAAGCATGTGATCGACGGCAAGACCATCGACTTCATGCTGCCGACGGCCAGAGAATTCGAGCAGAGCATGCAGGCCGTGCAGCTGCAGCCAGACAAACCCATCGTCATCGTGCCCACCGGGGATGACGCCACCTCGCTGCAAGAGGCGGCGTTCTTCGCCTGGGAATTGCAGGTGTTCGGCGTTCCGCCCGAGCAGATTGCGATTCTCAACGGCGGCCTGCACGCCTGGATTTCCGCCGGGTATGAGGTGGATACCGACGCCATCGCGCCGATGAGTTCGAGCAGATGGAAGGCCAAAGAACCCAACCCGGCGCTGCTGGCCACGACCGCCGAGGTGCAGGCGGCGCAGCGCGCGCACAAACTGCTGCTCGATGCCCGCCCGCTGGCGCAATTCGCCGGGCTGGAGCACACACCGGTCATCCCGGTCGGGGGCAGGCTGGCGGGTAGCACCGCGCTGCCGGCCGAGCTGCTCTACCGCAATGCGGATGACGGCTCATGGCGCTTTCTGTCGGCGCATGTGTATCGCAAGGTGTTGGCTGGCGCAGGCGTGCACCGGCTTGCACCAGGCATCGTCTACTGCAACACCGGACAGTACGCGGCGGGTGCCTGGTTCGTCATCGACCGCATCCTGGGCGAGAAGGGCCTGCGTGAGTATCCCGGCGGCATGAACGAATGGGTGCAGCGCGGCCTGCCCATCGTGCGTTTCTGATCCGTCCCCGGACGATACAAATTGCTGCATCCTGCAGGGGCCGTGGTGCTAGAAATTGATTTCCACCAAAACCGAGGAGAACTCTATGCAAACTCACACCATGGCTGCCGTTTTGCTGCGTCTGCGCACCGGCGCTTTGGCCCTGCTGCTCGGCCTGATGGGCAGCGGGCTGGCGCAGGCGGCCAACCCGTCGATGCTGCAGAACTTCGATTTCGACAAGCCGACCTTCATCCACGACCTGCCGTTCGCCGAGCACAAAGTCGTTCTTCAGGTCAGCGACGACAACATCCAACGCTGGCAACTCGTCCTCAACAACGCGCAGAACCTGCTCGATTATTTCGGTCAGCAAAAAGTGCGGGTGGTGGTCGTGGCCTACGGCCCCGGCTTGCTGATGCTGCTCAAAAACAGCCCGGTGGCCCAGCGCATTGCCGCAGAGGACGCTGAAGGCGTGGAATTCGACGCCTGTCACAACACCATGGAAGGCATGGCGAAAAAACTCGGCCACCTCCCTGTGCTGGTGCCGCAGGCGGTGATCGTGCCGGCTGGCGTGGTGCGCATCATGCAGCTCGAGCACGCCGGGTTCGCCTACATCAAGCCCTGAACCTCGCAGGCCGGGTGCGGATTCAGGCGCTGCGCAGCGCGGTCAGGGCTGCATCGAAGGCGCGGATCAAGGTTTCGGCGTCTTCGACGGTGTGCGCCGGGCTGGCCAGCACCATGTTGTGAAACGGCGTGAGCAGCACACCGCGGTTGAGCAGCGCGAGCTGCAATGCAGCTTCCAGCGCGTCGTCGAAGCCGGCGCGGGCCTGGCTGCCGTTGCGTGGGCGGGTTGGCGCGAACTGCACCTCGCAGCGCGCACCGATGCGCGTGACGGTCCACGGCAGACCATGGCGCGCAATGATGGTTTCCAGGCCGCTTGCCACCCGGGTTGCAATGGCGAACATCTGCGCATAAGCGGCGTCGGTCATCACCTCGGTCAGCATGGCGCGCATCAGCCGCAGGGTCAACAGCCCAGCGGACAGCGTGGTGCCGATGCCGGAGTGTCCGGGCGGCGCGGCGCTCTTGGCAGCTTGCATGCGTGCACCAAGCTCGGCGGTGAAGCCGTAGGCTGCACCGGGCGTGCCGCCAGCGATCGGCTTGCCCAGAATCAGCGCATCGGGCTGCAGCCCGTTTTCGCGGCAATAGCCGCCGGGGCCGCAGGAGATGGTGTGGGTCTCGTCGATGACCAGCAGGCTGCCGTATTGCCGGGTGAGTGCGCGCACCGCGTCGAGAAACCCGGGCTCGGGCAGCACCATGCCGATGTTGGTCAGCACCGGCTCGGTGAGCACGCAGGCCACATCGCCCGCAGCGAGTGCGGCGCGCAGCGCGTCCAGATCGTTGAACTCGACCACACGGGTGAAAGCGGTGAGATCGTGCACCTGCCCGAGCAGGCTGCGGCGGGCATGGGTGGAGCCGTCTGCGGCCAGATCGACGAACACGTCATCGACCGTGCCGTGGTAGCAGCCGTTGAACACCACGATGTGCTTGCGCCCGGTGACCGCCCGCGCCCAGCGCAGCACAAAGCGGTTGGCGTCGCTGGCGCTGGCGGTGAACTGCCACATCGGCAGACCGAAGCGCTGCTCG
>JBMFIE010000060.1:0-11312 GCA_049976465.1 Thiomonas sp. | reverse complement strand
TCAATCGGAGTTTGCTTTGTCCACAACAAGGTTGACAGTGACAACTGCGCGCAGCGCAAATCCAACAGGGGGGCACCCCGGCTCAAGGCTTGCCGTGCAGTGCTTCATCCAGCAGTTCCACCCAGTGCTGCACCGGGATGGTGGTGCCGGCTTGCAGATGTCCGATGCAGCCGATGTTGCCGCTGACGATGCGCTGCGGCGCGGTTTCGGCCAGGTGCTGCAGCTTGCGGTTGCGCAGTTCCTTCGCCAGCTCGGGTTGCAGCACCGAATAGGTGCCGGCCGAGCCGCAGCACAAGTGGCTTTCCAGCGGCAGCTTGACCTCGAAGCCCAGTTCGCGCAGCAGCTCTTCGGCCTTGCCGCGCACCTGCTGCGCGTGCTGCAGGGTGCAGGGCGGGTGATAGGCGAGGTGTTCCGCCGGTTTGTTTTTCAGCAGGGTCTTGAGCACGGGAGCGAACTGCGGCAGATACTCGCTGATGTCCTGGCACAGCGCGCTGATGCGCTGCGCGCGGTCGGCGTAGGCGGGATCATGCTGCAGATGGTGGCCGTATTCCTTGACCATCGCGCCGCAGCCCGAGGCGTCCATCACGATGGCCTCGACCGCGCCGCGCTCGACCAGTGGCCACCAGGCGTCGATGTTGCGTTTCATGTCGGCCAGCGCGCCGTCGTGGTCGGACAGGTGCTGGCGGATCGCGCCGCAGCAGCCTGCGCCTTCGGCCAGCAGCGGCTGCACACCCACGGCGTCGAGCACGCGGGCGGTGGCCGCGCCGATATTGGGCATCAGCGCGGGTTGCACACAGCCGGCGAGCATCAGCACTTTGCGCGCATGGCTGCGCTGCGGGCGCTTGCCAGCGCGCTGCCGCGGCGGCACCTTGTCGCGCAGCGCAGCGGGCACTAGCGGGCGCAGCGCCTGGCCGAGCTTGAGCGCCGGGGCGAACAGCGGCGAGGTCATGCCTTCGCGCAGCGCCCAGCGGGCCAGCTTTTCCCCGGCGGGACGTTGCACCTTGGCGTCGACCACGGCGCGTCCGATGTCCACCAGCTTGCCATATTCCACCCCGGACGGGCAGGTGGTCTCGCAGCTGCGGCAGGTCAGGCAGCGGTCGAGGTGGAGTTGCACATGACGCGTCGGCGCGGCGCCTTCGAGTACCTGCTTGATCTGGTAGATGCGCCCGCGCGGGCCGTCAAGCTCATCGCCCAGCAGTTGATAGGTGGGGCAGGTGGCGGTGCAGAAGCCGCAGTGCACGCAGTTGCGCAGAATGGCCTCGGCCTGCTGGCCCTCGGGTGTCGCGGCGAATTCAGGGCTGAGATGGGTTTCCATCGGGATCAGAACAGGGTGGGGAACACGCCATGCGGATCGAAGGCGGTCTTGAGGTTGCGCTGGATGCGCGCCAGCGTGGCCTGCGCCGGGGCAAACACCGGCACCGCGGGGTCGCCTCCGCGAAAGCGGGTGGCGTGCCCCCCGGCTTGGCGCGCGGCCTCGAAAATGATCGACGCCGGCGCGGCGCTGATCAGCCAGCGTTGGCCGCCGAACCACTCCACCAGTTGCGTGCCAGACAGGTCGAGCGCCGGGGCGGTGGGCGGCAGCGACAGCCGCCATAGCGCTGCCTGCGAGTCGCCCGGCCAGGTAGGCGAAAACCACGGTAGCGACTGCTCACGCAAGCCGCTCCAGAAGGCGTCGGCCTCGTGTTCAGGCAGGCGCTCGCCGCCCAGCTTGGCGCAGGCGGCCTGCACCGCGGCCTGCGCCCCCCGCAGGCGCAGGGTGAGCACACCTTTGCCGGTGCCTGCGCTGCGGTCGGGCAGCCAGGCGCTGGCGTTGAGCGGCAGCGGTTGTGCCGCCCAGGTGTTGCAGCGGGTGATGGCCTCGTCCTGCGTCATGGCAAAGCGCAGCGTGGCCTGCGCCGGGGCATGCGGCAGCACCTTGAGCGAGACCTCGAGAATGACGCCGAGTGAGCCCAGCGAACCGCACAGCAGGCGCGATACATCGAAACCGGCGACGTTTTTCATCACCTCGCCGCCAAAGTGCAGCACTTCGCCCTTGCCGTTGAGCAGTGTGGCGCCCAGCACATAGTCGCGCACGCCGCCTGCGCTGATGCGCGCCGGGCCGCTCATCGCGCTGGCGACCATGCCGCCCAGTGTGGCCTGGCCGCTGCGGGCGAAATGTGGCGGCTCGAACGGCAGGAACTGCCGATGTTCGGCCAGCGTCGCCTCGATGTCGGCCAGCGGCGTGCCGGCACGGGCGGTGATCACCAGCTCGGTCGGCTCGTAATGGGTGATGCCCGACAGCAGCGTGGTCTCCAGCGTGTGCTCGGCGGTGTCCATGCGGGTGTGCTGCGCGGCGGCCCACCACGGCGCCTTGCTGTTGCCGGCGTGGATGCGGATGCGCTCACCGCGCGCGGCGGCTTCGCGGACCATGTCTTGCCAGAGGGGAATCAGGACGTCTGCTTGCATGGGCGGGGGTGTGCCGCGGGCTGCGGCATGCGCAGTCTGGGGACGCGCGGGCGTCAGAACCGGGGAATGTCGGGAAAGGGCAGCAGGCCGCCGCGCACATGCATCTTGCCGTACTCGGCGCAGCGCGCATGGGTGGGAATCTGCTTGCCGGGGTTGAGGGTTTCGCCGGGGTCGAACGCGCGGCGCAGCGCGAGGAACTGCTCGCGCTCCTCGGGGCTGAACTGCACGCACATGGCGTTGATTTTCTCGAAGCCCACGCCGTGCTCGCCGGTGATCGTGCCACCCATGGCCACGCTGGTTTCCAGGATTTCGGCGCCGAATTCCTCGGCGCGGCGCAGCTCGCCGGGCTGGTTGGCGTCGAACAGGATGAGCGGGTGCAGATTGCCGTCGCCCGCGTGGAACACGTTGACGCAGCGCAGCCCGTACTTGCGCTCCATGCCCTGGATGGCTTCGAGCATGTCGGCCACGCGTTTGCGCGGAATGGTGCCGTCCATGCAGTAATAGTCGGGCGAGATGCGACCGGTGGCGGGAAACGCATTCTTGCGCCCGCTCCAGAAGCGCAGGCGCTCGGCCTCGCTGTCGCTGACCTTCAGCGCGGTGGCGCCGCAGCGCTCGAGCACCGCGGTCATGCGGCCGATCTCCTCCTCCACCTCTTCGGGTGTGCCGTCGCTCTCGCACAGCAAGATGGCCTTGGCGTCGAGGTCGTAGCCGGCGTGGACGAAGGCTTCGGCGGCCACGGTCATCGGCTGATCCATCATTTCCAGCCCGGCCGGGATGATGCCGGCGGCGATGATGGCCGCCACCGCATCGCCCGCCTTGCGCAGGTCGTCGAAGCTCGCCATGATGCAGCGCGCCAGCTGCGGCTTGGGCAGCAGCTTGACCGTGACCTCGGTGACCACCATCAGCATGCCCTCGCTGCCGATCACCGCAGCCAGCAGATCGGGGCCGGGGTAGTCGCACGCCAGGCTGCCGATGGTGAGCGGCTCACCCTCGACCGTGTAGCCACGCACCTGCAGCACGTTGTGCACGGTCAGCCCGTATTTGAGGCAGTGCACGCCGCCGGAGTTTTCGGCGATGTTGCCGCCGATGGTGCAGGCGATCTGGCTGGAGGGGTCGGGCGCGTAGAACAGACCGTAGGGCGCAGCCGCCTCGGAGATGGCCAGATTGCGCACCCCGCACTCGACGGTTGCGGTGCGGGCGATCGGGTCGATGCGCTTGATGCGGTTGAACCGCGCTAGCGCCAGCAGCACGCCGTCTTCATGCGGCAGCGCCCCGCCCGACAGCCCGGTGCCCGCGCCGCGCGCCACCACCGGCACGTTCAGCGCGTGGCACGCCTTGAGCACCGCCGCCACCTGCGCCTCGGTTTCCGGCAGCGCCACCACCAGCGGCTTGCGGCGATAGGCCGACAGGCCGTCGCACTCGTAGGGCGTGACCTCCTCGGGCTGCCACAGCAGGATGTGCGGCGGCACCACCGCGCTCAAAGCGGCAACGACTTCCGCTTGCCGCGCTGCGCGCGAGGCGACGTCGGGGTTCAAAGGGGCATTCATCGCGAGCCGTCCGGTTCAAATGGTTGTGTTTATGTCGACATTATCCGTTTTGCTGCACTGCAGCGGGACAGGGCTAACCCGGCATTGGCCGTGCTCCGGCCGCAAAGCAATATTGCGCAAAAGTCAGCAAACTCGCCGCTTGCGCGCCGTCCTCGAGTCGCCGGCGCTTCAGCCTCGCTTCAGGAACTCTGGCCGCGTTCCAGGAACGAAACGCGCGCAGGCGGTGCGGTGATGACGCGCCGCGCTGCGTGAATCACTTGCCAAGGAGAACGATGATGCGTCTGTCATTCAAACCCTTGATCGCGGCGCTCGCGCTGGCCGTGCCTGGACTGGCGCTGGCCGCGCAGCCGCTCGCCGTGCGTGTCGATGGCCACGACATGCCGATGTCCGAAACTGTGCAGACCGTGCACACCGCCGCCGGGCCGGCGCAGATCCGAACCTGGACCTGGCAAAGCCCGCACGGCCATGCCCGGGTGGTGATCCAGCAAACCGAAGGCCAGTTGCCGCCGGCCCTGGCGCTGCAACAGTTGCGCGCGGTGGAGATGCCGCTGCTGCAGGCGCAGCAGGCCATGGCGCGGATGACCGCGCTGATGAATGCGCAATTGCAGGCTGCGTTCGGCCCGCTGTCCACCCTGCCGGTGATGCTGCCGCAGCCGCTGTGGGCGCCCCAGTCGGTGTTGCCCGCGACGGTGATCATCGTGCCCGCGCCCGCGCTCCCCACGCAACACCCGACGCCGCCGCATCCGGCCACCCCCGGACTGCAGGTGTGAGCGCGCCCGGCGCTGCGGCGCCGGGTGATTCGGCTTGCAGCGCGCGCGGCATTGTGAAATACTGAACATAAATACAGTATTTCGGCGCATCGCTCCGATCGGCTCGGGCGGTGCGGGGTGCCATGACGCTGCGTTGCCTGCTGGTCGATTTCAACTCTTACTTCGCCTCGGTCGAGCAGCAGCTCCGCCCCGAGCTGCGCGGCCGCCCGGTGGGCGTGGTGCCGATGCTGGCCGACACCACCTGCTGCATCGCCGCCAGCTACGAGGCCAAGGCCTTTGGCGTGAAAACCGGCACGCAGGTGGCGCAGGCGCGCAAGCTGTGTCCGGGCATCGTGTTCGTGGTGGCGCGGCATGCCGAGTACGTGCGGATTCACCACCGCGCGGTGGCCGTGGTGGACACCATCGCCCCGGTGGAGCAGGTGCTGTCCATCGATGAGATGGCCTGCAGTCTGCCGATGGGCTGGACCAGCCGCGAGCGCGCCACCACCCTGGCGCTGCGGCTGAAGGCCGCGCTGCGCGAGGCGCTGGGCGAGTGTCTGCGGGTGTCGGTGGGTATTGCGCCCAATGTGTTCCTGGCCAAGCAGGCGTCGAACCTGCAAAAGCCCGACGGCCTGGTGGTGCTCGATGCGGACGACCTGCCCGGCCCGCTGCTGCGCATGCAGCTCACCGACCTCACCGGCATCAATGTGCGCATGCTCGCGCGGCTGCAGGCGCATGGCATCCACACCGTCGAGCAGCTCTGGCGCGCGCGGCGCGAGCAGCTGCGCGTGGTGTGGGGCGGCATCGCCGGCGAGGCGTTTTTCGACCGGCTGCACGGGCTGGCCTCGGGCGTGCCTGCTGCCACGCCGCGGCGCTCGCTCGGGCATTCGCATGTGCTGCCGCCCGAGCTGCGCAATGCCGAAGGGGCGCTCGCTGTGCTCGACCGCCTCACGCAAAAGGCGGCGATGCGCCTGCGCCGCGAGCAGTTGCTGGCTGGTGCGATGACCGTGATGCTCAAGCTCACCCGCAGGCCCGGCGAGCGCCTGCGGCCCGAGCGCGGCGCGCGCTTTACCCCCACCGCCGACACCCGTGCGCTGCTGCACACCCTGCGCGGGCTGTGGCCCGGCATGGTGCCGCCGGGCTGGGCGCCGATGAAAGTGGCCATGTTGCTGCACGACCTGCGCCAGCCCGGGCAGACCAGCGCCAGCCTGTTCGCGGGCGATGCGCCCGGCACCGATGCGCAGCAGGCCGCACTGTGGGGCACGGTGGACGCGCTCAACATGCGCTTCGGCCGCCACACCATCTACTGCGGCAGCGGCCACCAGGGCCGCGACGAGGCGCCGATGCGCATTGCGTTCAACCACATCCCCGATCTGCAGACGGAGGGGTGAGGATCGTCAGCGCGCCGCGCGCGACGCCGCAGGCAGGGGGCCGATCGCCGGGGTGTTTTCATCGCCCCAGCCGCCGCCCAGCGCCTGGATCAGCGCCACCGCCGCGGCGTAGCGCCGGTTGAGCAGGGTGAGCTGCGCGTTGCGCGCCGCAGCCAGTATGGTCTGCGCGGTGAGCACGTTCAGGTAGGGGGCGGTGCCCGCCTTGTACTGGTTTTCGGCCAGGCGCAGCTGCACCTGCGCGGCCTGCACCACCTCGGCCTGCTGCTGCGCCTCCTGCGCAAGGATGCGCTGCGCGGCGAGGTTGTTTTCCACCTGCTGCAAGGCGGTGAGCACGCTCTGCCGGTAGTTGGCCACCGCCTGCCGGTACGCCGCCTGGGTGACCCGCACCTGCGCGCGCCGCGCGCCGCCGTCGAACAGCGTGGCCGCCAGTTGCGGCCCGAGCGACCAGAACAGCGACGGCGCCGAAAACAGCTCGGCGATGCGAGAGGCCTGACTGCCGCCCTGCGCGGAGAGCGTGAGATTGGGGAACCACGCGGTCTGCGCCACGCCGATCTGGGCATTGGCCGCAGCCACCTGCGCCTGCGCTGCGGCTAGATCGGGGCGGCGCTGCAGCAGCTGCGCCGGAATGCCCGCGGGAATGGCGGGCACGCCCGGCAGCGCGCCGGTGGCGGGCAGGGTGAAGTCTGCCGGGGCCTTGCCAACCAGCACGGCAATGGCGTTTTGCAGTTGCACGCGGGCCACGCCCAGGTCGGTCAGGCTGGTCTGCGCCTGCAGCAGCTGGGTACGCGCCTGCGCCACGTCGGCGGCGGTGGCCACCCCGGCCTTGTAGCGGTTTTCGGTGAGCTGCAGCGCGCGCTGGTCGGCGGCCACGGTGTCGCGCGCCAGCTGGATTTGCGCGTCCACGGTGCGCAGTTGCAGGTAGCTGGTGGCCAAGGTCGATTGCAGACTGAGCTGGGTGCCCGCCAGCGTGGCGGCGCTGGCGGCAGCGGCGGCCTGCCCAGCCTGCACCTGCAGCCGCACCTTGCCCCAGAGATCGGGCTCCCAGCTGGCACCCAGCGAGGCGCTGACGCTGTTGCCCACCGCGCCGACACCCGCGCTGCGCGAACGGCCCGCTGCAGTCCCTGCGGTCACGACGGGGGAGTAGGCCGCCTGCGCCTGCGCCACCGCGGCCTGCGCCTGCTCATACGCGGCCAGCTGCGCGGCTAGGCTCTGGTTGTGCTGCGCGACCTGCTCCTCCAGCGCGGCGAGCACCGGGTCGTCGAACACGCTCCACCACGCACCGCGTGGCGCGGCGGCCAGCGCCTGCGCCGGCTGCCAGCCATCCTGCGCCTGGGCATAGCCGGCGGGCAGGGCGATGTGGACCGCAGGCTCGGGCGGGGTGGCGGCGCAGGCGCCGAGCAGCAGCGCAAGCGCGGCGACAGGGAGCAGACGGGATGGTGCGGTCGGGTTCATGGCATTCAGGCCGGAGTGTCGATGCGCTGCGCGTGCGCGCCGCGACGGAAGCGGCGCAGCGTCCAGCGGCGCAGGCGGTCGAGTTCGAGATAGATCACCGGCGTGGTGTAGAGGGTGAGCAGCTGGCTGACGATCAGCCCGCCGGCAATCGAGATGCCCAGCGGCTGGCGCAGTTCCGCGCCGTTGCCGGTGATGAAGGCCAGCGGCAGCGCGGTGCCCAGCGCGGCCAGGGTGGTCATCAGGATGGGGCGCAGGCGCAGCGTGGCGGCCTCGTAAATGGCGTCGCGCGGGCTGGCGCCGTGGTCGCGCTCGGCGGCCAGGGCAAAGTCCACCATCAGGATGGCGTTTTTTTTCACGATGCCGATCAGCAAAAACACGCCGATGAGCGCGATGATGGAAAACTCGGTGTCGGTGAGTTGCAGCGCCAGCAGCGCCCCCAGCCCGGCCGGCGGCAGGGTGGACAGAATGGTCAGCGGGTGCAGCGTGCTCTCGTACAGCATGCCCAGCACGATGTAGATCGCAAAGATCGCCGCCATGATGAACAGCGGCTCGTTTTTCAGGGTGTCGGAAAACAGTTGTGCCGTGCCCTGGAAGCCACCGCGCACTTCCGAGGGCAGGCCGATCGCTGCGGTGGCCTCGTCGATCTTGCTCTGCACGCTGCTGAGCGACACGCCCTTGTCGAGGTTGAACGAAATGGTCGACGCGACGAACAGCCCCTGATGATTGACCGACAGCGGCGTGTTGGTCAGCTCCTAATGCGCCAGCGCCGACAGCGGCACCCGCTGACCCTGGCTGCCGACGAGATAGATGTCGTTCAAGGCGCTTGCATTGTTCTGATACTGCTGCGCGGCCTCCATCACCACACGGTACTGGTTCAGCGGTGCGTAAATGGTCGACACCAGCCGCTGGCCGAAGGCGTCGTTGAGCGTCTGGTCGATGGCCGACACCGCAATGCCGTAGCGCGCGGCAGCGGCGCGGTCGAGCACCAGCGAGAGCTGCAGGCCGCTGGCCTGCTGGTCGCTGTTGACATCGTTCAGCCCCGGAATGCGCTTGAACGCGGCGAGCACCTTGGGCTCCCACTCGCGCAGCAGGTTCAGATCGGACGCCTGCAGGGTGTATTCATACAGCGCCGCCGACGGCCTGCCGCCGGCGCGGATGTCCTGCACCGGGAACATGAAGGTCTGCGTGCCCGGCACCCGCGCCAGCGCCCGGCGCAGCTCGACGATGATGGACTGCACGCCCTGCCGCTGGGCGAGCGGCTTGAGCTGCATGAACATGAAGGCGCTGTTGGTCGTGCCGCCGCCAGTGAACGCCACCACGTTTTCCATGCCCGGGTTCTTGCGCACGATGGCGACGATTCTCTCCAGCTTCTTGCTCATTTCCTGAAACGAGATCGACTGATCGGCCTGCACCGAGCCGATCAGCAGCCCCGTGTCCTGCGTGGGGAAAAAGCCCTTGGGCACGACCTTGAACAGATGCACCGTCAGGCCGATGGTGGAAAAGAACAGCACCAGCATCAGCAGCGGATGCAGCAAGGCCCAGCGCAGGCTGCGGGCGTAGCCGTGGTGGACCGCATTCCAGCCGCGTTCGAGCCGTGAGGCAGGCTGCGCACCGTGCGACTGAGGGCGCAGCCAGCGCGACGCCAGCATCGGCGTGACCGTGAGCGACACCAGCAGCGAAATGCCGATCGCCACCGACAGCGTGACCGCAAACTCGTGGAACAGCCGCCCGACGATACCGCCCATGAACAGCACCGGGATGAACACCGCCACCAGCGAGAGGCTCATCGACAGCACGGTAAACCCCACCTCGCGCGCGCCCTTGAATGCCGCGGCCAGGGGAGAAAGTCCTTCTTCGACATGGCGCATGATGTTTTCCAGCACCACGATGGCGTCGTCCACCACAAAGCCGGTGGCGACGATCAGCGCCATCAGCGACAGGTTGTCGAGCGAGTAGTCGAGCAGCCACATGGCCGCAAACGTGCCCACCAGCGACAGCGGCACGGCGATCGCCGGAATGAGGGTTGCGCGCCAGTCGCGCAGGAACAGCCAGACCACGCCGATCACCAGCAGCACGGCCAGGATCAGGGTGTTTTCCACCTCCTTGAGCGAGGCGCGGATGGTGGTGGTGCGGTCCGACATCAGCGTGACCTGGATCGCCGCCGGAATCGACGCTTCGAGCTGCGGCAGCGCGGCCTTCACGCCTTCGACCGCGTCGATGATGTTCGCCCCCGGCTGGCGGTAGATGATCAGCTGCACCGAGGGCTGGCCGTTGGCCAGGCCCATGTTGCGGTCGTTCTGCAGGCCTTCAAAGACGTTCGCGATCTGGTCCAGCCGCACCGCAGCGCCGTTCTTGTAGGCGACCACGATGCGTCGGTACTGCGCCGGGGTGGAGATCTGGTCGTTGGCGCCCACCTGCCAGCGGTGCGCCGCGTTGTCGATCGCGCCCTTGGGCGTATCGACATTGGCCGTGGCAATGGCCTGGCGCACCTGCTCCAGGCTCAGCCCCATGCCATTGACCCGCGGCAGGTCGAGTTCCACCCGCACCGCGGGCAGCGCCGCGCCGCCCACGGTCACCTGTCCGATGCCCGGAATCTGCGAAATTTTCTGCGCCAGAATGGTCGAGCCCGCGTCGAACATCTGCCCGCGCGACAGCGTCTTGGAGGTGAGCGACAGGATCATGATCGGCGCATCCGCCGGGTTGACCTTGCGGTAGGTCGGGTTGCCGGTGAGCCCGCTGGGCAGCAGCGGCAGCGCGGCGTTGATCGCGGCCTGCACTTCGCGCGCGGCGTCGTTGATGTTTTTGGACAGATCGAATTGCAGAATGACGCGGGTCGAGCCCAGTGAACTGCTCGAAGTCATCTGCGTGATGCCGGCGATGGTGCCCAGGCTGCGCTCCAGCGGCGTGGCCACGGTGGCGGCCATCACCTCCGGGCTGGCCCCGGCCATGCTGGCATTGACCACGATGGTCGGAAAGTCCACCTGCGGCAGGGGCGCCACCGGCAGTTGCCGGAACGCGATCAGCCCGGCCAGCAGCACCGCCAGCGCCAGCAGACTGGTGGCGATGGGGCGGCGGATGAACAGCGCCGAAGGGTTCACCGCCTTTCCTCCTCATCCCTCCCCACGCGCGGGGAGGGAGCGACTTCACCTCCCCCACCCGTGGGGGCGGTCGGGAGGGGGACGCGCCGCTTGCGCCATGCCCCTGCCCGACGGCTCAGCCGGTCGAAGGCCAGATAGATCACCGGCGTGGTGAACAGGGTGAGCACCTGCGACACCAGCAGCCCGCCGACGATGGCGATGCCCAGCGGCTGGCGCAACTCCGCGCCCATGCCGGTGCCCAGCGCCAGCGGCACCGCGCCGAACAGCGCGGCGAAGGTGGTCATCAGAATCGGCCGCAGCCGCAGGTGCGCGGCCTGGAGCATGGCTTCCTCGGCGGGCAGCCCCTGGTTGCGCTGCGCGTCCAGCGCAAAGTCCACCATCAGAATCGCGTTCTTCTGCACGATGCCGATGAGCAGGATGATGCCGATGATCGCGATCACCGTGAGGTCGTGCCCCGTGCCCATCAGCGCCAGCAGCGCACCGATTCCCGCCGAAGGCAGGGTGGACAGAATGGTGACCGGGTGGATGTAGCTCTCGTAGAGCACGCCGAGCACGATGTACATGGTGGCCACCGCCGCCAGCAGCAGCCAGAGCTGGTTGGACAGCGCCGACTGAAACGCGCTGGCTGCG
>JBMFIE010000059.1:0-11380 GCA_049976465.1 Thiomonas sp. | reverse complement strand
TCCAGCCCCATGAAACACTGCCTACCGGTGAGGTAGGCAATGGGCTCGCCAGCGATACGCCGGGCGATCAGCGCATCGAGTGTGGCGAGCTGCGCGGCGGACAGCGGCTGCAGCGGGGTGTCCATTGCTGCGTGGATCGACAGTGGCGTGCCACCGGCCAGCAGCCAAAGCGCACGCAGTGCGGAGTAGGGAGTTTCTTCCGGCTTGTCCGGCAGGATGTCGAGCACGGCGCTCAGGCGGTGCAGCCGCCGGACAAAGTCCGCCTGGCCCTCGGGGCCGAGCGCTTGCAATTCGGATGTAGGGATGGGGTGCATGGTGCGCAGCATCAGTCCGGGTGTTGCGCGTGCGGCTGCAACGCCGCGTCGATCCGCGCGGGCGCTGCGTGCAGGTAGCGGGTGGCGCGGCGTTTGGTGTCGATGTCGGCCAGCACCGCTGCGGCCTGTGCCGGGGTACAGCCCAGCGCCGAGGCGAGTTCTTCGGCGCTGTAGTCGTGGTTACGCGCCCACAGCGCCAGATCCATCTGCGCCCAGGGCAGGGCAAAGTAGAACTCGTCCTGCCCTTGCGGCAGACTGAAGGTGTCGGTGGTGGGCGCGGCGTTGCATACCGCCTCGGGCAGACCGAGATGCCGCGCCAGAGCGTAGACCTGGGTTTTGTACAGGTGCGCGATCGGCTTGATGTCGGCCGAGCCGTCGCCGTTTTTGACGAAGAATCCCTGGTCATATTCGAGGCGGTTTGGCGTGCCGATCACGGCATGGTTCAGCCGATCGGCGTGGAAATATTCCAGGGTCTTGCGCAGGCGCTGTTTGTGGTTGGTGGCAGCGACGATCTGCAGATATTCGCGCAGCGGCAGCCGCACGTCGTGCATCTGGCCGTCGGGAGACCGGGCGATGAGACGGAAATGGTTGATGCCACCGGCCAGTCCGCCGGAGATCGCGAGCTTGATTTGCCACTGCGGGGTGTAGTCGGGCAGCACCGCGCGCACCGCGTCATCGCGCCAGCGGTAGCAGCCAATGGCCTCGAGCGCCGGGGTGATGTCTTCGACCGTATGCGCGATGCCCAGATGGTGTGCCACCTCGGCTGCAAGGCGGGTGCTGCTACTGGAAGAATCGCGCTCGGGCATGAGCAGGGCGAACACCCGCTGCGGCCCGAGTGCGCGCACGGCCAGCGCAGCGCACACCGCACTGTCCACCCCGCCCGACAGTCCCAGGACAACGCCGCGCTTGTTGAAGTCGCGCACAGCGCGGAGCAGGAACGCACCGATGCGCTGCACCTCCGCCGCGCAATCGACGGCCAGCAGATCCGGGTGAAGTGTGGGCCGGCTCATCGCGCCTCAACCCGCCAGCTTGCGCTGCACATAGGCGGCGATGGCGGCGACGCTGTCGAGGTTCTCGGGCACCATCTCGCTGTCGGCAACCTGGATGCCCCAGGTTTGCTCGAGGAAGAGGATGAGTTCGAGCACGCCAGTGGAGTCCAGGATGTGCAGGTCGAGCAGCGAGTCGGTGTCGCTGTAGGCGAGGTCGCGCGCGCCCAGCAGAAAGTTGCTGTCGATGTACTGGCGGATTTGTTGCTGATGGTCGAGCATGGCGGGGAACAAAATAAGTAGGGAAGGAGTGAGCGTTTGCGCGCAGGCTGACTCAGTGCAGCCCGGTTTTCTTGATCTTCCCGGTTTCGGTGCGGGGCAGGGCGGGAACGAATTCGACAAACTTCGGCGCCATGAAGTTTTCGATGTGCGCCAGGCAATGCTTGATGACCTCGCGCTCGGTCAAATTGTGGCCGGGCCTGCACACCACGAAGGCCTTGACCGCCTGACCCAGCAGCGGGTCGTCCACGCCGACCACCGCGGCCTCGAGCACGCCGTCGAGCGCGTAGAGCACGTTTTCGACCTCGCGCGGACTGATTTTTTCGCCGCGGCTCTTGATGATGTCGTCTCGCCGCGCGACGAAATACAGCCAGCCCTCGTCGTCGGTGCGGAACAGATCGCCCGAATACAGCACCATCTCGCCGGGGATCGGCCCAGGGCGCAGGCGCTGCGCGGTCTGCTCGGGCTTGCGCCAATAGCCGCGCATCACGTGGCTGCCGCGGATGACCAGCTCGCCGGTCGAGCCATTGGGCAGACGGCGGCCGTCATCATCGACCAGCCAGACCTCCTCGTTGGGCATGCCGCGCCCCACGCTGTCCGGGCGGATGTCGAGCTGCTCGGGCGGCAGGTAGCTCACGCGCTTGCATTCGGTCAGGCCATACATGGAGTAGAGCTGCGCCTGCGGAAACATCGCGCGAATCTGTGCGATCAGGGCGCGCGGCAGCGCCGCGGCGGTGTTGGTGACCAGCCGCAGCGCCGACAGATCGAAGGTGTGCAGGGTGTCGAGCTGGGTCAGCAGGGTGAACATGGTCGGCACCCCTGGAAACACCGTGGCCCGCTCGCGCGCCATGTTCTCCAGCACCTTGACTGGAAAAGTGAATGACCGCTCGAGCAGCACGGTAGCGCCCAGGCTGAAAGCCATCAGCACCTGGTACAGCCCGTAGTCGAACGCCAGCGGCAGCGCGCAGCAAATCACGTCGTCCTGCCGCAGTCCCAGATACCCCCGCACCGAGCGCAGCGCGCTGAGCATGTTCAGGTGGGTGAGCATCACGCCCTTGGCCTGTCCGGTGGAACCCGAGGTGTAGATGATGGCGGCTAGGTCTTGATCGATCAGCTCGGGGTGCGTCGCGGAGCACGCTGCGCCGGGCAGGGGCGGAGGGAAGGGGCATTCGCGCGGGTCGGGCGTGCCATTGTCGGCCTTACCCTGGGCATAGGCGGTGAGCATGTAGCACCGGCGCACACTGCGGTTCTTTGCCAGCGCCGCGCGGCTGACCTCGGCCAGCTCCTGCTGGGTCAGCAGCGCGCAGGCTTCGGCATCGTTGAGGATGTAGGCCAGCTTGTCCGCCTTGGTCAGGGTGTTGATCGGCATGAACACCGCGCCCACCTTGAGCACGGCGTAGATGGCCGCGACCATTTCCACGCAGTTGTCCAGAAACAGCGCGACCCGCTCGCCGCGCTGTACGCCACCGGCCCGCAACGCGGCGGCGATGCCTTCCACCAGACCCGCCATCTCGGCATAGGTGGTGGTCACGCCTTCGCGCACGACGGCGCGTTGTCCGGCGTGGCGCGGGACCGTGGTTTCGAAGGTGTGGTGCAAAAGCATATGGATCGGCACTGGCGCGACAGACCCGAGCATACGGTTGCAGCCTCGTGGTTTGGCACCCCGCATTTGCGATGGTGCGGGCCAGGCATCCAGTGCAGCGGCCGCTGCCCTGCGCCCATCTGGCACGGACGCGACATCCAGACGGGCTATCCTTCACACTTTGTTTCGGGGTGTGCGCATGCGACTGGGGCTCTACATCATCGGTGACGAGATTCTGTCGGGCAAGCGGCAGGACAAGCACTTTGCCCATGTGCTCGAACTGCTCAAAGCGCGGCGGATGCGGCTGGACTGGGTGCAATACCTCGGTGATGATCCCGATCTGCTCACCGCCGCATTTCAGGCCAGCTTCGGCCGCGGCGACGTGGCGCTGAGCTGCGGCGGCATCGGCGCCACGCCCGACGATCACACCCGCCGCAGCGCCGCGCTTGCGCTGGGGCTGCCGCTGCAACTGCATCCGCAGGCCAAGGCGTTGATCCAGCAGCGCATCGCCGAAGCGCAACTGGGCGATCCAGACTCCCCGGCCAACCAGCAGCGGCTGCAGATGGGCATGTTTCCACAGGGCAGCGACATCATTCCCAACCCCTATAACCGGATTCCCGGCTTCTCGATCCGGCAGCACTACTTCGTCCCCGGTTTCCCGGTCATGGCCTGGCCGATGCTGGAATGGGTGCTCGACGGACCGCTGGCCGCGCTGCACGGGCAGGGCCATCAGGTCGAGCGCGCGGTCATTGTGCGCAACGCAATGGAATCCGACCTGACGCCGCTGATGGAGGATGTCGAGCGACGCTTCCCCGGTGTCAAAGTATTCAGCCTGCCCAGTGTGGATCATCCGGTGTGGGGCCGGCACATCGAACTGGGAGTCAAAGGCGACCCTTCCGGTGTAGAGCAGGCATTTGCTTACCTGCGCGCCCATTTGCCCGCTGGCATCTGGGAGGATGCACCAAAGCAGGGCAAAACGCACCAAAACGAGGCTTGATGGATGAGTGCACTCATCCGGTGCGTCGAAAGCCTGCCGCCCAAAGGCCGACACTGGCGCGATCGGACTCAAGCGCGAGCGAAACAGGCATCATCACTGGCACGGTTTCTGCTAGATTGCTGCCGCTGCGCGGTGCAGGCAAAAGCCGAATTCTGGTGTGATTTTCGTTGCGACCAGGAATACGCAAACACATTTCAACCTGACAGGAGAGTTTCATGAGCAAGACAGTGGCCGATGTGATGGGCATGGTCAAGGAGCACGATGTCAAATTCGTCGACTTCCGTTTCACCGATACCCGCGGCAAGGAGCAGCACGTCACCGTGCCGGTATCGGCGTTCAACGAAAGCAAATTTACGGACGGCCATGCCTTCGACGGCTCTTCCATCGCCGGCTGGAAAGGCATCGAGGCCTCGGACATGCTGCTCATGCCCGACCCGAACACCGCCAATATCGACCCATTCATGGAAGAGACCACGCTGCTGCTGAGCTGCGACGTGCTCGAGCCCGGTGACGGCAAACCCTACGACCGCGACCCGCGCTCGATCGCCAAGAAAGCCGAGGCGTATCTGAAAGCCTCGGGCATTGGCGATACCGCCTACTTCGGCCCCGAGCCCGAGTTTTTCATCTTCGATCAGGTGCGCTGGAACGTGGACATGTCCGGCTGCTTCGTCAAGATCGACTCCAATGAGGCCGCCTGGGCCACAGGCGACAAGATCGAAGGCGGCAACATGGGCCACCGCCCCGCAGTCAAGGGTGGCTACTTCCCGGTGCCCCCGGTCGACAGCCTGCAGGACATCCGCTCGGAAATGTGCCTGATCCTGGAGCAGATGGGTGTGCCGGTCGAGGTGCACCATCATGAAGTGGCCAATGCCGGGCAGTGCGAAATCGGCACCAAGTTCTCCACCCTGGTGCAGCGCGCCGACTGGACGCAGATTCTCAAGTACGTGGTGCACAACGTCGCGCATGCCTACGGCAAGACCGCGACCTTCATGCCCAAGCCCATCGTCGGCGACAACGGCAGCGGCATGCACGTGCACCAATCGGTGTGGAAAGACGGCAAGAATCTGTTTGCCGGCAACGGCTACGCCGGGCTGTCGGACTTCGCGCTCTACTACATCGGCGGCATCATCAAGCATGCGCGCGCGCTCAACGCCATCACCAACCCTGGCACCAACAGCTACAAGCGGCTGGTGCCGGGCTTCGAGGCACCGGTGATGCTGGCGTATTCCGCGCGCAACCGCTCGGCTTCGATCCGCGTGCCGTTCGTGCAGAGCGACAAGGCCCGCCGCATCGAGGTGCGTTTCCCCGACCCGACCGCCAACCCCTACCTGGCTTTTGCTGCGATGCTGATGGCCGGTCTGGACGGTGTGGAGAACAAAATCCACCCGGGTGAGGCGGCAAGTAAAAATCTCTACGACCTGCCGCCAGAGGAAGAGGCCAAAATCCCGACCGTTTGCTCGAGCCTCGATCAGGCGCTGGAGCATCTGGACAAGGATCGCGCCTTCCTCACCAAGGGCGGCGTGTTCAGCGACGACTTCATCGACGCCTACATCGCGCTGAAGATGGAGGAGGTCACGCGTTTTCGCATGACCACGCACCCGGTCGAGTTCGACATGTACTACTCGCTGTAAGTTTGCCGGTGCACAGGCGGCCTGCGGGCCGCTTTTGTTTTGGTTTTGCCACGCGGCTGTCGGCCTTTCGTGTGGCTGGCGCGTTGCCAGAATTACACTGGTTCTCCAACCCTTTGCCGCACCATCATGAGCCCGAACTTCCGATCCATCTCCTGCCTGTTCGCGCGCGCGTTGCTGGCGGCTGTGGCCGCAGTCAGTGTCGCCCAGGCGCAGACCGATCCGCAGCGGGTCTATCGCTGTCCGGACAATTCGTATACCAACGATCTGTCGGAGGTCAGGGCCAAGAACTGCAAGCTGATCGACAACGCCAATGTGAGCATCCTGTCCAGCCCGGGGATGCCGCCCAAGGTCATCGGCAGTGGCAAGGATGGGGCGCAGAAAGCCAGCCCGAGCGAGAACCAGGCCGCGCGCGTGGCCCCCTCCACACAGAAGGAGCGAGACGCCGAAGCCCGCCGCATCCTCGAGCAGGAACTGCTGCAGCAACAGGCGCGGCTGGAGCAACTGCTCAAGGAATACAACAACGGTCACCCGGACTACCTGCCCAGCGAGCGCATTGCTGGAGGCGGGGTCAAAGGCGGGGAATATGCGCAGCGCGTCGCAGGCATGAAGGAGCAGATCGCGCTCACGCAAGCCAATATCGCCGCGCTGCAACGCGAACTGCAGAAATATTCGCAGTGAGTACGGCCTCGGCCGGCGCGTAATACCGGACTGCCGCCATGTGGCAAGGCGCGATGGATTGTCTCGGGCTGGAGTGGCTGGCCTCGATGGTGGCGCTGGTCGATGCGCAAGGGGCGATCCGCTACGCCAATCCGGCGCTGGAAAACGGTCTGGGCATTTCGCGCCGCCAGTTGCAATCGCAGGATCTCGGGCAATGGATGGATTGCACCGCTCTATGGCGCGAGTCGCTCGCGCAGGTGTGCAGCAATGCGTTCAGCAGCAAGCGTTTCGACTGCCAGTTCCGCCTGCGCGATCTGCGTGAGGCGGCGCAGGTCATCATCGCACGGACAGACCACCCCGACGAACTGCTGCTGGTCGAAGTGCTGCAGCTCAGCCAGCAGACGCGGCAGGAGCGCGAGGAGCAATGGCACAACCAGGCGCTGGCCAACAAGGAGCTGATCCGCAACCTGGCGCACGAGATCAAGAACCCGCTGGGCGGCATCCGCGGCGCGGCGCAACTGCTGCATGCCGAACTGCGCTTTCCCGAGCTGCAGGAATACACCCAGGTGATCATTGCCGAGGCCGACCGGCTGCAGACCCTGGTGGACCGGCTGCTGGCACCGCACCGCAAGCCGCATGTCGTGGACGACGTGAACATTCACGAAGTCTGCGAGCGTGTGCGCACCTTGCTGCTGGCGGAATTTCCCCAAGGACTGACCATCGAGCAGGACTATGACGCAAGCCTGCCCGAATTTCGCGGCGATCGCGAGCAGCTGATCCAGGCCGTTCTCAATATCGCCCGCAACGCAGCGCAAGCCCTGCAGCAGCGCATTGCGGTGGGTGACGCCAAAATCGTGCTGCGCACCCGCGTGGCGCGGCAGATCACGGTCGCTCGTCAGCGTTACAAGCTGGCACTGGTCTTGCATGTCGTGGATAACGGCCCGGGCATTCCAGCGGAACTCAAGGAGCGCATTTTCTTCCCGCTGATCTCGGGCCGCGAGGGTGGCAGCGGTCTGGGTCTCACCCTGGCGCAGACCGTCGTCCAGCAACATCAGGGAACCATCGAATGCGACAGCCAGCCGGGTCATACCGAATTCCGTATCACCATTCCGCTGCCCTGAGCGAGTACCAGCGCAGAGGGAGGGCGCGATGAAGCCGATCTGGGTGGTCGATGACGATGCCTCGATCCGCTTTGTGCTGGACAAGGCGCTGCACAAGGCGGGTCTGGAGGTGCGCAGTTTTTCCAACCCGCGCGATGTGCTGGGTGCGTTCGAAGAAGGTTGTCCCCAGGTGCTCATCAGCGACATCCGCATGCCAGGCGGCAATGGCATTGATCTGCTGCAGCAAATCCGCCGGTCGCATCCCGGTCTGCCGGTCATCATCATGACCGCGTATTCCGATCTCGACAGTGCGGTGGCTGCGCTGCAGGCCGGGGCATTCGATTACCTGAGCAAGCCGTTCGATGTGGACAAGGCGGTCGAGCTGATCCAGCGTGCGGTCGATGAAAGCCTGCGTGATGAGCAGGCCGAAGAGGCGCAGCACGACGCTCCCGAGCTCCTCGGCCAGGCGCCAGCGATGCAGGAGGTGTTTCGTGCCATCGGGCGGCTGGCGCATTCTCATGTCACCGTCTTGATCACTGGCGAATCTGGCACGGGCAAGGAACTGGTCGCGCGGGCGCTGCACCGGCACAGTCCGCGCGCAGGCGGCCCGTTCGTCGCCATCAATACCGCGGCCATCCCCAGGGATTTGCTGGAGAGTGAGCTGTTCGGCCATGAGCGCGGCGCGTTCACCGGCGCGCAGTCCCTGCGGCGTGGCCGCTTCGAGCAGGCCGAAGGCGGCACGCTGTTTCTGGACGAAATCGGCGACATGCCGCTGGAACTGCAGACCCGGCTGCTGCGCGTGTTGTCCGATGGGCATTACTACCGCGTCGGCGGACACAGCGCGATCAAGGCGCATGTGCGGGTGATCGCCGCCACGCACCAGAACCTGGAGCAGCAGGTCGCGCAGGGCAAGTTCCGCGAGGATCTGTTTCACCGTCTCAATGTCATTCGCCTGCGCCTGCCGCCGCTGCGCGAGCGCCGCGAGGACATTGCGCCGCTGACCCGGCATTTCCTGCAGCGCAGCGCGCAGGAACTCGGGGTGGAGCCCAAGCGCATCTCGCCTGAGGCGCTGCAGGTGCTGCAGCAATTCCCTTTCCCCGGCAATGTGCGTCAACTCGAAAACCTGTGCCAATGGCTCACGGTCATGGCCCCGGCGCAGGTGATTCAGGTCAAGGATTTACCGGAGGATGTCCGTCCGGGAGCGGCACAGCAGGGCGACGGCACAGGCCTTGCGGCCGTTGCCCCGCATGCTGTTGCACCGGATGCGGCCGATCGCGCTGCGGTCGTCTCCTCGCTTCCCGCGCCCATGGCTCAGTCCGAAACCGATTGGGAAACCCGTGTGGAGCAGGTCGCGCTGAGCCTGATGCGCGGCGGCACGCCGAACGTCATGCATCACCTGACGCAACGCTTCGAGCGCGCGGTGATCTCCGCCGCGCTGGCGCAAACCCACGGCCGCCGCATCGAGGCGGCGCAGAAGCTGGGCATCGGGCGCAACACCATTACCCGCAAAATCCAGGAACTGGGCCTGGACGATTGATCACAGCGCCAGTTCGGCGATGACTGGCGCGTGGTCGCTGGGTCGCTCGTTTTTGCGCGGCGCCTTGTCGATAGTGCACGACTGCAGCGCAGGACGCAGCGCCGCACTGATCAGGATGTGATCGATGCGCAGCCCCTGGTTCTTGCGGAATGCGAGGTTGCGGTAATCCCACCAGGTCCAGCTCTTGGGCGGTTGCTCGAAGGCGCGGAAGGCATCGATCAGCCCCAGGTCGAGCAGTTGCTGGAAGTGTGCGCGTTCTTGCGGGGTGCAATGGATTTGCCCGGCCCAGGCCACCGGGTCGTACACGTCGCGGTCTTCCGGGGCGATGTTGAAGTCGCCGAGCAGCACCAGCTTGGGCGTGCGCTGCAGCTCGGCTGCCACCCAGTTGCGCAGCGCGTCCATCCACTGCAGCTTGTAGGCGAACTTGTCGCTGTCCGGCGCCTGGCCGTTGGGAAAGTAGGCGTCGATCAGCCGCACCCCACTCACCGTGGCCGCGATCACCCGCGCCTGCGCATCGTCCAGACCCGGAATGTTGCGCTGCACGGCCTGCAGCGGCATGCGACTAAGCAGGGCCACACCGTTGTAGGTGGGCTGGCCGAAGCAGGCGCACTGGTAGCCTGCTGCGCCGAACGCTTCCTGCGGAAATCTGTCGTCAGTCAGCTTGGTTTCCTGCAGCGCGAGCACATCGGGTTGCTGCGCCTGCAGCCAGTCGAGCACTTGTGGCAGGCGCACGGCGAGCGAATTGACATTCCAGGTGGCGATTTTCATGGGGCGCGCACAGGCGGAGAAAGCGGACGAAGAAAGCGCCGCAGTCTACGCCACCGTTTCGAGCGCGGGGTAGTCGGTATAGCCGTGCTCGCCGCCGCCGTAGAAGGTGGCGGGGTCGGGTTTATTGAGCGCGGCGCCTAGCCGGAAGCGCTCGACCAGATCGGGGTTGGCGATGAACGGCCGGCCGAATGCCACCGCGTCGGCCAGGCCCGATTCGATGCGCGCGGCCGCCGACTCGGCGGTGTAATTGCCGCAGACGATGATCCGCCCGGGGAACGCCGCACGCAGCTGGCGGCGGAAGTCGTCGGACAGCGACGGGCCGCCGGCCCAATCCGGCTCGGCGATGTGGATGTAGGCCACGCCGCGGCGGTCGAACTCGCGTGCCAGATACAGGTGAATTTCCTCGGTCTGTTCGTCGCGGATGTCATGCCGGTTGAAATGCGGCGAGATGCGCACGCCGACGCGATCCGCCCCGGCCACCGCAATGATGGCGTCCAGCGCTTCGAGCACGATGCGCGCACGGTTTTCCAGGCTGCCGCCGTACTGGTCGGTGCGCTGGTTGGTGTTGGTCGAGAGAAACTGCTGCAGCAGGTAGCCATTGGCGCTATGCAGCTCGAGCATGTCAAAGCCGGCGGACAGGGCATTTTTCGCCGCACGGGCGTAGTCGGCAATGATGCCCGGGATTTCGCTGGTCTCGAGCGCCCGCGGCATGTCGCAGGGCACGCGCTTGGGGCCTTCGGGCAGCACGACGAACGATTCGCCGGTTTCGCTGCGGATCGCGCTGGGCGCGACCGGCGGTTGGCCGCCTTCTTGTAGCAGATGGTGCGAAATGCGCCCGACATGCCACAGCTGCATCGCCATGCGTCCGCCCGCGGCGTGGACCGCGTCGGTCACCAGCTTCCAGCCTTTGACCTGTGCGTCGGTGTAGATGCCGGGGGTGAAGGCGTAGCCCTGGCCTTGACGCGAGATTTGCGTGGCCTCGCTGATGATCAGCCCGGCGCTGGCGCGCTGCGCGTAGTAGCGCGCGTTCATTTCGGTCGGGATGTCGCCGGGCTGGCTGGCGCGCGAGCGGGTCAGTGGCGCCATGATGATGCGGTTGGGCAGCTCCAGCGCGCCGAGTTGCAGGGGTTTGAACAGTGTGGTTGTGGTCATCGAAAACTCCAGGTTTGTGCAATGCAGCACCTATCCTATGACCGGAATGCGGTTTTTGCTCGGCCCGATTGCTGCGCAGCCGCAGCGGTTGTGCTATGAGGCGAAAAGATTGCGCTTTGCTCCCATAGGACTGCCTCACGGAGCGGGGGCAGTGGCACCCAAGCGCCCGCGGGAAACGGACACGGTTTGAGCGAACATTTCGATATCAAAAACAAAAACATTTCGTTTGTTGAATGCTTGCAGCGTGATTACGGTTCGGGCACCGGCCTTTCGACCCGCTGCATGCCATGTCCGCTCTGTTCAAACCGCTCGACCGCCTGTTTTCCAACGGCACACCGCTGCACGATCCAGTCGCACCACCACCGGGCGACACCGAG
>JBMFIE010000058.1:0-11433 GCA_049976465.1 Thiomonas sp. | reverse complement strand
TCATTCAAGGGCTTACACTGGCCGCCGGCTCCGCAAGTGACAGCAGAGCCGTCGCCCAGGAAACTCACCGGCCCGAGATTGCCGGTGCAGCTCACCAACCATCCGCCGACACCGGAGGAACGGGTCAACGTGGCGTTCGCCGGTCCGTTGGCCGTGACGGTGAAGCCGCACCCGTTGGGAGTAAATGTCGTGATGGTTGACGTGTTGAGGGCGTATTGCCGGGCGTAATCGAGGGCGTCCTTGACCGACCTCGCAGTCTGCCGCGCTTGCGACGCAAGAATTTGATTGCGTACATTCGGAACCGCGATGGCCAGGAGGACCGCTGCGATGGCGACGGTGACCACCAACTCGAGCAGGGTGAACCCTCGGGCTGCGCGACGGGACGGTGGGGACGGTGTGACTTGTGAGCGCATGTGTGAATCGTGCCAGACAGATCACGGTCTGCAGCAACTTTCCGACGAACGGTCGTTTACAACCGACGAACGGTCGAAAATTTCAATCAGTTACAAATAAGGCGAGTGCCCTTCGAAGGGCGCAGCATGCAGCAGCGTCAAGACGGTCTGCTTGCGCGTGCAGTCATTACGCAGACCAGTCTGTCTATGGTGTAAAGATGGGAGACGGACGACAAGAGGCCCGGTGGTCCGTCCCTGAAACTTCTCAACCCGATCGCAAGCAAGGAGCGCGATGCCGTGTTGTAGGATGGCAAAGCGCATGCTCGATGGCATCGAAAAAGATCGATCACAAAAAATGGAAGAGGATCAATATCTTGGTCATCTCGTTGACGAGTGGGAGGGATGAGCCGCCATGCGCATGTTGTTCGGACTTCTCGGCTTGTTGTTGACCTTGCTGATCGTCGTTTGGCTGGTGCGCACGCAATTGAGCACGCAGGTCAGCGTGGTGCCGGCAGCGTCGGGCGCTGCAGCGCAGGGGCGGCAGGGCCAGTCCGCATCGGCCGCGCTGCAGCAGTTCAAGCAATCGCTGGACAAGGCGCTCAAGGCACGCCCGGCCAGTGTGCCCGAATCGCCGTGACCAACCAGACCTGCGCCGACTCGGCGGCAGACCGAGCCTTCATGCACTTGGCGCTCGACCAGGCACGCAATGCCTGGCTTCTCGGCGAGGTGCCGGTCGGCGCGGTGATCGTTCGCCGCGGACAGGTGATCGCCACCGGCTACAACCGGCCGATCGGCGAGCACGATCCCACCGCACATGCCGAAATCGTCGCGCTGCGGCAAGCTGCCAGCCTGCTGGGCAACTACCGCCTGCCCGACTGCACGGTGTATGTAACCCTGGAGCCGTGCGCGATGTGCGCGATGGCGCTGCTGCATGCCCGGGTCGAGCGCGTGGTGTTTGGTGCGCGCGATCCCAAGACCGGCGCCGCCGGCAGTGTGGTGGACCTGTTTGCCGATCCCCGCTTGAACCATCACTGCCGCATCACCGGTGAGGTCGAGCAGGCTGCGTGCAGCGCCATGCTGTCGGAGTTTTTCCGCGAGCGGCGTCGCGCCCAGAAGCTGCCGCAGCAGGCTGCCGGAGCAGACTGCCTGAGTGGCATCGAAGTCACCGAGCTCGATATCGACCCTTCCAGTCCTGACCGCGCGCGTTAGTTGTGCTCCCCGTGCATCCCATGCCCACCACCTCAGCCGCTGCCGAGCAGCCGATCCGGCGCGGCCTGCTGCGCCTGGTATCCCCTTCCGGCGCGGTGCAGGACGTGCAGCGTCTCGAGCAGGCGGCGGCGCACCTGCAGGGCCTGGGCTTTCGGGTTCAGGCTGGTGCGCAGGTGCGCGCAAGGGTGCAGCGCTTTGCCGGTACCGACGCGCAGCGTCTGCGCGCACTGCACGATGCCGCCCGCAGCAAGGCCGATGTGGTGATGATGACTCGCGGTGGCTACGGCTTGAGCCGTCTGCTGCCAATGCTGGACTACGCACTGCTGGCTGGTGCGATCGAGCAGCGCAGGCAGATGTGGGTCGGGCATAGCGACTTCACCGCGCTGCAGCTCGCCCTGCTGGCCAAGACCGGCGCGGTGACCTTCAGCGGGCCGATGGCGGTCTACGACTTCGGCGAGACGGCGCTGGACGAGATCACGCGCGACAGTTTTCTCGACGCGGTGGACGGCTCGCTCGAGGCCGTGGGGTTTGTCTGTGACGACGCACCGCGCGGTCTGGATGTGCAGGGCACACTCTGGGGCGGCAACCTCAGCCTGGTTGCCAGCCTGGTGGGCACCCCCTACCTGCCGCGCGTGCGCGGGTTGCTGTTTCTCGAGGATGTGAACGAACCCCCCTACAGGATCGAACGCTTATTCAGTCAACTGCTCCATGCCGGCGTGCTGCAGAGGCAGAAAGCGGTCCTGCTCGGGCGCTTCACCGAATTCCGGCTCTCACCGCATGACGCCGGGTATGACCTGCACGCTGCGGTGAACTGGCTGCGCAGCCAGCTCAAGCCGCACGGCGTACCGGTGCTCACCGGTCTGCCGTTCGGGCATGTGCGCACCAAGCTGACCTTGCCGCATGGCGTGCGTGCCCATCTGATGCGCGACGGGGGGGAGGTGTTTTTGTTTTTCCCGCACGCCGGGCACTGAGCCGACGCGCACAGTCTGGCCGACTTTACTGCCCGCGGCGCTGCTCGTACTCGCGGCGCAGGCGTTCCTGCTCGCTCGGCGGCAGGCGCTTGAAGCGCTGTTGCTCCTGCAGAATGCGCTCGCGTTGTTGCGGCGGCATTCTTTCCCACTGCTGATAAGCGCCCTGGACGTCGTGTTCCTTCGCGCTGGCTGCCGGGCAGAGCATCAGCCCGCCGAGCACTGCGACCATTGCAGCCATTAGGGCGATGCGCCTTGAGGCGAAGCGATCAGGCCGGATTCCCATTTTGAAGTCCTTGCTGCAGCATTTGCGGGTGGTTGGACAGCCATTGATAGAAATCCATGTTCTGCACGGCGTCTGCCACCTGCGGACTGAGATGGTTCAGGTCGTTGACGTCGTTGGCTCCCAGGCGCGGCAGGGTGACGAACACGGCCAGCGCCAGTGAGGCGGTGGCCATGCCGGCGGCGAACACCCGCGGCCAGCGCACGGTGCGGGGGTGGCGTCTGGGCAGATGCGCCGCGAGCTGCGGTAGTACGGCGAGATGCTCGCACAGACGCTGGCCGAACCGGAACTCGCTCTGACACTGCGGACACTGCGCCAGATGCAGCCGGATGTGCTCGGCCTGTTCAGCCGAGGCCAGGCCACTGCGGAAGTGGTCGATCTGAGCAGGGGTGAGGTGGTTCTGGGCGGTCATGATGTCACCTGAAGCAGCAGTTCAAACTTTAGCGGGATGGTCGGCTTCGAGCAATTCCCGCAGGCGGGTGAGGGCGCGCATGTGGTGGGTCTTGACGCTGCCTTCACTGACTTTCATCGCCAGGGCGGTGTCCGCGATGGACAGTCCCTCCATTTCGCGCAGCAGGAAGGCTTCGCGCTGACGCGGGCTGAGCGCGGCGATCGCATCGGCGATGCGGGCGGCGAGCTGACCGTTGGCCAGTTGTGCTTCGGGCCCGGGTGCCGTGTCGGCGACCGATTCCCAGCTCGGCGGCGGATCGTTGTCTTCGTCGCTGGAGAAGAAAAAATCGAAAATCTTCTCCATCTTGCGCCGGCGATGCATGTCGGTGATGCGGTTGCGCAGGATGCTGTAGAACAGCGGCGCCCACTCTTGCGGCGGGCGGTCCTGGTAATGGCTCACCAGCTTGAGCAGACTGTCCTGCACCACGTCTGCGGCCAGCGCGGCGTCGCGCAACTCGATCAGCGCCACGCGGGTGGCACGCACGCGCACCTCGGCGCAGAAGCGGTTGAGCGCACTGGAAGCAGGGGCCGCGGCCTTGCTCACGAGCGCGGAGGGGAGGGTGGAAGCATGATCCATAGCATAATGGCCAAGGTCAGAAGGGCAGCCGAAGTGCGGTGCATAGGCCCTAGATAACGCGGCAGTGCCCGTGGTGATGACAGCACCTGCGTGCCACGGCGCGTTTTTCGCCTGCAAGGGCCGCGGTCCGCGGGCCGGCAGGCTCCGTAGAATGCGCATTCGCCCCGCCGGCTCGCTCTGCGCTCTCGTCACTCCAGTGAATCCCCGCCTCGATCTGCTCCAGCCCTATCCGTTCGAAAAACTGCGTGCTTTGACGCAGGATGTCACGCCGCCGGCGCAACTGCCTGCGATCAGTCTGGGCATCGGCGAACCCAGGCATCCCACGCCGCAGTTCATCCGTGACGCGTTGACCCGGCATCTCGACGGTCTGGCGGTCTATCCGAGCACCACCGGCACGCTGGCGCTGCGGCAGGCCTGTGCGCAGTGGGCGCAGCGCCGCTATGGCATTGCGCTGGACGCGCAGACCCAGGTGCTGCCGGTCAACGGCTCGCGCGAGGCGCTGTTTGCCATTGCGCAAACCGTCGTGGACTCCAGCCGACCTGCCGCCACCGTGGTCTGTCCGAATCCGTTTTATCAGATCTACGAGGGTGCCGCGCTGCTGGCCGGGGCGCAGCCGTATTTCGCCGCGGTCGATCCGCAGCGTAACTTCGCGGTGGACTGGGCTGCCGTGCCGGAGGCGGTGTGGCAGCGTACGCAGCTGCTGTATGTCTGCTCGCCGGGCAATCCGACCGGCGCGGTGATGCCCTTGGCCGAGTGGAAGTTGCTGTTCGAATTGTCCGACCGCCACGGTTTCGTCATCGCCAGCGATGAGTGCTACTCGGAAATCTGGTTCGGCGCGCAACCGCCGCTCGGTGGGTTGCAGGCGGCATGGCAACTGGGGCGCAGAGACTTTCGCCGCCTGCTGATGTTCACCTCGCTGTCCAAACGGTCTAACGTTCCTGGGCTGCGCTCGGGTTTCGTCGCCGGGGACGCATCGCTGATCGGCGCGTTCACACGCTACCGCACCTACCATGGCAGTGCGATGAACCCGGCGGTGCAGGCCGCCAGTACCGAGGCATGGGGCGACGAAGCGCATGTCGCGCACAACCGGGCGCTGTACCGCGAAAAATTCGCCGCTGTGCTGCCCATCCTGCAGCCGGTGATGGATGTGCGGCTGCCAGACGCTGGTTTCTATCTCTGGGCCGGTACGCCGATCGACGACACCGAGTTCGCCCGCGGTCTGCTCGAAAAATACAATGTCACGGTTTTGCCCGGCAGTTATCTGGCGCGTACGCAGCATGGCCACAATCCGGGCAGCCGGCGCGTGCGCCTGGCGTTGGTCGCGCAGGTCGAAGAATGTGTCGAGGCCGCCCGGCGCATTGCCGCGTTTTGTTCAGAACTCAACCCTTCACATTGAACCCCACCATGACCCAACAACTGCAAACCCTCATCGACCAGGCCTGGGATGACCGCGCCAACTACAGCCCGGCCAACGCTCCGGCCGAACTGCGCGAGGCGGTCGACCATGTGATCGACCAGCTCAACGCGGGCAAGCTGCGCGTGGCCGAGCGGGTGAATGGCGAATGGGTGACGCACCAATGGCTGAAAAAAGCGGTGCTGCTGAGCTTTCGCCTGCACGACAACCGATTGATGCATGCTGGCGACCTGCATTTTTTCGACAAGGTGCAGACCAAATTCCACAACTTGAATGAAGAACAGATGCGCGCCACCGGTGTGCGTGTGGTGCCGCCGGCGGTGGCGCGGCACGGTGCCTACATCGCGCCGAATGTGGTGTTGATGCCGTCGTATGTGAACATCGGCGCCTATGTCGATGAAGGCACGATGGTCGATACCTGGGCGACCGTGGGTTCGTGTGCGCAGATCGGCAAGAATGTGCATCTGTCGGGCGGGGTGGGCATCGGTGGTGTGCTCGAGCCGATCCAGGCCAACCCCACCATCATCGGCGACAACTGCTTCATCGGCGCGCGCTCGGAAGTGGTGGAAGGCGTGATCGTCGAAGACAACTGCGTGATCTCGATGGGCGTGTACATCGGCAAATCGACCAAGATCTACGACCGCGCCACCGGCGAGGTGAGCTATGGCCGTATTCCAGCCGGCTCGGTGGTGGTCAGCGGCAGCCTGCCGAGCAGCGACGGCAAGTACAGCCTGTACTGCGCGGTCATCGTCAAGAAGGTCGACGCGCAAACACGGGCGAAGACCAGCATCAACGAACTGTTGCGCGCCTGAGCGCAGCGCGCGCGGCAGACTGCGGCGGCACACTCCGAGGGGGGGAGAACCATGTCGGCAATGGAGCGATTGTTCAAGCTGATGGCCGAAAAAAAGGCGTCCGATCTCTACATCAGCCCGCATGCCCCCATCCTCATCCGCATCAACGGGCACGCGATCGCGGTCAACCGTCAGGTCCTTGGCACCGACGAGCCGTTTCGGCTGCTCGTCGAAGCGGTGGGCCCCGAGCGGGCCGCCGAGGTCACGCGCACTGGCGAGCTCAACATGGGCCTGCCGCGCCCGGGGCTGGGGAGTTTTCGCATCAGCGCGTTCCGCCAGCGCGGGAGTGTGGCGATGGTGGTGCGCTTCATTCCCGGCGAGATACCTCCGCTGGAGTCTCTGAATTTGCCGGGCATCCTGGCCGATCTGGTAATGGAAAAGCACGGCCTGCTGCTGATGGTCGGCTCCACCGGCGCCGGCAAGAGCACCACCCTGGCGGCGATGATCGACTACCGCAACGCCAACAAAACCGGCCACATCCTCACCCTGGAAGAGCCGATCGAATACCTGTTTTCCAACCGCAAGTCCATTGTCAACCAACGCGAGGTGGGCATCGACACCGAGTCGCTGGCGGTTGGCCTGAAAAATGCGCTGCGCCAGGCGCCCGACTGCATCATGATCGGTGAAATCCGCGACCAGGCGACCATGAGCGCGGCCCTGCAATACGCGCTGTCGGGGCATTTGTGTTTGGCTACGCTGCATGCCAACAACAGCTACCAGGCGCTCAACCGCATCGTCGGTTTCTACCCCATGGATCAACGCCCGGCGCTCTACAACGACATGGCTTCGGGATTGCGCGGCATCATCTCGCAACGTCTGCTGCGCGCCACCGCCGGCGGGCTGACCCCCGCGGTGGAAGTCATGCTCAACACCCAGCTGGTGCGCGAGCTGATCGAAAAGGGCGACTTTTCCGGGGTCAAGGAGGCGATGGAAAAATCCATGGCCGAAGGCTCGCAGACCTTCGAGCAGGCGCTTGCCGCGATGGTGACCTCTGGCGTGGTCAGCCGCGAGGAGGCACTGGCCTATGCCGACTCGCCGACCAATCTGCTGTGGCGTCTGGAAAACGATTCCAGCCTGCGCAAGCAGTCCGCAGCTGCAGAGACGATCGAAGACGACACCCCATCGTTCACCGAAATTACCCTCGACCTCGACTCCCCGCGCTGAGCGGCGCGCTGCCACCCCATGTCGCCGACACAAGCACTGGTTCACGACCTCATCTCACGCCCATCGGTCACGCCGCAGGACGCTGGCTGCCAGCAGGTCATCGCCGCGCGACTGTCGGCGCTGGGGTTTGCATGCGAGACCGTGCAAAGCGGCCCGCCGGAGTTTTGCGTGACCAATCTCTGGGCGCTGCGGCCGGGTGCAGCGCCAGATGCGCCAGTGCTGGTGTTTGCCGGGCATACCGACGTCGTGCCGACCGGGCCAATCGAGCAGTGGCACAGCGACCCGTTTCTCCCGACGGTGCGCGAGGGGCGGCTTTACGGCCGTGGCGCTGCCGACATGAAAACTTCGCTCGCCGCAATGGTCGTGGCGGTAGAGGAATTTCTCGCTGCGCATCCAAGGCCGCGGGGTGCGATCGCCTTCCTCCTCACCAGTGACGAGGAAGGCCCGGCGCGTGACGGCACGGTCAAGGTGTGCGAGCTGCTCGCCGCGCGCCGCCAGCGGCTGGACTGGTGCATCGTCGGTGAGCCCACCTCCACCGCCACCCTGGGCGACGTGATCAAGAACGGGCGACGCGGCTCGCTCTCCGGGCGGCTAACCGTGCGCGGCGTGCAAGGCCACATCGCTTATCCACACCTGGCGCGCAATCCCATTCATCTGGCCGCCCCCGCGCTGGCCGAACTGACCGCGATGTCCTGGGACCAGGGCAATGCCCATTTTCCGCCGACATCCTGGCAGATTTCCAACATCCACGCCGGCACCGGCGCGACCAATGTGATTCCCGGTGAACTGGTGGTCGATTTCAACTTCCGCTTCTCCACCGAATCGACCCCGGAGCAGCTCAAGCAACGCGTGCATGCGGTGCTCGACCGCCATGCGCTCGATTACTGCATCGACTGGACGCTCGGCGGCGAGCCGTTTCTCACCCCGCCAGGCGCCTTGTCCGACGCGCTACAGGCAGCGATTCGGGCCGAGACCGGGGTGCAGCCGCAACTTTCGACCAGCGGCGGCACGTCCGACGGCCGCTTCATCGCCAAGATTTGCCCGCAGGTGGTCGAGTTCGGCCCGGTCAATGCCAGCATCCACAAGATCGACGAATGGGTGGATGTCGATGCCATCGACCCGCTGAAAAACATCTACCGCCGCACCCTCGAGGCGCTGGTGGCATGACCCGGCCTGCTGATCCGCAGGGTCGGCAGCCTGCTGCGGCCACACTGGGCGAGGCCTGGGCCGAGGCGGCGCAGGCCCTGGCTGCCGCGTGTCTCGAATACGGCCACGGCTGTGCCAGTGCCGAGGAAGAAGCTGCCTGGCTGGTGCTGCATGTCGCAGGTCTGCCCGCGCCCGAGGTCGAGCGGCTCGATACCCATGCCGCCCGGCCCCTCGATGCGCAGCAGATGCAGCGGATTCGGCAGATCACGGCGCAGCGCATCGCCAGCCGGCAGCCGCTGGCCTATCTGCTCGGCGAAGCCTGGTTGGTAGGGCTGCGCTTCACGGTCGATCCACGGGTGATCGTGCCGCGCTCCTTCATCGCCGAACTGCTCGATCAGGGTGCGTTCGACCCGTGGCTGATCGCGCCGCCGCGGCGCATTCTCGACATGTGCACCGGCAGCGGATGTCTGGCCATCCTTGCTGCGCGCGTGTGGGAGCAGGCGCAGGTCGATGCCGCCGATCTGTCGCCCGACGCGCTGGCCGTGGCGCAGATCAACTGCGCTGCGCATGCGCTGGATCGCCGTGTGCGACTCATTGCCTCCGATCTGTGGAGCGCGTTTGCTCCGCAGCCTGGCGCGGGTTACGACCTGGTGCTGTGCAACCCCCCGTACGTGCCCACTTCCAGTATGCAGGCCTTGCCCGCGGAATACCGCCATGAGCCCGCACTGGCGCTGGCCGGGGGCGCCGACGGCATGGACCTGGTGCGGCGTCTGCTGCGCGAGGCGCCCGCGCACCTTGCCCCGCATGGAGTCATGGTGCTCGAGGTGGGCCATGAGCGTGCCGCGTTCGAGGCGGCGTTCCCGCGGCTGCCCGCGGTCTGGCTGGAAACCGAATCGCACCCCGAAGCGGTGTGCCTGCTGCTGGCGGACGATCTGCGCGCCGCTTTCCCGCACAGCAGCGCGACATGATCCGCCTGACCGACGTCGTGCTGCGGCGTGGCACCCAGGTGGTGCTCGACCTGGCCAGTCTGACCATGCATCCGGGCGAAAAGATCGGATTGGTCGGCGTCAATGGTGCCGGCAAGACCTCGCTGTTCTCGCTGCTGCTGGGTCGGCTGCACGAGGACGCGGGCACTGTCGAGAAACCAACCAACTGGCGGCTGGCTACCGTGTCTCAGGACGTGCCGGATACCGATACGGCGGCGACAGAATTCGTGCTGCAGGGGGACGCGGCCCTGTGCGCTGCACGGCAGGCGTTGCAGGACGCCCTGACCCGGTCCGAGCATGACCCCGGCGCAGGTCAGGCCGTGGCCGAGGCACAGCATGCGTTCGAGCTGGCAGACGGCTACACCGCGCAGGCGCGGGCCGAGGCGCTGCTGCTCGGCCTGGGCTTCAGTCTGGAGCAGCTGCATGCGCCGGTGCGGCAGTTCTCTGGCGGCTGGCGCATGCGGCTGGCGCTGGCGCAGGCGCTGTTCGCGCCGAGCGACTGCCTTTTACTGGACGAGCCGACCAACCATCTCGACCTGGACGCGCTGGTCTGGCTGGAGCAATGGCTGACCCGCTACAGCGGGCTGCTGCTGGTGATTTCGCACGACCGCGAGTTCCTCGACGCCACCACCCGCGTCACCGTGCATCTCGACGGCGGCAAGCTCACCCGCTATGGCGGCAACTACAGCCTGTTCGAGGAGCAGCGCGCGCAAAAGCTGTTGCAGCAGCAGGCAGCCTACGCGCGTCAGCAGCAGGAGGTGATGCGGCTGACCCGTTTTGTCGAGCGCTTTCGTGCCAAGGCAACCAAGGCGCGACAGGCGCAAAGTCGCATGAAGGCGCTAGAGCGCATGGAGCGCCTGGCGCCGGTCTATCTGAGCGCCGCGCTGCGCATCGAGATGCTGCCACCGCTGAGCCTGCC
This sequence comes from Thiomonas sp., assembly GCA_049976465.1. Lineage (GTDB taxonomy): Bacteria > Pseudomonadota > Gammaproteobacteria > Burkholderiales > Burkholderiaceae_C > Thiomonas. The sequence continues at coordinate 1,074 of JBMFIE010000058.1, read as the reverse complement.
GCAGCAGTTGCTGACCCTGCAGGGCGTCAGCTGCGGCTACGGCCAGCCGCCCATTCTGCGCGATGTGAACTGCAGCATCGTCGGGGCGCAGCGCATCGGCATTCTCGGTGCCAACGGGCAGGGCAAGTCCACACTGGTCAAAACCCTGGCCGGCGTGCTGCCGCCGTTGTCTGGCCAGCGCATCGAGGGTAAGGGGCTGGTGATCGGTTATTTTGCGCAGCAGGAAGTGGATGTGCTGCGGCTCGATGAATCGCCGCTGCAGCATATGCAGCGGCTGGCGCGCGAGGTGGCGCCGCACAGCACCGAGCAGGACTGGCGCAACTGGCTGGGCCGCTATCAGTTCGACGGCGACATGATGCAGCGCGCCTGCGGCAGCTTTTCCGGCGGAGAAAAGGCGCGTCTGGCGCTGGCTTTGGTGATCTGGCGCCGGCCCAATTTGCTGCTGCTCGACGAACCGACCAACCATCTGGACCTGTCCACGCGCGAGGCGCTGGCCCTGGCGCTGCAAGACTTTTCCGGCACGATGCTGCTGGTGTCGCACGACCGTGCGCTGCTGCGCGCCACCTGCGACAGCTTCTGGCTGGTCGACGGTGGCCGGGTGCAAGACTTCGACGGCAGCCTCGACGACTATCAGCAGTGGGCGCTGGCGCGCACCCGGCAGCGCCTGGGCGCCGCGGCGCAGCCCGGTAGCAGCGCGACCGCGGCACCACCGGATCGCAGACTGGCGCGACGTCAGCAGGCCGAGCTTCGCCAGCAGCGCATGCAACAGCTGCGGCCGATCAAGGCCGAGCTCAACCAGATCGAAGCCGACATGCAGCGGCTTGAAACCGAACGTGCCGCGCTGGAAGCGTCCCTCGTCCAGCCCGACCTGCCCGCGGCAGAGCGGGTGGAATACAGCCGGCGGCACCGCGCGCTGCAAGAGCGCCTGTCCCAATGCGAGGAGCGCTGGCTGGAACTGGCCGAGCAGATCGAGTCCCTGACAGATCGCGGCTGACCGTTTTGAAATTTGATCGATGCGCAAATGGGCCCGCATCGATCCGAGTAAATTGCTCGGGTTTTCCTGATGAGTCCGAC
>JBMFIE010000057.1:0-11664 GCA_049976465.1 Thiomonas sp. | reverse complement strand
GCTTTCGACATCGGCCGTCAAGCGCTGGTGCTCGACCGCATGTATAGCGCGCTGGTCGCGCAGGGCGTGGGGGTGTGGATCGGCGGGCAGGCGTTCATCAACATCGGCGTGAACCTCGGTCTGCTGCCGACCAAGGGTCTGACCCTGCCGCTGATGAGCTACGGCGGCTCGGCGCTGATGCTCAACTGCATGGCGATTGCGGTGCTGCTGCGGGTGGATTTCGAGAACCGGGTCTTGATGCGCGGGGGGCATGTATGACCGAACGCAAGCCGGTTGCCGTGATCATGGCCGGAGGCACTGGCGGCCATATCTTCCCCGGCATCGCCGTTGGCGATGGGCTGCGCGGGGCTGGCTGGACCGTGTACTGGATGGGCGCGCCCGGCGGTATGGAAGCGCAGCTCGCGCCGCAGCACGGTTTTGACATGCTGTGGGTGCGCTTTGGCGGGCTGCGCGGCAAGGGGCTGCTGACCAAGCTGCTGCTGCCGGTCAACCTGCTGCGGGCGTTCTGGCAGGCGCTGCGCGGGCTGCGCCGCATCAAAGCCGACGTCGTGGTGAGCATGGGCGGTTTCATCGCCTTTCCCGGTGGGCTGATGAGTGTGTGGGCCGGCGCCAGGCTGGTGGTGCATGAACAGAACGCCGTGGCTGGTCTGGCCAACAAGGTGCTCGCGCGCCTGGCCGATCGCAGCTACACCGCGTTTCCCGATGTGCTGCCCGGGGCGCAGTGGGTGGGCAATCCGGTGCGTGCCGAGATCTGCGCGCTGCCCGCGCCCGAGCAGCGCTACGCCGCACGCAGCGGGCCGCTGCGCCTGCTGGTCGTGGGCGGCAGCCTGGGCGCGCAGGCGCTCAATACCCTGGTGCCGCAGGCGCTGGCGCTGCTGCCCGAGAACGAGCGCCCGCAGGTGCGGCACCAGAGTGGCGCCAGGCATCTGCCCGCGTTGCAGCAGGCGTATGCCGACGCCAAGGTGCAGGCCGACTGCGTGGTCTTCATCGATGACATGGCTGCGGCCTACGCGCAGGCCGATCTGGTGATCTGCCGCGCCGGTGCCTCGACCGTCACCGAAGTGGCCTGTGCCGGGGTGGCGGCGCTGTTCGTGCCATTTCCACATGCGGTCGATGACCATCAGACGGCCAACGCGCAATTTCTCGCAGGCCGCGAGGCGGCGCTGCTGGTGCAACAACGCGACCTCAGCGCGCAGGCGCTGGCCGATTCTCTGCGCGGACTGGACCGCACGCGGCTGCTGCAACTGGCCCGCGCCGCGCGCGCGCTGGCGCAACCCGGTGCGGTGCAGGCCGTGGTGGACGGCTGCAACGCGCTGCTGTCGCGGCACACATCCATCCAAGGACAAGGGCGATGAAACACGCCATTCACCACATTCATTTCGTCGGCATCGGCGGCGCCGGGATGAGCGGCATCGCCGAGGTGCTGCACAACCTGGGCTACGGCATCAGCGGCTCGGATCTGAGCGAGAGCGCCACGGTGCAGCGTCTGCGCGGTCTGGGGGTGCGCGTGGCCATTGGTCACGACGCGGCGCATGTGCAGGACGCCGACGCCGTGGTCGTCTCCACCGCGGTGCGCGCCGACAACCCAGAAGTGCTCGCCGCGCGCGCACGCCACATCCCGGTGGTGCCGCGCGCGGTGATGCTGGCCGAGCTGATGCGCTTGAAGCGCGGCATTGCGATTGCCGGCACGCACGGCAAGACGACGACCACCAGCCTGGTCGCCAGTGTGCTGGCCGAGGGCGGGCTCGACCCGACCTTTGTCATCGGCGGCAAGCTCAACAGCGCCGGGGTCAACGCCAAGCTCGGGCAGGGCGAGTACATCGTGGTCGAGGCCGATGAATCCGACGCCTCCTTCCTCAATCTGTTGCCGGTCATGGCCGTGGTCACCAATATCGACGCCGACCACATGGACACCTACGGCCACGATCCGGCCCGGCTGCGCCACGCCTTTGTCGATTTCCTCTCGCGTCTGCCGTTCTACGGCACCGCGGTGCTGTGCGTGGACGATGCGGCGGTGCGCCAGATCCTGCCCTTCATCTCCAAGCCCATCACCAGCTACGGCTTTTCCGAAGACGCGCAGGTGCGCGCCATCGACGTGCAGGCCGACGGTGCGCAGATGCGCTTCACCGCGCTGCGGCGCAATGGCGTGCAGCTGCCGCCGCTGCCCATCACCCTGAACCTGCCTGGCCGCCACAACGTGCAGAACGCGCTGGCGGCCATCGCCGTGGCCACCGAACTCAATGTGGACGACGCGGCCATTCAGCGCGCGCTGGCCGCCTTCCACGGCGTGGGGCGGCGCTTCCAGCGCTACGGCGAAGTGCCTGCGCAGGGCGGTGGGCACTTCACCCTGATCGACGACTACGGCCATCACCCGGTGGAAATGGCCGCGACCATTGCTGCCGCGCGCGGCGCGTTTCCCGGCCGTCGGCTGGTGCTGGCCTTCCAGCCGCACCGCTACACCCGCACCCGCGACCTGTTCGAGGACTTTGTGAAAGTGCTGGGCGACGCCGACGCCGTGCTGCTGGCCGAGGTCTACGCGGCAGGCGAGGCGCCGCTGGTGGCGGCAGACGGCCGCAGCCTGGCGCGCGCCGTGCGCGTGGCCGGCAAGACCGAGCCGGTGTTCGTCGAGGCCATCGCCGACATGCCGCGCGCCATTGTGGACATGGCCCGCGACGGCGATGTGGTGATCTGCATGGGCGCGGGCTCGATCGGCGGCGTGCCTGCGCAGACCGCCGCGCTGGCGGCAAAGGAGAACACGCCATGACATCCTGGCCGCAAATCGATCCGCGTGGCATGGGCCGTGTCGCCGTGCTCATGGGCGGCATGTCCGCCGAGCGCGAGATCTCGCTGATGTCGGGCAAGGGCGTGCTGGCCGCGCTGCAGTCGCGCGGGGTGGACGCCTTCGCCTTCGATCCGGCGGTGGACGATCTGGCTGCGCTCAAGTCCTTTGGCGCGCAGCGGGCGTTCATCAACCTGCATGGCCGCTGGGGCGAGGACGGCACGGTGCAGGGTGCGCTGGAACTGCTCGGCATTCCCTACACCGGCCCCGGTGTGCTGGCGTCGGCCCTGGCCATCGACAAGGCCATGACCAAGCGGCTGTGGCATTTCGAAGGTCTGCCCACGCCGCAGTGGCGCGAAGTCGGCTCGCTGGACGCGGCGCGTGCAGCCGCCGCCGAACTGGGTTTTCCGCTGATTTTCAAGGCCACGCATGAGGGCTCGACCCTGGGCCTGAAGCGCGCCGACAGCGCCGCAGAGGTGGAGGCCGCATACCGCGAGGCGGCGCGTTACGACAGCAAGGTGCTGGTCGAACAGTTCATCGTCGGCGACGAAGTGACCTGCGGCGTCATCGGCGCGGGCGACGCCGCGCGCGCGCTGCCGCTGATCCGCATCGTCGCCCCCGGCGGCAACTACGACTACGAGCACAAGTATTTCAGCGACGACACCCGCTACATCTGCCCGAGCGAACTGCCCGCGGACGAGGAGGCGCGCATCCAGGACCTGGTGCTGCGCAGCTATCGCAGCCTAGGCTGCCGCGGCTGGGCGCGTGCGGACATCATGATCCGCGCCACCGACCGTCAGCCCTTCCTGCTGGAGATCAACACCTCGCCGGGCATGACCGGGCATTCGCTCGTGCCGATGGCCGCACGCGTGGCCGGGCTGGACTATGCCGACCTGTGCCTGCTCATCCTGAGCCTGGCCGCGCTCGATCAACCGCACAGGAGCCCGAGCCGATGAGCCGCACCGCCGCGTCCGAGCTGCCGCTCGACATCCGCCTGATGCAGGGCACCACGCGTGCGCTGTACTGGCTGCTGGCGCTGGGCTGCCTGTTCGCCGCCGGGCACTGGCTGATGCAGCGCAGCTGGTGGGACATCCGCGCGGTGCGGCTGCAGGGCGATCTGCAGCGCATCAATCCGGTCACGGTGCGGGCCGAGGCCCTGCCGCAGCTGCAGGGCAATTTCCTCACCATCAACCTCGCGCAGGCGCAGCGCGTGTTCGAGCAACTGCCCTGGGTACGTTCCGCGGTGGTGCAGCGGCTGTGGCCGATGGAACTGCTGGTGACGCTGCAGACGCAGCAGCCCGTGGCGCTATGGCGCGACCGCGGCGGCACGCCTCAACTGCTCAATGCCGAGGGGCAACCGTTCAATGCCAACCTCGGCGAGGTGCAGGGTCTGGATCTGCCCCAGCTCAGCGGGCCGGCGGGCAGCGGCGCGCAGGTGTTGCAGATGAGCCGCACGTTGCAGGGCCTGCTGCAGCCTTTCGGCCAGACCCTGGCCGCATTGACGCTGGGCAGCGCCGGCAACTGGAGCCTGCAGACCCGCAGCAATCTGCGCATCGATCTGGGCAGCGCGCCCGACAGTCCGGCAACCCGGCAGCGCCTGCGGCAATTCCTGCAGCTCATGCCGCAGCTACAGGCCCGCTACGGCCGCCCCATCGACAGCGCAGACCTGCGCTATCCGAATGGCTTTGCGGTGCATCTGCAAGGCGTGGAACTGCCGGGGATGAAGGACAAGACGACGCCGCAACCCGCGGGGAGGAAAGACTGACATGGCCAACAAGGACTACAAGGATCTGGTGGTGGCGCTGGACATCGGCACCTCCAAAGTGCTGGTGGTGGTTGCCGAAATGCTGGCGGATCGCGACAACCCGGCAGCCGGCTTCAAGATCGTCGGCATCGGCCAGGCGCCCACTGCGGGCATGCGCCGTGGCGTGGTGGTGGACATCGAGGCCACGGTGCAGTCCATCCAGGCGGCGCTGAAAGAGGCCGAGCTGATGGCCGACTGCAAGATCACCCATGTGATCACCGGCATCACCGGCAGCCACATCCGCGGGCAGAACTCGCATGGCATGGTGGCGATCAAGGACCGCGAGGTCACGCAGGCCGATGTCAACCGCGTGATCGAAACCGCCAAGGCGGTGAACATTCCCGCCGATCAGCGCCTGCTGCTGGTCGAGCCGCAGGAATTCATCATCGACGGCCAGGAAGTCAAGGAGCCGGTGGGCATGAGCGGCGTGCGGCTGGAAGTCAACGTGCACATCGTCACCGGTGCGCAGACCGCTGCCGAGAACGTGCTCAAGTGCGTGCGCCGCTGCGGTCTGGAGGTCGAGCAGCTGGTGCTGCATCCGCTGGCGTCCAGCCACGCGGTACTCACCGCCGACGAGAAGGAGCTGGGCGTGGCGGTGGTCGACATCGGCGCCGGGGTGACCGACATCGCCATCTACACCGGCGGCGCGATCCGCCACACCGCCATCATTCCAGTGGCCGGAGAGCTGATCACCAGCGACATCGCCATGGCGCTGCGCACCCCGACGCGCGACGCCGAGGACATCAAGATCGAACACGGCATCGCCAAGCAGGTGCTGGCCAACCCAGAAGAAACACTGGAAGTGCCCGGGCTGGGCGACCGCGGCCCGCGCATGCTCTCGCGCCAAGTGCTCGCCAGCGTGATCGAGCCGCGCGCCGAAGAGATTTTCGCCCTGGCGCAGCAGGTCATTCGTGACTCGCGCTTCGAGGACGTGCTGTCCTCCGGCGTGGTGTTGTGCGGCGGATCGGCGCAGTTGCCTGGCATGGTCGAACTGGCCGAGGACATTTTTCTCAAGCCGGTGCGCGTGGGTGTGCCCAGCTACAGCGGGCCGCTGGCCGATATGGTGCGCAACCCGCGCATGGCCACCGTCATGGGCTTGCTCGCCGAAGCACAGCACCAACGCCAGCGCGGCGCGCGCATTGCGCACAAGAGCAGCTCGGTCAAGGGCTGGCTGGGCCACCTGAAGGAGTGGTTCGCAGGGAATTTTTGAGTTCTGTGCAGCGGCGCCCGGAGGGTCCGGGTGCGGCGGCGCAGGGTGTGTTCGGCAGGCGTAGGGTGCGCCGGCCGGTTTTCAACGGAGGTGTGACATGGCTTTTGAAATGATCGAGAACGACGTTGACAGCGCGTTCAACCAGGGAACCAACATCAAGGTCATCGGTGTTGGCGGTGGCGGCGGCAACGCGGTCGAACACATGATCGCCTCGGGCGTGCGCGGGGTGGAATTCATCTGCGCCAACACCGATGCGCAGGCGCTGAAAAATTCGAGCGCGCACCGCTTCCTGCAACTGGGCAAGACCGGCCTGGGCGCTGGCGGCAAGCCGGTGGTCGGGCGCGAGGCCGCCGATCAGGCCCGCGCGCAGATCCGCGACGCCCTCGAAGGTGCGCACATGCTGTTCATCACCGCGGGCATGGGCGGCGGCACCGGCACGGGCGCCGCGCCGGTGATTGCCAAGATCGCGCGCGAAATGGGCATTCTCACCGTGGCCGTGGTCACGCGCCCGTTCGAATTCGAAGGCTCCAAGCGCATGGCCAACGCCGAGCAGGGCCTGGCCGAACTCGAGGCCAATGTCGACTCGCTGATCGTCGTGCTCAACGAAAAACTGCTCGAGGTGTATGGCGACGACATCAGCCAGAAAGAAGCCTTTGCCAAGGCCAACGACGTGCTGAAAAACGCCACCGGTGGCATTGCCGAGATCATCAATGTGCCCGGCCTGATCAACGCCGACTTCGAGGACGTCAAGAGCGTGATGGGCGAGCCCGGCAAGGCGATGATGGGCACCGCGGTGGCCAGCGGCCCCGACCGCGCCCGGCTGGCTGCCGAGCAGGCGGTGGTCTGCCCGCTGCTCGACGGTGTGGACCTCTCCGGCGCCAAGGGTGTGCTGGTCAACATCACCGCCGACGACTCGTTGCGCCTGAGCGAAACCCGCGAGGCGATGAACGCGATCCGCGCCTACGCTGCGCCCGATGCCAACATCATTTTCGGCACGGTCAACGATCCGAGCATGGGCGATTCGCTGCGCGTGACCGTGCTGGCCACGGGCCTGAGCGGCAGAGCCGAAAAGGTCGCCCCGGAACTCACGGTCATCCGCACCGGCACCGACAATGTGCCGCTGCGCACCGCCTCCTTTGGCCCGGTCGGTGCCGACCCCTACCAGAGCCCGGCGATCTGGCGCAACGGGCGCGGCGCGCCCTCGGCGCATGTCAGCGCGCTGATGCAGGGTGGTATGGACGAGGTCGAAATTCCGGCCTTCCTGCGCAAGCAGGCCGACTGAGGCACCCGCGCCAGAGCGCTCGGCAACCGGCCGCGGCCGCGCACGGCGCATGCGCGCGCGTGACAGCCGCAGCCCCCCGACGGAGTAACCCGACTCCGCGCGGGCGTGTCGCCGCAGCACGGGCAAGCGCACCCAGGCGCCCACCCCGGCAGATCACCTCCCTGCCCGGGTGGGCCCGACCACCGAGCCCCAAAGGCGGGCGTGCAGAAAAAACTCTAGAATGAATAGTTAGGCCCAATCGAAAAACAATCCTTCATAAAAAATCATGCTGGCGCAACGCACCATTCGATCCGTCAACCGCGCCGTGGGCGTGGGTCTGCACAGCAGTGAACGGGTGGAACTGACGCTGCGCCCTGCGCCGCCGGACACCGGCATCGTGTTCACCCGCACCGATTTGAGCCAGCCGGTCGAAATCCCGCTCAGCCCCTTTGCCGTGGTCGATACGCGCATGGCCACCACCCTGGGGCGCGACGGCGTGAAAATCCACACCGTCGAGCACCTGCTGTCGGCCTGCTCCGGGCTGGGGATCGACAACCTCTACATCGACGTCACCGCCGAGGAGATTCCCATCCTCGACGGCTCGGCCTCGTCCTTCGTCTATTTGCTGCAGTCCGCCGGAATCGCGCTGCAGAACGCGCCCAAGCGTTTCATCCGGGTGCGCAAGACGGTAGAAGTGCGGCTGGGCGAAGGCAACGACCTCAAATGGGCCAGGCTCGAGCCCTACGATGGTTTCAAGCTGAGCTTCGACATCGACTTCGATCATCCTGCGGTCGATCAGACCGCGCAGTCCACCGTGTTCGAGCTCGGGCGCGATTCGTATGTCAGAGACATCGCGCGCGCGCGCACCTTTGGTTTCATGCGCGATGTCGAAATGCTGCGCAGCAACGGCCTTGCGCTGGGCGGCAGTATGGAAAACGCCATCGTGATGGACGAATACCGTGTGCTCAACCAGGACGGCCTGCGCCTGGACGACGAGTTCGTCAAGCACAAGATGCTCGACGCCATCGGCGATCTGTACGTGGCGGGCAAGGCGCTGATCGGCGCCTACAGCGCGTTTCGCAGCGGACACGCGGTCAACAACATGCTGCTGCGCAAGCTGTTTGCCGATCAGGGCGCGTATGAAATCGTCAGTTTCGACGACGCCGCGCGTGCGCCGGCCGCGTTCCGCGCGGTGCCGACCTTCGCATTCTGACCGCGTCTGGCCTCGGGGCTCAACCTTCACGCAGCGCACGCAGTCGGGCCAGCACCTCGGCCGGGCAGGCCGCGCCTTGCGGCGGCAGGCATGGCGCAGCGTCGCGGCGCTGTTCCTGCGGTTGCACCCGGATGCGGATGTCCCGCAGCGAAAAGCCGGCTTGCTGTAGGTGCTGCAGCAAGACCGGTTTGAACTGACTGAGCTTGGCGGCCACCGCGCTCGAACCCGCAGTCAGGCTCCAGACGCCGTCGTGCAGCCGGCCGGGCTGGATGGCGCTGCAAAGCGGTGCGGGCAGAACCCGCCGCGCCGTATCCCACATGCGCCGCGACAGCAGCGCGGTCTCGCGCAGCGCGGCGATCGGCAGAGTGACCTGGGCCCAGGCTGACAGCGATCCTCCACCACTGGCCAGCAGCGGCGGGGAAGACGAGGGGCGAGGGCGGGGCATGGGTGCAGCGGAACCTGTTGGAAAGCGATGTATCCATCTGCATTGTGCCAGTGCGGATGCACAAAACCGCACGCATACAATGAAAAATCCCGGAAGCCGCCAGGTGCGCGATGCGCCGCAGCCGGATTCCCCAAACATTCAAATCAGCGGGCCGCGAGTCCGCCCTCCCATGCCAGTCAAATTCCTCACCAGTCTGTTTGGCAGCCGCAACGAGCGGCTGTTGCGCCAGTACCGGCGTGTGGTCGAGCGCATCAACGCCCTGGAGCCGCAGTTCGAAAAACTCACGGATGCGCAGCTCAAGGCCAAGACCGCCGAGTTCCGCCAACAGGTCGCCAACGGCCGCAGCCTCGACGATCTGCTGCCCGAGGCGTTCGCCGTGGTGCGCGAAGGTGGCAAGCGCGCCCTGAAAATGCGGCACTTCGATGTGCAGTTGATCGGCGGTATTGCGCTGCATCAGGGCAAGATCGCGGAAATGCGCACCGGCGAAGGCAAGACCCTGGTGGCCACGCTGCCGGTCTACCTCAATGCCCTGACCGGCAAGGGCGTGCACGTGGTCACGGTCAACGACTACCTCGCCCGCCGGGATGCCGAGTGGATGAGTCGCCTGTACAACTTCTTGGGTTTGAGTGTGGGCATCAACCTGCCCAACATGACCAAGGCGGAAAAGCAGGCAGCCTACGCCGCCGATGTGACCTACGGCACCAACAACGAATACGGCTTCGACTACCTGCGCGACAACATGGTGTACGAGCCGTCCGAGCGGGTGCAGCGCGGGCTGAACTACGCGCTGATCGACGAGGTCGATTCCATCCTCATCGACGAGGCACGTACCCCGCTGATCATCTCCGGCCAGGCCGACGACAACACCGAGCTGTACCGTCGCATCGATGCCATCGTGCCGCGCATGCAGCGCCAGATCGGTGAGGAAGACCCGATCACCGGCAAAGGCGTGGAAAAGCCGGGCGACTTCATCGTGGACGAGAAGACGCACCAGGTGTTTCTGACCGAGGCGGGGCATGAAAAGGCCGAGGCCATCCTCGCCGAAATGGGACTGATCCCGCCGGGCACCACGCTGTACGACCCGGCCAACATCCAGCTGATGCACCATGTGAACGCGGCGCTGCGCGCGCATCATCTCTACCACCGCGACCAGCACTATGTGGTGCAGAACGGCGAGGTCATCATCGTCGACGAATTCACCGGCCGCATCATGCCCGGACGGCGCTGGTCGGACGGCCTGCACCAGGCGGTCGAGGCCAAGGAAGGCGTGCAGATCCAGAGTGAAAACCAGACTCTGGCGTCGATCACCTTCCAGAACTACTTCCGCATGTACGCCAAGCTCGGCGGCATGACCGGCACTGCCGACACCGAAGCGTTCGAGTTCCAGGAAATCTACAACCTGGAAACCGTGGTCATTCCGACCAACAAGCCCATCCGCCGCAAGGACCTGCAGGACAAGGTCTACAAGACTGCGCACGAACGCGACCTGGCCGTGGTCGCAGACATTCGCGACTGCCACATGCGTGGCCAGCCGGTGCTGGTGGGCACGACCTCGATCGAGGCGAGCGAAAAGCTTTCGATGCTGCTGCAGCAGCAAAAGCTGCCGCATCAGGTGCTCAACGCCAAGCAGCATGCGCGCGAAGCCGAGATCGTGGCGCAGGCCGGGCGGCCCGGCATGATCACCATTGCCACCAACATGGCTGGCCGCGGCACCGACATCGTGCTCGGCGGCAATGTGGAAAAGCAGTGCGAGCTCATCGAGGCCGACCCCAATCTGTCCGACGAGGAAAAGGCCGCCAGGGTGCAGGCCCTCAAGAGCGAATGGCAGTCGCTGCACGACCAGGTGATTGCTGCCGGCGGCCTGCACATCATCGGCACCGAGCGCCACGAAAGCCGCCGCATCGACAACCAGCTGCGCGGCCGCGCCGGCCGTCAGGGCGATCCGGGCTCGACCCGCTTTTACCTCTCGCTCGACGATGCGCTGATGCGCATTTTCGCCGGTGACCGGGTCAAGGCCATCATGGAGCGGCTGAAAATGCCCGAGGGCGAGGCGATCGAAGCCGGCATGGTCACACGCTCGATCGAGTCGGCGCAGCGCAAGGTCGAGGCGCGCAACTTCGACATTCGCAAGCAACTGCTCGAATACGACGATGTCGCCAACGAGCAGCGCAAGATCATCTACCAGCAGCGCAACGAACTGCTCGACGCCACCGATGTCAGCGAGCAGATCAGCGCGCTGCGGCAGGGCGCGTTCACCGATCTGGTACGCAGCTACGTTCCCGAGCAGAGCATGGAAGAGCAGTGGGACATTCCCGGGCTCCAGAAGGTGCTGCGCGAGGAATGGCAGATCGACCTGCCGCTGAAAGACTGGCTGGATTCCGACGAGAACATGACCGACGAGGACGTGCTGGCGCGCGTGCTCGAGGCGGCCGACGCCGCTTATGCCGCCAAGGTCGCGCTGATCGGCAAAGAGAATTTCGCGCAGTTCGAGCGCGTGGTGCTGCTGCAGACCCTCGACCAGCAATGGCGCGAGCATTTGTCAGCGCTCGACCATCTGCGCCAGGGCATCCACCTGCGCGGCTACGCGCAAAAGCAGCCCAAGCAGGAGTACAAGCGCGAGGCGTTCGAGCTGTTCGGCATGATGCTCGACTCGGTCAAGACCGAAGTCACCCGCGTGCTGATGACCGTGCAGGTGCAAAGCCCGGAGCAGGCCGAGCAGGCCGCCCAGAGCATGGAACAGCAGGCGCAGCGCATCCATGTCAATTTCCAGCATGCCGATGCGGCGTCGGGTATTTCGGTGCTCGACAACTCCGAAGCCGCGCTGGCCGCGCTCGCGGTGCCCGCCGCCGCTGCCGGCGCCGCGCAGCAGGCCTCGCCCTATCCCAAGGTCGGACGCAACGATCCCTGTCCCTGCGGCAGTGGCAAGAAATACAAGCATTGCCACGGCAAGCT
>JBMFIE010000056.1:0-11845 GCA_049976465.1 Thiomonas sp. | reverse complement strand
TGGGCAGCGAGGATGTCAAGCGCCAGTCACCCAATGTCTACCGTATGAATCTGCTGGGTGCGCGTGTGGTGCCGGTCGAGTCCGGCAGCAAGACGCTCAAGGACGCGCTCAATGAAGCGCTGCGCGACTGGGTGACCCATGTCGAAAACACCTTCTACATCATCGGCACGGTGGCCGGCCCGCATCCGTATCCGCAGATGGTGCGCGATTTCCAGCGGGTGATCGGAGACGAGTGTCTGCAGCAGATGCCCGAGATGACCGGCCGCCAGCCCGACGTGGTGATTGCATCTGTTGGCGGCGGCAGCAACGCCATGGGTATTTTCTATCCCTACATCCCCTACGAGCAGGTGCGACTCATCGGGGTCGAGGCCGCCGGGCAAGGTCTGGACACGGGTCGACACGCGGCGTCGATTTCTGCGGGCACGCCCGGTGTGTTGCACGGCAACCGTACCTATCTGCTGCAGGATGCCAACGGTCAGATCATCGAGACCCATTCGGTCTCGGCCGGGCTGGACTACCCTGGTGTCGGCCCCGAACATGCCTGGCTGCACGATCTCGGCCGCGCGCAATACGTTGGCATCACCGACGACGAGGCGCTGGCCGCGTTTCACGAACTGTGCCGTATCGAGGGCATCATTCCGGCGCTCGAGTCCAGCCACGCGCTGGCCTATGCCATCAAGCTGGCGCCGCAGATGCGCCGCGACCAGATCATCCTGGTCAACCTCTCCGGGCGGGGGGACAAGGACATCAACACCGTGGCCGAGCGTGAGGGTGTGAACTTCGACACCCTGTTCGCCCGCCAGCGCGGAGCCTCAACATGAAACAGCCCCCTGAATCGCTGCGCGCATCTCCCCCCGAGGGGGTGTCGGTTCCTTCGGAGCGGCCGCGTGGAACCGACCAGAACCGCATCGACCAGCGCTTCGCTCAGCTCCGCGCGCAGGGGCGTAAGGCGCTGATTCCCTATATCGCCGCGGGCGACCCCACACCCGCGATGACCGTGCCGCTGATGCACGCGCTGGTGGAGGGCGGTGCCGATGTGATCGAGCTCGGCGTGCCTTTTTCCGACCCGATGGCCGACGGCCCGGTGATCCAGCGTGCCACCGAGCGGGCGATCGCACAGGGAGTGGGGTTGCGGCAGGTGCTCGATGCCGTGGACGAATTTCGCCGCATCGATGCGGTCACGCCGGTCGTGCTGATGGGGTATGCCAATCCGGTCGAGCGCTTCGGGGTGGAGGCATTCGTTGCCGCGGCCAGACAGGCAGGAGTCGATGGGGTGTTGATCGTCGATTACCCGCCGGCCGAAAGCGAGGCCTTTGCTGCGGCGCTCAAGGCGGCGGGCATCGCGCCCATTTTTCTGCTCGCGCCCACCAGCACCGATGCGCGCATCGCCCAGGTCGGCCGCATCGCCAGCGGCTATGTGTATTACGTCTCGCTCAAAGGGGTGACCGGCGCCGGGCATCTGGACACCTCGGCCGTGGCCGAGATGCTGCCGCGCATCCGCGCGCATGTCCGGGTTCCGGTGGGAGTAGGATTTGGCATCCGAGATGCGCAGACCGCGCGCGCCATCGGCGCGCTGGCCGATGCGGTGGTCATCGGCTCGCGCCTGATCGAGTTGATGGAAGCGCAGCCCGCAGCGCAGGCGCCCGAGGTCGCCCGCGGCTTTGTCCACGACATTCGCCAGGCGCTCGACACACTCTGAGGACAGACGCACATGAGTTGGCTCGAAAAGCTCCTTCCACCCAAGATCCAGCAAACCAGCCCGCAGGAGCGCCGCCAGGTGCCCGAGGGGCTGTGGGTCAAGTGTCCATCGTGCGAGACGGTGCTGTACAAATCCGATCTGGAGCTCAACCAGAACGTCTGCCCCAAATGCGCTCATCACATGCGCATCAGCGCGCGGGCCCGGCTCGACGCGCTGCTCGACGGCGAGGGCCGGTATGAGATCGGCCAGGAAGTGCTGCCGGTCGATCCGCTGAAGTTCAAGGACAGCCGCAAATACACCGATCGGTTGAAAGAGGCGCTGGAAAACACCCAGGAAACCGACGCGCTGGTGGTCATGGGCGGGGCGATCCAGACCCTGCCCGTGGTCGTGGCCTGCTTCGAGTTCGAGTTCATGGGCGGCTCGATGGGGTCGGTGGTCGGCGAGCGCTTCGTGCGTGGGGTGCAGACCGCGATCGAACAGAAAGTGCCGTTCATCTGTTTCACCGCCACCGGTGGGGCGCGTATGCAGGAAGGACTGCTCAGCCTGATGCAAATGGCCAAGACCAACGCCGCGCTCACCCGCCTGTCCGCCGCAGGGCTGCCGTTCATCAGCGTGCTGACCGATCCGACCATGGGCGGGGTGTCGGCCAGTTTCGCCTTCATCGGCGACATCGTGTTGGCCGAACCCAAGGCGCTGATCGGCTTTGCCGGGCCGCGCGTGATCGAAAACACCGTGCGCGAAAAACTGCCCGAGGGGTTTCAGCGCGCCGAGTTTCTGCTCAAAAAGGGCGCGATCGACCGCATCGTCGACCGGCGCGAACTGCGCGCCGAGTTGGCCCGGTTGCTGGCCCTGCTGCTGCGTCAGCCCGCGGACGCCATCGCACCCTGAGTCGCCTTCGCTGATTCGTCGTCCACCTGCCGCGCGCCCAGCCTGTGGCGCCGGTCCTGCCCGATGCTCCCCATACCCGACACCCTGGACGGCTGGCTGGCCCACGCCGAAACCCTGCATACCCGCGCAATCGACCTCGGGCTGCAACGGGTCCAGGCGGTGCGCGCAGCCATGGGGATTGGCTTTTCCTGTCCAGTCATCACGGTGGCCGGCACCAACGGCAAGGGCTCGACCGTGGCCATGCTCGAGTCCATCCTGATCGCGGCCGGCTACCGGGTGGGCGCTTACACCTCACCGCACCTGGTGCATTTCGAAGAGCGCTGCCGTATCGACGGACGCAAGGTCAGCGCCCAGGCGCTGCTGCCGCATTTCGCCGCGGTCGAGCGAGCCCGGCATGCCGCGGGGCAGGAGGGGGCTGCAGTCAGCCTGAGCTATTTCGAGTTCACCACCTTGGCCATCCTGTCGCTGCTGGCCGCGCAGCAGCTCGACGCGGTGATCCTGGAAGTCGGTCTGGGCGGCAGGCTCGACGCGGTCAACGTCATCGACACCGATTGCGCCATCCTCACCAGCATCGACCTGGACCACATGGAATTTCTCGGGCCCGACCGCGAGTCGATCGGGCGCGAGAAAGCGGGCATCATGCGTCCCGGCAAGCCGGCCATCGTCAGCGATCCGCAGGCGCCGCAGTCGGTGCGCGACCATGCGCAGGCCATCGGCGCCGATCTGTGGCTGGCCGGGCGCGATTTTCACTACACCCATCTGCCGCAGCAGTGGAGCTGGCAGGGGCGGGTGCAGCGCCGACACAGTCTGGCGTTTCCTGCGCTGCGCGGGGCCAATCAACTGCTCAACGCCAGCGGCGTGCTCGCCGCGCTGGAGGCGCTGCAGGCCGTGCTCCCGGTGGCGGCGCAGGCGGTGCGCGAAGGGTTTGCGCGCGCCGAGCTCCCGGGGCGATTCCAGGTGCTGGCGGGGCAGCCGACGGTCGTACTCGATGTCGGCCACAACCCGCATGCCATTGCCGTTCTGGCCGAAAACCTCGACAGCATGGGGTATTTTCCGTTCACCCACGCGGTGTTCGGTGCCATGGCCGACAAGGACATTGCCGGCATGCTGCGCCGCGTGTTGCCGTTGATCGACGTCTGGCATCTGTGCGACTTGCCCACCCCGCGGGCGGCCAAGGCTCGGCAGATCGCCGCGCAACTGCAGTCGCTGCAGCCGCAGGCCCGTGTGCATCTGCATGCCGACCCGATGCAAGCGCTGCACGCTGCGGCTGCCGGGGCGGACCTGGCCGATAGAATCGTGGTGTTTGGCTCCTTCTACACCGTCGGCGGTGTGCTGCAGCAGGGCCTACCTCGCTTACATGGCAAGCATTTGAGTCCATCTCCGCAATGACCTTTGGCGCACCCCGCAACGCTGCCCGCCGCAGCAGCCGCTCTGACGGCTCGGACACACAGAGCCAGGATGCTCTGCGCGCCCGCGCGCGCCGCCGGCTGATCGGCGCGGTGGCACTGGTGCTGCTGGGGGTGATCGTGTTTCCGCTGGTGTTCGACTCCAAGCCTAAACCGGTGCCGTCGAACATCGCCCTCGACATTCCGTCACAGAGCAAGACACCGGCGCTGTCGGTGCCGGCTTCCGCGCCGATGTTGACCGCCTCGGCGGTTGCGGTGCCGCCGCCCGAACACACACCCGTGGTCAGGCCAGCCAGCAATCCAGCGCTTGCGACAAGCCAGGCAGCGTCTGCAGCGCCGCAGGTCGGTGCGTCCCAGGCTGCACCGGCTGCCGCACCGCCTGCGGCCAAACCCGCGGTCAAGCCCGAGGTGCCGCAACCGGCGGCCAAACCTGCGGCAACGTCCAAAACGCCCGCCGCACCTGCGCAATCCCGTGAGATCACCAGTGCACGCCAGGCGCTCGCGGCGCTGGAGGGCAAGCCGGTCGATCAGATCACGATGGCGCAGGTCGAGGCAGCGCTGGCGCACAAGGCGCAGTCTGCGCAGCAGGACGCGACGCCGTCCAATGCGCGGTATGTGGTGCAGGCCGGAGCGTATGCCGATGCGCATGCCGCGCAGGTGGTGCGCAACAAAATCGAGGCGGCGGGGCTGAAGACCTATACCCAGGTGGTCGATACCCCGCAGGGCAAGCGGGTACGGGTGCGGGTCGGCCCATTCGCCTCGCGTGAGGAGGCCGAGCGCGCCCTGCACAAGCTCCAGGGGCTCGGCCTTGGCGGCGCGGTGCTGACATTGTGAGCCCGCTGGACTGGTTTTTGCTCGTGGTGGTGAGCTTGAGCGTGCTGGTCAGCTTGTTGCGCGGCGCGGTGTACGAGATCGTCACCTTGCTCGGCTGGATCGGTGCGGTCTGGTTCGCGGCGCATTTCGCGCCCGCGGTGGGCGACAGGTATCTGCTGGCGATCGACAATGCCCAGATGCGGCTTCTTGCAGCGTATGCGATGTGTTTCATCGTCGTGGTGCTGGGCGCGGGCATTCTGGCGTCGATGCTGCGGATGGTGCTGCGCGCCACCGGGCTGGGTGTGTTCGACCGCAGCATGGGTGCGCTCATCGGCCTGATCAAGGGCGTGGCGCTGTCGCTACTGTTGGTGGCGTTGGCCGCGCAGACCGCGCTGGCGCAAAGTGCGATGTGGAAGAGCGCCGTGCTCATCCCCCCGGCACAGTCTCTCTTGCTGGCGCTGCGGCCCTGGCTGCCGGTTGCGCTGGGTGGGCACCTGTCGCAGCGCTGAACCTCGGGCCGGTTTTCCTTTCCTGAAAGATCACTCCATGTGCGGCATCGTCGGTGTCATCTCCCAGCAACCCGTCAACCAGCTGCTCTATGACGCACTGCTGCTGCTGCAGCACCGCGGGCAAGATGCCGCGGGCATCGTCACCGGCGCGGGCAACAAGCTCTATATGCACAAGGCGCGCGGCATGGTGCGCGATGTGTTCCGCACCCGCAACATGCGTTCGCTGCCGGGGCATTACGGCATCGGCCAGGTGCGCTATCCCACGGCGGGCAACGCCGACAGCGAGGAGGAGGCGCAACCGTTTTATGTCAATGCGCCGTTCGGCATCGCGCTGGCGCACAACGGCAATCTGATCAATGCGGTGGCGCTGAAAAAAGAGCTGTTCACGGTCGATCATCGCCACATCAATACCGATTCGGACACCGAGGTGCTGATCAACGTGCTGGCGCACGAGCTCGAACAGCGCACGCACGGGCTGCCGCTGTCGGTGACAGATATCTTTGCCGCGGTGCGCGCGGTGCATCAGCGGCTGCGCGGCTCGTATGCCGTGGTCGCGCTGATCGCCGGGTATGGGATGCTGGCGTTTCGCGATCCTTACGGCATCCGCCCGCTGTGCTTTGGTCGCTCGGCCGACGGCAGCGAGATCATGGTGGCGAGCGAATCGGTGGCACTCGAAGGCACGGGCTTTCGCTTCGAGCGCGACATCGCGCCGGGCGAGGCGATTTTCATCGATCTGCAGGGGCGCCAGCAGTCCGAACAGTGCGCGGCGGTGCAGCAGCTCAATCCTTGCATTTTCGAATTCGTCTATCTGGCCCGCCCGGATTCGGTGCTCGACGGTGTGTCGGTTTACCGGGCGCGGCTGCGCATGGGCGAAACGCTGGCGCAGCGCGTGATCTCTGTCTTGCCACCCAGCGAAATCGATGTGGTCATCCCCATTCCCGAGTCGAGCCGCCCGTCGGCGATGCAACTGGCGCACAAGATCGGGCGCCCGTACCGGGAAGGATTCGTCAAAAACCGTTATGTCGGACGCACCTTCATCATGCCGGGGCAGGCCGTGCGCAAGAAATCGGTGCGACAAAAACTCAACGCCATCGGCCAGGAGTTCGCCGGGCGCAATGTGCTGCTGGTCGACGATTCGATCGTGCGCGGCACCACCTCGCGCGAAATCGTGCAGATGGCCCGCGAGGCCGGCGCGCGCAAGGTCTATCTGGCCTCGGCTGCGCCGCCGGTGCGCTATCCCAATATCTACGGCATCGACATGCCCACTGCGTCCGAGCTGGTCGCGCACAACCGCAGTCTGGAAGAAATCCGCCAGATCATCGGCGCCGACGTGCTGATCTACCAGGACCTCGAGGCGATGAAGCGGGTGATCCGCGAGATCAACCCGGCGATCGCCGGGTTCGAGGCATCGTGTTTCGACGGCTGCTATATCGCCGGCACACTGCCGCAAGACGAAGGCGACCAACCGGGCGTGGGTCGCGTTGCACCCGGCGCCGGTCAGCTGAGCCTGCAGTGCGCCGAGCAACAAGGTGAAGCGCCATGAGCGACACGTCACACGACGACCCGCCGCCGGGGCTGGATACCCTGGCCGTGCGCCAGGCGCTGCCGCGCTCGCAGTATGGCGAGCACAGCGAGGCGCTGTTTCTCACCAGCAGCTTCGTGCATCCCGATGCGGCCACCGCCGCGGCGCGCTTTGCCGGCGAGCAGGACGGCTTCGTCTATTCGCGTTTTTCCAATCCCACCGTCTCGAGCTTCGAGCAGCGACTGGCTGCACTCGAAGGTGCCGAGGCCTGCATGGCCACCGGCAGCGGCATGGCGGCGATCCTGCTGCTGGCGATGGCCATGCTCAAGGCTGGCGACCATGTGATCTGCTCGCAGGCGGTTTTCGGCTCGACCGTCAATCTGTTCGGTCGGGAGCTGGCACGATTTGGCGTGGACACCACGTTCGTGTCGCAGACCGACCTGCGGCAATGGGCGCAAGCGCTAAAGCCCAACACCCGCTTGCTGTTCGCCGAAACACCATCCAACCCGCTGACCGAGGTGTGCGATATCGCCGCACTCGCCGATCTTGCGCACGACGCCGGTGCCGAGCTGGTGGTCGACAACTGCTTTTGCTCGCCCGCGCTACAACGCCCTTTGTCGTTCGGCGCCGACTGGGTGATCCACTCCGGCACCAAATACCTCGACGGACAGGGCCGCGTGATCGCCGGCGCAGTCTGCGGTCGCGCCGCGCCGATTCACGACAAACTGCTGCCGGTGCAGCGCACGGTGGGCATGACGCTGTCGCCGTTCAACGCCTGGGTGGTGCTCAAGGGGATGGAAACCTTGGGCGTGCGCATGGCCGCGCACAGCGCGTCTGCGCTGGCGTTGGCCCAGTGGCTGCAAACGCATCCGGCGGTCAAGCGCGTGTTCTATCCCGGTCTGGCCTCGCACCCGCAGCATGCGCTGGCCATGCGCCAGCAAAAGACAGGCGGTGCGGTGCTGTCGTTCGAGCTCCATGCCAGCAGCCCCGAGCAGGCGCGGGCGCGGGCGTTTCATGTGATCGACCAGACCCGCATCTGCTCCATCACTGCCAACCTCGGCGATACCAAGACCACCATCACCCACCCGGCGACCACCACCCACGGCCGCCTGCGCGAGGAGCAGCGGCAGGCTGCCGGCATCCAGCAGGGCCTGATCCGTCTGGCGGTTGGCCTGGAAGACCTGGCCGATCTGCAGCGCGATCTGGCACGCGGCCTCAACACCCTGACCTGAGCGCCATCCTCGCGTTCGATCGATTGCCGTGCAGGCGTTTTCACCTGACCATCTCATGTCCATCCCAACCCAACGCGTTCGCACCCGCTTTGCTCCCAGTCCGACCGGGTTCATCCACCTGGGCAATATCCGCTCTGCGCTGTACCCCTGGGCGTTCGCGCGGCATCACGGTGGCGATTTCATCCTGCGGATCGAGGACACCGACACCGAGCGTTCCTCTGAAGAAGCGGTGCAGGTCATCCTGCAGGCCATGGACTGGCTGGGGCTGGACTACGACGAGGGGCCTTACTTTCAGATGCAGCGCATGCCGCGCTACCGCGAGGTACTCGAGCAGTTGCGCCAGTCCGGCATGGTCTATCCCTGCTACATGTCCGCTGCCGAACTCGACGCCTTGCGCGAGCGCCAGCTCGCCGCCAAGCAAAAGCCCCGTTACGACGGCACCTGGCGGCCCGAACCCGGCAAGACCCTGCCGCCGGTTCCGCCTGGTGTGCAGCCGGTGTGGCGTTTCAAAACACCGACCAGCGGCACCGTGGCCTGGGACGACTTCGTCAAGGGCCGGGTCGAAATCCGGAACGAAGAACTCGATGACCTGGTTGTGGCCCGCTCAGATGGCACACCCACCTACAACTTCTGCGTGGTGGTCGACGACATCGACATGCGCATCACCGACGTGATCCGCGGCGACGACCATGTCAACAACACCCCGCGGCAGTTGCACATCTTCCACGCCCTGGGTGCCACCCCGCCGCGCTATGCGCATCTGCCCACGGTGCTCAACGAAAAGGGCGAGAAGCTGTCCAAGCGCAACGGTGCCAAGAGTGTGCTGCAGTACCGGGACGAGGGGTTCTTGCCCGATGCCGTGATCAACTACCTGGCCCGCTTGGGCTGGTCGCACGGCGATGCAGAGATTTTTTCGCGCGAGCAATTCGTCGAATGGTTCGACCTCGACCACCTCGGCAGTTCCCCCGCGCAGTTCGATGAGGCCAAGCTGCGCTGGCTCAATGCGCACTACATCAAACACACCCCGCCGGAAACCCTGGCCGCGCTGGTGCGCCCTCTGCTGGAAAAAGACGGTGTTTTGGCCGAGTCTCCCGATCTGACCGCGGTCTGCGCGCTGCTGCACGACCGGGCGCAGACCCTGGTCGAACTGGCGCAGCAGACCCTGCTGTTTTACCGCCCGACCGCCCCTGATGCCGCGGTGCTGGCGCAGTATCTCGGCGAACAGGGCAGGGCGGCGGTGGCGGCGCTGCGGGCGCAGCTCGCGGCACTGCCGCACTGGTCGCGCGAAGAGATCGGCGCTGCGTTCAAGACCGTGCTCAAACAGCACGGCCTAAAAATGCCTCAGCTGGCCATGCCAGTGCGACTGATGGTGACGGGGCGCGAGCAGACCCCGGCGGTCGATGCCGTGCTTGCGCTGCTCGGCCGCGAGACTGTGCTGCAACGCATCGATGCCCATCTGTCCTGAGCCTTTGCGCCGGCGCAACCAGCGCCCGAGCATACTTCCGGTTATAATGGTTTGGTGTTCAACGGGGTGATTTTTCTGTGGCATGTGGTATGCGGCAGACACTTTCATCCCACAGTTCCATCAGAGGGGTAAACGTGGCAAAAGCGACAACCACAGGCAAATCCAACGGTGTTGAACTCAACGAGTCAAACTCCTCCACCACCACAAAGCCCGCAGATCCCTGGGATCTGATGATGCGCAACGCCGAGGAAGTGGCCTCCACCTTCCGCAAGCGGCCCCAGGTCAAGGTGTCCTCACCTTGGCGCGAAGGATTCGGCAGACCGCTGTCGCAGCGCTCCCGCGAAATCTACGAGCACATCACGGCAAACAAAACCCGCCTGAAGCAAAAATAAGCCGCGATCGATCCTCGGCATGAAGCGCCTGCACGGTTGACTGTGCAGGCGCTTTTCTTTTTTGTGCTGCTCAACGCCGTGTGACCGCCTCACGTGCCATGGCCAGTGCGCACTCGGGCACCAGCGCCGGCCCGCGGTAGATCAGACCGGTGTAGAGCTGCACCAGATCGGCGCCGGCCCGCAGCTTTTCCACCGCATCCTCGCCGCGCAGGATGCCGCCCACGCCAATGATCGGAAAGCCGCGCCCCAGGCGCTGGCGCAAGCGCGCGACCACCCGGGTGGATGCCGCGCGCAACGGCGCGCCGCTCAGTCCGCCGGCTTCATCTGCACGCGGCAGGCCGGCCACTGCATCGCGCGCCACCGTGGTGTTGGTGGCGATGACACCGTCCAGCCCATGTTCCAGCAGCTGCGCGGCGATCAGGTCGATGTCGGGGTCTTCCAGGTCGGGTGCGATTTTCAGCAGCATCGGCACCTGTCGGCCGTATTGCTGCGCCAATTGCTCGCGCGTGGCCGCCAGCCCGCGCAACAGGGCGTGGAGCGCGTCGTCCTGCTGCAGTTGCCGCAGGTTCTTGGTGTTGGGTGAGGAGATGTTGATGCTGACATAGTCGGCCTCGGCATAGACTGCCTGCAGGCCGAGGCGATAGTCGTCCAGCGCCTGCTCGACCGGGGTGCTGGCGTTCTTGCCGATGTTCAGCCCGATCGGCACGGATCGGTGGCTGCGGCGCACGTTACGCAGAAAGACCTCCAGCCCGGCGTTGTTGAAGCCCATACGATTGATCAGTGCCTGCGCCTGCGGCAGGCGGAACATGCGCGGTGTCGGATTGCCGGGTTGCGCGCGCGGAGTGACCGTGCCGACTTCGATGAAGCCGAATCCCATCGCCGCCAGTGCGTCGATCGCCTCGCCGTTCTTGTCCAGGCCAGCGGCCAATCCGACCCGGTTGGCAAAGCGCAGCCCGAACAGTTCCACCGGATCGCTGACCGGTGCATGGGCGTAGAGGATCGACAGTCCGGCAGAATGTGCCAGCCGGATGCCGCGCAGCGTGAGATGATGCGCCCATTCCGGGTTGATGCGGAACAAAATCGGGCGAATCAGCGAATAGGGCAGGGGCATGAGCGCAGCACGGGCCGCTGCACGGGCGCGCACGCGGCGATAATGAAGCCTGACATTCTTCGCGAAGACCCGAAATGACGCAAGACGAACTCAAACAGCAAGTTGCGGCCGCCGCATTGGCTCTGGTGCCGCGTGGCGAGATCATTGGCGTGGGCACCGGATCGACGGTGAACTTTTTCATCGATGCGCTCGCAGGCATCAAGGATCAAATCGCGGGCGCGGTGTCGAGCTCGGAACGGTCCACCGAGCGGTTGCGCGCCCACGGCATCCCGGTGGTCGATCTCAACACGGTGGAACAGTTGCCGGTGTATGTGGACGGCGCGGACGAGATCGATCCGTCCGGCGCGATGATCAAGGGCGGCGGCGGTGCGCTGACCCGCGAGAAAATCATCGCCGAAGCTGCCGATCGCTTCATCTGCATCGTCGACCAGAGCAAGCTGGTGTCCGTGCTGGGCAAGTTTCCGTTGCCGGTCGAGGTGGTGCCGATGGCGCGTGAGCTGGTGGCGCGGCGGCTGCGCGCCCTTGGTGGTGATCCACGCGAGCGCAGCGGCTACATCACCGACAACGGCAATCTGATCTTGGATGTGCACGGCCTGCAGATTACGCAGCCGCGGGAGTTCGAGACCCGGGTCAACCAGATCCCGGGCGTGGTCACCGTCGGGCTGTTCGCCCTGCGCGGTGCGGATGTCGCGCTGGTGGGCACGCCTGGCGGGGTCGAGCGGCGCGACTTCGTCTAGGGCCTGTTCACGCTATTGGTGCACCCGCGTTGCCCCCAGGCGGGGATGGATGCAAGGCGCAGGCCCGGGGC
>JBMFIE010000055.1:0-11851 GCA_049976465.1 Thiomonas sp. | reverse complement strand
CCGGAAACGCTCCGAGCGGCTGGTGTGCCGACAGCATGTCGTTGTAGGCCGAGACGATGGCCAGATTCGGGCGCGACTGCGCGGAGACTTCCTTGAGCAGGACCTTGGCCGGTGTCGGCGCGGCCGCGATCGCGTGCGCCAGATTGGTGCACGAGAGCTGGCTGCGCTCGACCTTGCCACGCCGCGCCGCGCGGATGCGGGCCAGATACGCGGTACGGCGCGCGTGGCTGCGCGCGCAAATGCGCGCGGTCACCTCGGCAACGGTGGGGTGGATGGACGTGGGGGCGGTCATGGCATGCGGGAGGGCGGGGAAAGTGGCAAGGATATTGCAGACACGGCAGGGCAGCCGGATGCCTAACGGGCGGTCGCGATGTGCGGGGTGTATGGTGCATGGTGTCCGCCGTGCCGATCACACCACAGACATGTTTCCTGATTCCAATCAATTTCCGAAAAACAATGCGATCCCTGTCGATCCGCAACAACCGCCTCTGCCTACACTGCCCCGTCATCACGCAAGGCTCCAGATGACTGCGCGCACACCGACATGACCACCACTCCCGCATTCGACATGGTGCTGTTCGGCGGCACCGGCGATCTGGCCATGCGCAAGCTGCTGCCGGCGCTGTACCAGGCGCATCGATCCGGCACGCTGCATCCGGCCGGGCGCATCATCGCACTGGGGCGCGCGCCGCTCACCCGGCAGGCGTATCTGGCACAGGTGCAGGAGCAGTCCGGCCCGCATCTGAAGGCCGACTTTGCCGACGACGCCTGGGCCAGCTTCGCCGCGCGGCTGAGCTATCAGCGGCTCGACGCCAATCAGCCCGCCGATTTCGACGCCCTGGCCAAGCTGCTGGGCACCGAAGATGCGCATGTCACCGTGTGCTACCTGGCCACCGCGCCGTCGCTGTTTGCGCGCATCTGCACCCAGCTGGCCCGCGTCGGCCTGAACCACCCCGGCGTGCGCGTGGTTCTGGAAAAGCCTCTCGGCCACGATCTGGCCTCCAGCGAAGCGATCAACGCCGCGGTCGCGCAGTCGTTTGCCGAGCACCAGCTCTACCGCATCGACCACTATCTGGGCAAGGAGTCGGTGCAAAACCTCATGGCCATCCGTTTTGGCAACGTGCTGTTCGAGCCGTTGTGGCGGCGCGAATGGGTGGACAATGTGCAGATCACCATTGCCGAGGACATCGGCGTCGAGGGCCGCGGGGAGTTCTACGACAAAACCGGCGCGCTGCGCGACATGGTGCAGAACCATTTGCTGCAACTGCTTTGCATGGTCGCGATGGAGCCGCCAGCCAGCCTGCAGGCCGACGCCATCCGCGACGAAAAGCTCAAGGTACTCCAGGCGCTCAAACCCTTTGCCGAAGCCGACGTGGCGAGCAAGACCGTGCGCGGCCAGTACCGCGCCGGGGCGATCGACGGCAAGCCCGTGGTGGGCTATCTGCAGGAGGCCGACATCGCCCCGGGCAGCCGCACCGAAACTTTCGTCGCGCTCAAGGCCGAGGTGGTGAACTGGCGCTGGGCCGGGGTGCCGTTCTTTCTGCGCACGGGCAAGCGCATGCAGGAACGGCTGGCAGAGATCGTCATCAGCTTTCGTTCTGTGCCGCTCAAGCTGTTCGGCGGCCCGGTCGGGCTGCAGGGCGCCAACCGGCTGGTCATCCGCCTGCAGCCCGAGGAGAGCATCAGCCTGCACTTTTTGGCCAAGGAACCGGGTGACGGCATGCGGTTGCATCCAAGCAAGCTCGATCTGGATTTCGAGTCCACCGCGCAGCAGCGCCGCGCCGATGCCTACGAGCGCCTGTTGCTCGACGTGATCCGCGGCCAGCTCGGGCTGTTCATGCGCCGCGACGAACTCACCGCCGCCTGGCGCTGGGTCGAGCCGATTCTGGAATGCTGGCAGCGCAGCGGCGAGGCGCCCAAGGGGTACACCGCAGGCACCTGGGGGCCGGCAGCGTCCAGCGCCCTGCTGTCGCGCGACGGCGCGGCCTGGCACGAGGAGCTGTGAGCCATGCTGCATGTCTGCGCCAGTCCGCAGGAACAGGTCGCGCAACTGGTGCGCGCCATCCAGGCTGCGCTGGATGCAGACATTGCGCAGCACGGCCGGGCGCTGTTGGCGGTCTCGGGCGGCCGTTCGCCGATCGCGCTGTTCCACGCCCTGGCGCAGGCGCCGATCGACTGGCCACGGGTCGTGGTCACGCTGGTGGACGAGCGCCTCGTGCCGGCCGATCATCCCGACAGCAACGCCGCGCTGGTGCGCACGCATCTGCTGACTGGCGCCGCGGCACAGGCGCACTTCCTGCCGCTGGTGGAAAACGGGCTCGACCTGGCCAGCTGCGTGGCCCGCGCCAACGCACAGTTGCGCGCTCTGGCGCAGCCCATCAGCGTGGCCTTGCTCGGCATGGGGGAGGATGGGCACACTGCATCGCTGTTTCCGGGTGCGGCAGAGCTGGCTGCCGGCCTCGACCCGGAACTCCCCGAGGCCTATCTGGCACTCACCCCGCCACCGCCGGTTCCTCACCCCCGCATCAGCCTGAGCCTGGCCGCGCTGCTGCGGTCGCACCGCCTGCTGCTGTCGATCGCAGGCGACGCCAAGCGGGCAGTCTATTCCCGGGCTGCCACGCCGCCGCCGAGCCCCGCGCTGCCCATTAGTTATCTCGTCCAGCAAACCCGCACGCCGTTCGATGCCTACTGGACGCCCTGATACCTTCCCGCGCCTGCTTGCCGACATCGGCGGCACCAATGCCCGCTTCGCGCTGCACACGGCGCAGGGCATCACGCCGATCGCCACCCTGGCCAGCGCCGACTTTCCGACCGTGCAGGAGGCGATCGTGCAGGCGTTGCACCGTGCCGGCGCACCCGCGGTGCGGCATGCAGCGCTTGCGATCGCCACCCCGGTGCAGGGCGATACGGTGCGCATGACCAATCATCATTGGGCGTTTTCCATCGCCGCGCTGCGCCAGGCGATGGGCTGGGACACGCTGCTGGTGCTCAACGACTTCACCGCGCTGGCGCTGGCACTGCCCGACATCCCGCCCGAGCATCTGCAGCAAGTCGGCGGCGGCACACCGGTGGCGCGCAGCCCCCTTGCGCTGCTCGGGCCGGGCACCGGGCTGGGCGTGTCCGGGCTGATTCCGGGCCCGAGCGGGAGCTGGCTGCCGCTGGCCGGCGAAGGCGGGCATGTCAGTTTTGCGCCGTTCGACGACACCGAGATCGCCCTGTGGCGCTACGCCCGTGCGCGCTTCGGCCATGTCTCTGCCGAGCGGCTGCTGTCCGGGCCGGGGCTGCAACTGATCCATGCCTGGCTCGGCGACCCGCAGCACCACGACGCGGCATCGCCCTCGCCTGCCGAAATCACCGCGCACGCGCTGAGCCGCAGCGACAGCCGCTGCATGCAGACCGTCGATCTGTTCTGCGCCCTGCTGGGCACCGTGGCTGCCGATCTGGCGCTCACCCTGGGGGCCACGGGCGGGGTGTACATCGGCGGCGGCATCGTGCCGCGGCTGGGCCCGCTGTTCGCTCAGTCGCGTTTTCGCGCCCGGTTCGAGGACAAGGGCCGGTTTTCCGGCTATCTGGCGCGCATCCCGGTGTTTGTCATCCACCATCCCGATCCGGCCTTCCTTGGCGTGGCCAAGGCGCTGGAACACCACCTCACCGCATTGTCATGACGTCATCACCCCGGTTTGCCCGCTGCAGCGGCGTGTTGCTGCACCTCACCAGCCTGCCGGGCCCGCACGGCAGTGGCGACCTGGGGCCCAATGCCTATCACTTCATCGACTGGCTGCAGGCCAGCGGGCAGCGGCTGTGGCAGTTTTTGCCGCTGGGCCCCGTGGGCATCGGCCACTCGCCCTACATGAGCAGCTCGGCGTTCGCCGGCAATGTGCTGCTGATCGACCTGGGCGAGCTGCAGCAACGCGGCTGGCTCGACGCGGACGATCTGGCGCCGACCCACGGTCTGGACGCGACGCAGGTGCTGTTCGAGCAGGTCATCCCATACCGCATGGGGCGGCTGCAGCGGGCGGCGCAGCGCTTTGCCGCCAGCGCCTCGGCGCAGGATCGCGCCGATCTCGCCGCCTTCCGCACGGCGCATTCAGCGTGGCTCGACGACTTCACATTGTTCATGGCGCTGTCCGAGCATTTCGGCCAGCGCCCCTGGCCCACCTGGGACCCGGCGCTGGCCCGGCGCGACCGCACCGCCCTGCAGCACGCACGCGCGCAGCACGCCGAGCGCATCGCCTTCTGGGAGTTCACGCAGTGGTGCTTTTTCCGCCAGTGGGCCGCGCTGCGCGCGTATGCCCACTCCCGCGGCGTGCAGCTGATGGGCGACATGCCGATCTTCCTCTCGCACAACAGCGCCGATGTGTGGGCGCGGCCCGACTTGTTCCAGCTCGACGCCTCGGGCCAGCCCACGGTCGTCGCCGGGGTGCCGCCGGACTATTTTTCCGCCACTGGCCAGCGCTGGGGCAATCCGCTGTATCGCTGGGCGGCGCACGAGGCCGAGGGCTTTGCCTGGTGGATCGCACGGCTGCGCGCTACGTTCGAGTTGGTCGATCTGGTGCGCATCGACCACTTTCGCGGTTTCGAGAGCTACTGGGAGATTGCGGCGGACGCGCCCACCGCGATCGACGGGCGATGGGTGGCCGCGCCGGGTGCGGCGCTGTTCACCGCCGTGTCCGCTGCGCTCGGGCCGCTGCCCATCATTGCCGAGGATCTCGGCGTCATCACCCCCGAAGTCACCGCACTGCGCCAGCGTTTCGGCTTTCCCGGCATGCGCATCCTGCAGTTCGCCTGGGGACAGGACGACGGCGGCAAGAACGCCTACCTGCCGCACAACCACACGCCCGACAGCGTGGTCTATCCCGGCACGCACGACAACGACACCACGGTGGGCTGGTGGGCTACTGCGCCCGAATCGCTGCGCCACCACCTGCGCGAGTATCTGGCCTGCGACGGCGGCGACATCGCCTGGACGCTGATCCGCACCGCCAGCGCCAGCGTGGCCGACATCGCCCTGTTCCCGATGCAGGACGTGCTGCGGCTGGACAGCACGCATCGCATGAACACCCCCGGCACCACGCACGGCAACTGGCGCTGGCGCTTCACCTGGGATCAGGTCCAGCCGGAGCATGCCGCCGGGCTGGTGCGGCTGGGCCGCCTCTACAACCGTCTGCCCGCCTGAAAGCCCGTCCATGCTGACCGAACAGGACATCGCCGATCTCGCCGCGGGCCGCCATGCCGATCCATTCGGCGTGCTCGGCATGCACGTGCGCGGCAACGCGCTGTGGGTCAACGCCATGCTGCCCGGCGCGCTGGCGGTCGAGGTGATCGAGCGCGACAGCGGCGCGCCGGTTGCCGCACTGCAGCGGCAGGGCGAGAGTGACGTGTTCAGCGCGCGCATGGGCCGCCGCCGCAAACCCTTCGACTACCGGCTGCGCGTGACCTGGCCGCCGCTGCGCCCGGGCGACCCGCCCTGGGTGCGCGACCTGGAAGACCCCTACCGCTTCCCCCTGGTGCTGGGCGAGATGGACGCCTGGCTGCTGGCCGAAGGCACCCACCTGCGGCCGTACGAATGCCTGGGCGCGCACCCCGGTGAGATGCTCGGCGTGGCCGGCACGCGCTTTGCTGTGTGGGCGCCCAATGCGCGGCGGGTGTCGGTCATCGGCGATTTCAATCTCTGGGACGGCCGCCGCCACCCGATGCGGCTGCGGCGCGAATGCGGGGTGTGGGAGATTTTCCTGCCCGAGGTCGGCAAGGGCGCGCTGTACAAGTTCGAAATCCTCACCCAGCACGGCGACATCCTGCAAAAAGCCGACCCGATGGCCTTTCGCGCCGAACTGCGCCCGGGCACTGCCAGCATCGTGCAGGGGCTGCCGCCGCTGCACCCCATCCGCCCCGACATGGCGCAGCGCAATGCCTTCGCCGCGCCGATCAGCATTTACGAGGTGCATCTGGGATCGTGGCGCAAACACGAGGGCTGGCGCTGGCTGAGCTATCGGGAACTGGCCGACACCCTGGTGCCCTACGCCCGCGACATGGGCTTCACCCATCTGGAGCTGCTGCCCATCAGCGAGCACCCGTTCGACGGCTCGTGGGGCTATCAGCCCATCAGCCTGTTCGCCCCCACCGCGCGGTTCGGCACGCCCGAGGACTTTCAGTATTTCGTCGATGCCGCGCACGCCGCCGGGCTGGGTGTGATCCTCGACTGGGTGCCCGCGCACTTCCCCTCCGACCCGCACGGTCTGGCCAATTTCGACGGCACGCATCTGTACGAATACGCCGACCCGAGAGAAGGCTTCCACCACGACTGGAACACCCTGATCTACAACTTCGGCCGCACCGAAGTGCGCAACTACCTGGTGGCCAATGCGCTGTACTGGCTGGAGCGCTTCGACATCGACGGCCTGCGGGTGGACGCGGTGGCCTCGATGCTCTACCGCGACTACAGCCGCCCCGCCGGGCAATGGGTGCCCAACAAATTCGGCGGGCGCGAAAACCTCGAGGCCATCGACTTCTTGCGCCGCATGAACCACACGGTTGGCGTGCACCGCCCCGGCGCGGTGACCATCGCCGAGGAGTCCACCGCCTTTCCCGGAGTGAGCCGCCCGCCATCCGACGATCTGCAGGGCGGCGGACTGGGCTTTCACTACAAGTGGAACATGGGCTGGATGCACGACACCCTGAGCTACATCCGGCGCGACCCGATCCACCGCCAGTACCATCACAACGAGCTGACCTTCAGCATGGTGTATGCCTACGACGAGAACTTCGTGCTGCCGCTCTCGCACGACGAAGTCGTCCACGGCAAGGGGTCGCTGCTGGCCAAAATGCCGGGTGACCGCTGGCAGCAGTTCGCCAATCTGCGGGTCTATCTGGGCTACATGTTCTGCCACCCCGGCAAAAAGCTGCTGTTCATGGGCGACGAGTTCGCACAGGCGTCGGAGTGGCAGTCCGACTACAGCCTGGATTGGGACGCCTTGCAGCACGCCCCGCACCGCGGCATCCAGCGCCTGGTGCGCGACCTCAACCTCACCTACCGCGCACACGCCGCGCTGCACCAGCTCGACCATCAACCCGCGGGATTTTCATGGATCAGCTTCGACGATGCCGCGCATTCCGTGCTCGCCTTCGAGCGCATCGCGGCAAACGGGCATCGCCTGGTCGTGCTGTGCAATTTCACCCCCACACCGCGCCACGGCTACCGCATCGGCGTGCCGCAGGCCGGCCGCTGGGAGGTTCTGCTCAACACCGACGACCCGGTGTACGGCGGCTCCGGTCTGCCGCTGGCGCTGCAAGACGCCGTGCCGCTGCCCTGGCAGGGCCGGCCCTGCGCGCTCGAACTCACCCTGCCGCCGCTGGCCTGCGTGATCCTGCGCCCATCCGCCTAAGTCCGCCGATGACTGCCCAACGCCGCCCTCCCAAGGCCAGACCCGCCCCACCGGCGCTCCATCCCACGCGGGTGACGACCCTGGGCGCACGACTGTGCGCAGACGGGGTGCACTTCGCGCTGGCCGCGCCGCATGCGCAGGCCGTGGAGCTGTGCCTGTTCGCCGCCGACGGCCGCACCGAGGTCGCCCGCCTGCCCATGCCGGTGCAGCGCGACGGCATCTGGCAGGGCGTGCTGCCCACCGCAGCCGGCGGGATCGAAGGGCTGATCTACGGCTGGCGGGTGCATGGCCCGTGGACCCCGCGCGAAGGCCACCGCTTCAACCCGGCCAAGCTGCTGCTCGACCCCTGCGCCCGCGAGGTGGTCGGCCGCTACGACGGCAGCGACATCCACCTCGGCCACGACCCCGCCCATCCCGACCGCCCCGACCCGCGCGACAACGCCGCGACCGCGCTCAAGGCCAGAGTCGTTGCCGACCTGCCGCCGCCAACCCAGCCGCGCCCGGTCATCGACCCGGCGCAGCGCGTGATCTACGAGCTGCATGTCAAGGGGTTCACCGCGCAGCACCCCGACGTGCCGCCCGCTTTGCGCGGCAGCTACGCCGGGCTGGCGCATCCAGCCAGCATCGACCATCTCAAAGCGCTGGGCATCACCACGGTCTGCCTGCTGCCGGTCGCCTTCCGCGCAGACGAGGCCCGGCTGCTGCGCATGGGGCTGAGCAATTACTGGGGGTACAGCCCGATCGCCTGGGCCGCGCCGGAAGCGCGGCTGTGGAGTGGCACGCCGGGCAGCACGCCGCGCAGCGAGTTTCGCGCGCTGGTCGAGGCACTGCACGCCGCTGGTCTGGAAGTCGTGCTCGACGTGGTCTACAACCACACCGCCGAGCTCGACCCGCACAGCGGCCCCACATTGTCGCTGCGTGGCATCGACAACGCGCTGTACTACCACCTCGACCCCGACGATCCCAGCCGCAACCTCGACTGGACCGGCTGCGGCAACAGCGTCAACCTCAACGCCCCGCTGGTGCTGCGTGTGGTCATGGACAGCCTGCGCCGCTGGGTGAGCGAATTCGGCGTCGACGGTTTTCGTTTCGATCTGGCCACCACCGTGGCGCGTGGCAGCAGCCGGGTCGATCACGCCTTCCAGCCCGACGGCGCGTTTCTTGGCGCCATCGCGCAAGACCCGCTGCTGTGCAACTGCCTGCTGATCGCCGAGCCCTGGGATCTGGGCCCGGGCGGCTATCGGCTGGGCGGCTTTCCGCCGGGCTGGCTGGAGTGGAACGACCGTTTCCGCGACACCCAGCGCAGCTTCTGGTTGCAGCATCAGAACGCGCCGGGCGAATTCGCCACCCGGCTGGCCGGATCGAGCGATCTGTTCCAACCCGCACTGCGCGGGCCGCACAGCAGCGTGAACTTCATCACCGCGCACGACGGCTTCACCCTGCGTGATCTGGTGAGCTATGCGCACCGCCACAACCAGGCCAACGGCGAGGACAACCGCGACGGTCATGGCCACAACCTCAGCACCAACAACGGGGTCGAAGGCCCGACCCAGGTGCCCGAGATTCTTGCCGCCCGCACCCGCCAGAGCCGCGCCCTGCTCGCCGTGCTGCTTCTTTCCCTGGGCACCCCCATGCTGCTGGCAGGCGACGAACTCGGCCGCACCCAGCGCGGCAACAACAACGCCTACTGCCAGGACAATCCCATTTCCTGGATCGACTGGCAGCAAGCCGACCGCACGCTGCACGATTTTGTGCGCGGCGTCCTGATGCTGCGCCGGGCGCTGCCGCTGCTGCAGAGCCAGGCGTGGTGGGCACCGTCGCCCACGGTCACCCGGCCCGGGGCCGCGTGGTTCCGCGCCGACGGCCATCCGATGGAACCGGCAGACTGGGCGCGCGACGATCACGGCGCGCTGATGGTGCAGCTCACCGCACCTGCCGGCACCACGGCGCAGCAGGTGCTGATCCTCATCAACGCCGAGGCGCAGGAGGTCGCGTTCACCCTGCGGCCCGGCAATTGGCGCCTCAGACTGGCAAGCGACACTGGGTTCGTCGACCCCGCCGCGGACCGCGCCGGCAGCAGCCGGGCGCGTCGGCTGCAGGCACAGCACACCCTGCCGCCGACCAGCCTGTGGGTCGCCACTTCAGAACCAGGAGAGCCCAACGCATGAACCGCATCACCCGCCCGTCCATCCCGTTCGACGACCAGCGCCCCGGCACCTCCGGGCTGCGCAAAAAGGTCAACGTGTTTCAACAGCCCGGCTATCTGGAAAACTTCGTGCAGGCATTGTTCGACGTGCTCGGAGATGCCAGCGGCAAGACCCTGGTGGTCGGCGGCGACGGGCGCTATTACAACCGCGTGGCCATCCAGACCATTCTGCGCATGGCCGCAGCGCACGGCTACGCCCGCGTGCTGGTCGGGCAAGGCGGCATTCTGTCCACCCCGGCGATGAGCGCGGTGATCCGCCGGCGCGCAGCCAGCGGCGGTATCGTGCTGTCGGCCAGCCACAACCCCGGCGGACCAGATGGCGACTTTGGCATCAAGTACAACATCGCCAACGGCGGCCCGGCGCCCGAATCCCTCACCGAGGCCGTGTTCCAGCGTTCACGGCAGGTGCGCCAGTTCCACACCACAGACAGCCCCGACCTGCCGCTCGACGCGCTGGGCACGCACCGGCTGCTGGATACGCAGATCGAGATCATCGACCCGGTGGCCGACTATGCCGCGGTACAGCGTGCGCTGTTCGACTTCGACGCCATCCGCGCGCTGTTTTCCCGCGGCTTTCGCCTGCGGCTAGACACCATGTGGGCGGTGGGCGGCCCGTATGCCAAGGCGATCTTCGAGGGTGAGCTCGGCGCTGCGGCGGGCACCGTGGTCAACGCCACTCCGCGCGAAGACTTCGGCGGTCTGCACCCCGACCCGAACCCGGTCAACGCCACCGATCTGATCGCACGCATGGCCGCCGCCGACGCCCCGGACATGGGCGCCGCCACCGATGGCGACGCCGACCGCAACATGATCGTCGGCCGCAACTTCGTGGTCTCGCCGTCCGACAGTCTGGCGGTGCTGGCTGCGCATGCCACGCGCATTCCGGGCTACAGCGCGGGCCTTGCCGGGGTGGCGCGCTCCATGCCCACGTCCACCGCGGTCGACCGCGTGGCCGCAAAACTGGGCATCGCCTGCTTTGAAACGCCCACCGGCTGGAAGTTTTTCGGCAACCTGCTCGACGCCGGCAAAATCACCCTGTGCGGCGAGGAAAGCTACGGCACCGGCTCGAACCACATCCGCGAAAAAGACGGGCTGTGGGCCGTGCTGTTCTGGCTCAACCTGATCGCGGTCACGGGCAAGTCGGTCGAGCAACTGGTGCGCGAACTCTGGGCCGAGCATGGCCGCTGCGTCTATTCGCGCCACGACTACGAGGGCATTCCCACCGCGCAGGCCAACGCGCTGATGCAGGAACTGCGCGCTGCGCTGCCCCACCTGCCGGGCACGGTGCTGGCCGGCGAATCCGTTGCCATCGCCGACGATTTCACCTACACCGACCCGACCGACGGCAGCATCAGCAGCAAGCAGGGCGTGCGCATCATTCTGCAAAGCGGCTCGCGCGTGGTGTTCCGTCTGTCGGGCACCGGCACCGAAGGCGCGACGCTGCGCGTCTATCTGGAACGCCACGAAAGCGACCCCGCGCGTTTCGATCTGCCGGTGCAACAGGCGCTGGCGCCGCTGGCAGCGCTAGCCGAACAAGTCGCCCGGGTGCGCCACCACACCGGACTGGAGCGCCCCAGCGTGATGACCTGAGAGTTTCTTGCCTGCCCCCTAAAAACACACAGGAGACCTGCCATGAATCAGAACCCACCGCCGAGCACCCTCAACCTGCAAGATCGCCAGATGCAGCCGCACATGCTGGTGCGCCGCTCGATCGCGCTGGTCCTGGCCGGCGGGCGCGGCTCGCGCCTGAAGCAGCTCACCGACAAGCGGGCCAAGCCCGCGGTGTATTTTGGCGGCAAGTTCCGCATCATCGACTTTGCGCTGTCCAACTGTGTGAATTCCGGCATCCGCCGCATCGGTGTGATCACCCAGTACAAATCGCATTCGCTGCTGCGCCACCTGCAGCGCGGCTGGAGTTTTTTGCGCGCCGAACTCAACGAAATGGTCGATCTGCTGCCGGCGCAGCAGCGCGTGGACGAGGAACACTGGTACCGCGGCACCGCAGATGCGGTCTATCAGAACATCGACATCATCCAGTCGAGCAAGCCCGAGTATGTGGTCATTCTCGCTGGCGACCATGTGTACAAGATGGACTACTCCATCATGCTGCAGGATCACGCCACCAGCGGTGCGCAGGTCACGGTGGGCTGCATCGAAGTGCCGCGTGCCGAAGCCAGCGCCTTCGGCGTGATGGCGATCGACGGCAATCGCAAGATCGTCGATTTCGTCGAAAAGCCTGCCGACCCGCCCGGCATGCCCGATC
>JBMFIE010000054.1:0-11862 GCA_049976465.1 Thiomonas sp. | reverse complement strand
TGCAGGCGATCGAACAGTCCAATGTGGTGGTGCTGCTGCTCGATGCCACAGAAGGCGTGTCCGAACAGGACGCGCATATTGCCAGTTTCGCGGTCGAGGCGGGACGGGCGCTGGTGCTGGCCGCGAACAAATGGGACGCGGTCGACGCTTATGGACGTGAACGCCTGATGGTGGCAATCCGCCAGCGTCTGCCGTTCGTCGGTTTTGCCCGCTTTCACAGTATTTCCGCCCGAACCGGCGCGGGTCTCAATGGATTGATGAAATCGGTTTTGGCTGCGCATGCCGCCGCCTACCGCAAGCTGCCGACGCCTAAGCTCACGCGTGCCATCATGGAGGCGGTGGCCCAGCAGCAGCCGCCGCGCAGCGGGCCGGTGCGCCCCAAACTGCGCTACGCCCACCAGGGCGGCACCAATCCGCCGATCATCGTGATCCACGGCACTGCGCTAGACCGCATTCCCGCCACCTATACCCGCTATCTGGAGGGGCGTTTGCGCGAAAAATTCGACCTCACCGGCACCCCCTTGCGGATCGAATACCGCAGTTCGATCAATCCTTACGCGCGGACCGACTGAAAGCGCCCCGCCCCGCAGGCCATATCAGCACTATGTTATTTTGCGTGCTCTTGCATTTCACACCGTGAATGCCATTTGAGCCTTCCTCACCCAACGGAGAACAAAATGAGTCATAAAGGGCAGTTGCTACAAGACCCCTTCCTGAACCTGCTGCGCAAGGAGCATGTGCAGGTGTCGATCTACCTGGTCAATGGCATCAAGCTGCAAGGCCATATCGAGTCCTTCGATCAATATGTGGTGTTGCTGCGCAACACCGTCACGCAGATGGTCTACAAGCACGCCATCTCTACCGTCGTTCCTTCACGTCCCGTCGCCTTCCAGATCGGTGAGCAAGAAACCCCTGCAGCCTGAGGGCCCCGAGCGCGCCGCCCTAGTCAGCGTGACGCAGCGCCGGACGGCCTCGTGTGACGCGCTAGCTGAGCTCGAGCAGCTCAGTTCCTCTGCCGGCTACGCCCTGGCCGGTGAACTCTCGTGCGTACGGACCCGGCCAGATGCGGCCACCTACATCGGCTCGGGCAAGCTCGAGGAACTGGGGGAGCTGGTCGCGGCTTCCTCTGCGGACACCATCATTTTCGACAACGCCCTCAGTCCGATCCAGCAGCGCAACCTGGAAAAAGCGCTGGGCAAGCCCGTGCTCGACCGCACCGGGCTGATCCTTGAAATCTTCGCCCGCCGCGCGCAAAGCGCCGAGGGCAAGATGCAGGTCGAACTGGCGCGGCTGGAGCATCTGGCCACCCGGCTGGTGCGCGGCTGGACCCACCTGGAGCGGCAGACCGGGGGCATCGGTGTGCGTGGCGGTCCGGGTGAAAAGCAGCTCGAACTCGATCGCCGCATGCTCGACGACAAGATCAAGCAGCTGCGCACCCGCCTGGGCAAACTCGGCCGCCAGCGCATGACCCAGCGCCGCGCGCGCACACGCAGCGGCGCGTTCCGCGTAGCCCTGGTCGGCTACACCAATGCCGGCAAAAGCACGCTGTTCAATGCGCTGACCAAGGCGAAGGCCTACGCTGCCGATCAGCTCTTCGCCACGCTGGACACCACCACGCGCAAACTGTTTCTCGCCCCGCAGGTCAACGCCACGCTGTCCGACACCGTCGGCTTCATCCGCGACCTGCCGCACACCCTGATCGAGGCATTCAAGGCCACGCTGGAAGACACGCTGCAGGCCGATTTACTGCTGCATGTGGTCGATGCCAGCTCGCCGATGCTGCGTGAGCAGATGGATGAAGTTCACGCCGTATTGCGCGAGATCGGCGCCGACGACATTCCGCAGTTTCTGATTTTCAACAAGTCCGACCTCTTGCCGGCCGATCGTCGTGTTACAGATGGTCACACACAGATCGAGGGCGTCGAGCCGCGTGCTAGCATCCGGCGCTTTGCGGTCAGTGCGTTGACCGGGGCGGGGCTTGATGCTCTCAGGAACGCGCTGCGCGAGACCGCGCTGGCAGATCCCCGCTTCCAGTCGGCCGCATCAGCTTTGTCGGATCCCACTTCTCTTTGCGCATGACATCCTCCCGATCCTGGCGTGCATCCTCCGCCGCGCAGTCCTCGCTGCATGCCCGCTCATGGCGCAGCATCTGGCCCTTGTCGCGCCTGTTCAACCTCAACGACCCGCGCTGGGGCACGGGCGGGGACGACGGCAGGCAGCAGAACAACGTCCAGCAGAACAACAACCAGGACCCCAATCGTCGCCCCAGCAGCGGCGGCCCGCCCGATCTGGACGAGCTCTGGCGCGATTTCAACCGCAAGCTCAACAGCTTGTTCGGCAAGAAGCACGGCGGGGGCATGGGCACGCCGCCGCAACGTCCCGACCTGTATCCCTCGGCCAAGGGCATGGGCGTGGGGTTCGTCATCCTGATCGTGATCGGTGTGCTGGGCTGGGTGGCTTCCGGGTTTTTCATCGTGCAGGAAGGTCAGCAGGCCGCGGTCACCCGCTTTGGCAAGCTGGCCTATGTGACCGGGGCCGGATTCCACTGGCGCCTGCCTTATCCATTTGAAGCCGACGAGATCGTCAATGTGTCGCAGGTGCGCTCGGTCGAGGTCGGCCGCGGCGGCGAAGTCAAGGCCACCGGATTGCCTGAATCGGCCATGCTGACCGAAGACGAGAACATCGTGGACGTCCGCTTTGCGGTGCAGTACCGCATCGACAACGTGGTGGACTATCTCTACAACAATCGCAGCCCGGATGATGCGGTGTCGCAGGCAGCCGAGACTGCGGTGCGCGAAGTGGTTGGCAACAAGACCCTCGACTATGTGCTGTACGTAGGCCGCGAGCAGGTGGCCAGCGACGTGCAGACCCTCACCCAGAAAATCCTCGATCGCTACAAGACCGGCATCATCATCACCACGGTCACGCTGCAGAACGTGCAGCCGCCCGAGCAGGTGCAGGCGGCGTTCGATGATGCAATCAAGGCCGGCCAGGACCGCGAGCGCCTGAAGAACGAGGCGCAGGCCTATGCCAACAACGTGATTCCGCGCGCTCAGGGAACCGCCTCGCGCCTGATACAGGACGCCGAGGCTTACAAGGCGCAGGTGGTTGCCCAGGCGCAGGGCGACACCTCGCGCTTCGACCAGGTCCTGCAACAGTACGAGAAAGCGCCGCAGGTCACCCGTGAGCGGATGTATCTGCAGACCATGCAGGACATTCTCTCCAGCGTCACCAAGGTCATGGTGGATTCGCGCAGCAACAACAATCTGCTGTACCTGCCGCTGGACAAGCTGCTGCAACAGTCCGCAGCCAGATCGACGAACCCGTCGCCAGCCATGTCTGCTGCGCCTGCGGCGCTTCCCACATTGCCGGCGGCGTCGGTCGGCAACGCGCCCAGCGCTGCGGACAGCGCACCGACTACCGACGGCTCTGCGCCGGCTGCACCCAGGACCACGCGCGATACGTTGCGCGAGCGCAACTTTCAGTGAGGGCCGACGATGAATAAGCTTACTCTGGCGGTCGTTGCCACCATCGTCGCGTTGATGGTGCTGTCGTCCAGCCTGTTCGTGGTCGATCAGCGGCAGTTTGCTGCGGTGTTCGGTCTGGGCGAGATCAAGCGTGTGATCAGCACGCCCGGGCTGTACTTCAAGCTGCCGGCACCATTCGAGAACGTGGTGTTCCTCGACAAACGCATCCTGACCCTGCAAAGCCCGGACATCGACCGTTTCATCACTGCCGAGAAAAAGAACGTGGTGGTGGACTGGTATCTGAAATGGCGCATCATCAACCCCACCGAATTCATCCGCAGCTACGGCGGTGACCAACGCCGCGCTGGCGACCGGTTGGCTCAGATCGTCAAAGCGGCGCTGAACGAGCAGATCACCAAACGCACCGTGCGGCAGGTGCTGGCGTCGCAGCGTGACCAGGTCATGCGCGATGTGCAGGTCGGCATCGCCAAAGACATTGCTGGTACCGGGATCCAGATCGTCGACATGCGTCTGACTCGGGTTGATTTCGTCGCGTCCATCACCCAGTCGGTTTACCGCCGCATGGAAGCCGAGCGCCAGCGTGTGGCCAACGAGCTGCGCGCCACCGGCTACGCCGAGGCCGAAAAAATCCGCGCCGAAGCCGACAAGCAGCGCGAGATCGTCATCTCCCAGGCCTACAGCAAGGCACAGACCATCAAAGGACAGGGTGATGCCGAAGCGTCGGCGATCTACGCCAAATCCTTCGGCAAGAATCCGCAGTTTGCCGAGTTTTACCGCAGCCTGGAGGCGTATCGCGCCAGCTTCAACAACAAGTCCGACCTGCTGGTGCTCGACCCGAACAGCCAGTTTTTCCAGTATTTCCGCAGCCCTGGCGGGACTGCGGCAAAACCGGCCAAGTAAGACACGGCCCGGACTGCGCCGCGTGCAGCGCTGCGTCCGGCCTTGCCCCACATGTTCGACTCCGTGCTCGTCGCCGTTGGACTGGTTTTGGTGATCGAGGGGCTGATGCCCCTGCTGGCGCCGCGGCAGTGGCGCGCTACCTTGCGCCAGATCCTCAGTCTGACCGATGGACAACTGCGCTTCATCGGTCTGGTTGCCGTGGCCTGCGGGCTTCTCCTGCTGCTCGTCCTCGGTTAAGCTGACCCGTTGGCGCGGCAGGTCGCGCCGTCATTTTTTGCGCATTTCATGAGCAACTGGCGACTTCCCGAGTATTTTTCCGATGTGCTGCCGCGCGAGGCAGCGATCATCGAGCGGCTGCGGCGTGCCTGTCTGGATGCTGCGCAGCGCCACGGATACGCGCTGGTCATGCCGCCGCTGCTCGAGTTCGTCGATTCCCTGCTGTCCGGCACGGGGCAGGATCTCGATCTGCAGACCTTCAAGCTGGTCGATCAACTCTCCGGGCGCACCCTGGGGCTGCGTGCAGACATCACACCGCAAGCCGCGCGCATCGACTCCCACCTGCTCAACCACGACGGTGTGACCCGGGTGTGCTACTGCGGCAGCGCGGTGCGTACCCACCCGGAGGGGATACACGCCAGCCGTGAAATCCTGCAATTCGGCGCAGAGCTGTACGGACATGCCGGGCTGCAGGCCGATTTGGAAGTGCAGCAGCTCGCCATCGCCTGTCTGCGACTGGCCGGGGTGGAACGGGTGGCGCTCGATCTGGCGGACAACCGTATCGTGCGCGGTGTGCTGTCGGGGCTGTTGCTCGGGCCGCAGGACATGGAGGCCATCCTCGAAGCGCTGGCGAACAAAGACGCGGGAGAACTCCAGCGCCTGACCCGCGACTGCAGGCCGGAACAGCGCGAGGCCATCCTTGCCCTGCCCGAACTGTATGGCAGCGATGACGAGGTGCTGCAGCAGGCACGGCAGGTCTTGCCGCCGCACGCATTGATCGGGCGCGCGCTCGACGAATTGGCCGCACTGGCGCGGTATCACCGCCAGCACGGCGTGAGCGTGCAGATCGATCTGGCCGATATGCGCGGCTACCGCTATCACAGCGGCGTGATTTTCAGCCTCTATGCCCCGGGCTACGCCAACGCCGTGGCGCGGGGTGGGCGCTATGACGAGGTGGGCGCCAGCTTTGGCAGACCACGGCCTGCCACTGGGTTTTCGATGGACCTGCGCGAAGTGGCCCGACTGTCTGCCGCGGTGCCTGCTGTCGCGCCGATCGTGGCGGAATGGACCGACGCACCCGGGCTGGCACAAGCCGTGGCCGATCTGCGGCAACGCGGCGAAATCGTGGTGCAATTGCCATCCGACGAGCTGGCTGCGGCGCGCGCCCGTCCGGGCCGCAGCCTGGTGCTGCGCAACGGGGCGTGGGTGGTCGAACACCACACCTGAGCCGCAGCACCGAATCTTTGGACTGACTCAATACCTGAAAGACCATCTGCGTGAATACTGGACGTCATGTTGTTGTCGTGGGCACCCAATGGGGCGATGAGGGCAAGGGCAAGGTCGTCGACTGGCTGACCGACCACGCACAAGGCGTGGTGCGCTTCCAGGGGGGGCACAATGCGGGCCATACCCTGGTGATCAACGGCCACAAGACCGCCTTACAACTCATTCCCTCCGGCGTGATGCGTCCGGGCGTGGCCTGCTATGTGGGCAATGGTGTGGTGGTCGATCCACAGCATCTGCTGACCGAGATCGAGCGACTCGAGGCAGCCGGGGTGGAGGTGCGCTCCCGGCTGCACCTGAGCGAATCCTGCCCAGTGGTGCTACCAACGCACGTGGCGCTGGACAAGGCGCGCGAGATGCGGCGCGAAGCTGAGGGCAGCGGCAAGATCGGCACCACGGGCAAGGGCATCGGTCCGGCCTATGAGGACAAGGTGGCGCGGCGCGCGATACGACTGCAGGATCTCAAGCATCCGCAGCGGCTGCAGGCCAAGTTGAGCGAAGTGCTCGATCTGCACAACTTTGTGCTCAAGAACTATCTGCACACGCAGCCGGCCGATGCCAATCAGGTGCTTGACGCCCTGCTGCAGTCGGCCGAGCAGGTGGTGCCGCTTCTGGCCGATGTCGGCTACCGCATCCATCAGGCCCACCAGCGCGGCGAGCGTCTGCTGTTCGAGGGCGCGCAGGGCTCGCTGCTCGACATCGACCATGGCACTTATCCCTTCGTGACCTCGAGCAACTGCGTGGCGGGCACTGCGGCTGCGGGTTCGGGCGTGGGCCCCGGCATGCTGCACTATGTGCTGGGCATCACCAAGGCCTACACCACCCGGGTGGGCAGCGGCCCGTTCCCGACGGAACTACCGACCGACCAACCCGGCAGCGTGGGCGAACATCTGTCGCGTGTCGGTCAGGAGTTCGGCACCGTGACCGGGCGTGCGCGGCGCTGCGGCTGGCTGGACGTGGCCGCGCTCAAGCGTGCGGTCATCATCAACGGGGTGTCGGGTCTGTGTCTGACCAAGCTCGACGTGCTCGACGGTCTGCCGACCATCCGTGCCTGTGTGGGTTATCACCTCGACGGCGAGCGCCGTGATGTGCTGCCGCTCGATGCCGACGAAATCGAACGCTGCGAACCGATCTACGAAGACTTCCCCGGCTGGACGCAAAGCACCGCAGGCCTGACCCGCTGGGAGCAGCTCCCAGTCAACGCGCGCAGCTATCTGCAGCGCGTGGGTGATCTGATCGGCGCGCCGATCGACATGATCTCCACCGGCCCCGACCGCGAGCACACCATCGTGCTGCGGCACCCGTTTCAAGGCTGAGCTGCGGCTGCGCCCGGCTCAGCGGTTTCTTTCAACACGTTCACGAAGGTTCGGCCATGCTCAGCGAGGACGGCAAGCATCTTTATGTATCCTGGGATGAATACCACGCGCTGATCGAAAAGCTCGCGCTGAAGGTGTATGCCTCGGGCTGGGAATTCGATCAAATCCTGTGTCTGGCCCGTGGAGGAGTGCGGCCTGGCGACATTCTTTCGCGCATTTTCGACAAACCTCTGGCCATCATGTCCACCAGTTCCTACCGCGATAACGCTGGAACCGTCCAGGGGCGACTGGACATCGCCCGTTACATCACCCTGCCGCGCGGCGAACTGCAGGGTCGGGTGCTGCTGGTCGACGATCTGGCCGACTCGGGCGAAACCCTGCACGCGGTCGAAAAGCATCTGCGCAGCAGCAGCGACAAAATCACAGATCTGCGCAGCGCCGTGATCTGGGTAAAGGGCATTTCCACCTACCTGCCCGAGTATTACGTGGAGATGCTGCCCACGAGTCCGTGGATCCACCAGCCGTTCGAGGAGTACGACGTGCTGCGGCCTGCCAAACTGGCCGAACGCTGGAAAATCTGAGCACCCGACTCAGTGACAGTACTGGGCGATCAGTGCCAGGGCTTGCGCGCGCTGCTGCGCACGCAGCGCGTCGTCCATCACCACGCGCTGCCCCTGGGCGTCGATCTGCACCATGCGCTGTCCGCTGTCCAGGATCTGCAGCTGGCGCTGTGCCTGCACGCAGTTCTGCTGATTCAGCAGCGCTTGCTCCTGCTGCTGGCGCAGCTTGGCCTGCTCCTGCGCGGCCTGCTCTGCCGATTTTTTCTCGGCGATCTTTTTCTCGAGATCGCCGCCCGTCTGCACCTTGGCATCTGCCGGGGCTGGCGCCTGGGGCTGGGGCGGCACCGTGGCCTGCGCGGGGCGCTGCAGGATACTGCGCGCTGGCACCGTCAGTGGTGGAGGTTGGT
Source organism: Thiomonas sp. (assembly GCA_049976465.1). Taxonomy (GTDB): domain Bacteria; phylum Pseudomonadota; class Gammaproteobacteria; order Burkholderiales; family Burkholderiaceae_C; genus Thiomonas. The sequence continues at coordinate 3,691 of JBMFIE010000054.1, read as the reverse complement.
CGCTGTAGTGCACAACTCCCTGCGCATCGACCCATTTCCACTGCGCCGCCACCGCGCCTGGGCCCAGCAGCAAGGCGGATAGAGCCAAGGTGACCGCAGCGAAGGACTGCGCGCGGGGACGGAAGAGGGGTAGGGCAGGGCGCATGGCAGAAAATCTCGACGAATGGCGCAAGCTTAGCGCGTCCGGACAGACCGTGGACTGGGGCTTGATGTTCGCCCCGTATAATTTCATTTTGCCCGGAGGCATCTATGCGTCTTGTAGGAAAAGCGCTGACTTTCGACGATGTGTTGTTGGTCCCCGCGTATTCCCAGGTGTTGCCCAAAGACACCCATCTCGCGACTCGCCTGACTCGCAACATCGGCTTGAACATCCCTCTGGTGTCGGCCGCCATGGATACGGTGACCGAATCCCGCCTGGCCATCGCCATGGCGCAGGAAGGCGGCATCGGCATCATCCACAAAAACCTCAGCCCCAAGGCGCAGGCCAACGAGGTGGCGCGGGTCAAGCGTTTCGAGTCCGGGGTGTTGCGCGACCCGATCACCATTTCGCCGATCGTCAAGGTGCGTGATGTTCTGCAGCTATCGCGCCAGCACGGCATCTCGGGCTTTCCGGTCATCGAAGGTGGCAAGGTCGTTGGCATCGTCACCAACCGTGACCTGCGGTTCGAAACCCGCCTGGACATGCCGGTGCGCGACATCATGACCCCGCGCGAACGACTGGTCACGGTGCGCGAAGGTGCCACGCTGGACGAGGCCAAGGCGCTGATGCACCAGCACCGGCTCGAGCGCGTGCTGGTCGTCAACGACGCGTTCGAACTGCGCGGGCTGATGACGGTCAAGGACATCCAGAAAGCCACCGAGCGGCCGAACGCCGCGCGCGACCCGCAAGGCAAGCTGCGGGTGGGTGCCGCAGTCGGCGTGGGCGACGGCACCGAGGAACGGGTCGAGGCGCTGGTTCAGGCTGGTGTCGATGTGATTGTGGTCGATACCGCCCACGGCCACAGCCAGGGTGTGCTCGACCGGGTGCGCTGGGTCAAGCGCCATTTCCCCGATATCGACGTGATCGGCGGCAACATCGCCACCGGCGCTGCCGCGCGGGCTCTGGTCGATGCCGGGGCCGATGGGGTCAAGGTTGGCATTGGCCCGGGTTCGATCTGCACGACCCGCATCATCGCCGGGGTGGGCGTGCCGCAGATCACGGCGATTGCCGATGTCGCCAAGGCGCTCGAGGGCACAGATGTGCCGCTGATCGCCGACGGGGGCATTCGCTATTCCGGCGACATCGCCAAGGCGATCGCCGCAGGGGCGCACACAGTGATGATGGGCAGCATGTTCGCCGGCACCGAAGAAGCGCCGGGCGAGGCCATTCTGTATCAGGGGCGCGCGTACAAGGCCTACCGCGGCATGGGTTCGATCGGAGCGATGAAAGCAGGATCCGCCGATCGCTATTTCCAGGATGGGGCAGAGGACTCCGCTACAGCGGTCAACGAAAAGTTCGTTCCTGAAGGCATCGAAGGCCGCGTGCCGCACAAAGGGCCGCTGATCAACATCATCTATCAGCTGGTCGGCGGGGTGCGCTCGTCGATGGGTTACTGCGGCTGCGCAGACATCGAATCCATGCGCACGCGGGCCGAGTTCGTGCAGATTACCGCGGCGGGCATGCGCGAAAGCCATGTACACGACGTGCAGATCACACAGGAAGCGCCCAACTACCACCTCGACTGATCCCGCTGCTGACGCCGGCTTGCTCCCGCATCCATGCACGACAAAATCCTCATCCTCGACTTCGGCTCGCAGGTCACCCAGCTGATCGCGCGGCGTGTGCGCGAGGCGCATGTCTACTGCGAAATCCACCCCAACGATGTCAGCGATGCTTTTGTGCGCGAGTTCGCGCCCAAGGGCATCATCCTGTCGGGCAGCCATGCCAGCACCTACGAAGACCAGGATCTGCGCGCGCCGCAGGCGGTCTGGGAACTGGGCGTGCCGGTGCTGGGGATTTGCTACGGCATGTTCACCATGACCGTGCAGCTCGGCGGCGCTGTCGAGCCCAGCGCCCAGCGCGAGTTCGGCTATGCCGAGGTCCGCGCACACGGCCATACCCGACTGCTCGATGGCATCCAGGATTTCGCCACCCCCGAGGGGCATGGAATGCTCAAGGTGTGGATGAGCCACGGCGACAAGGTAACTGCGATGCCGCCGGGCTTCAAACTCATGGCCAGCACACCGAGCTGTCCGATTGCCGGCATGGCGGACGAGACGCGCGGCTATTACGCCGTGCAGTTCCATCCCGAGGTCACCCATACCGCCAAGGGGCGCGAGATACTCGAACGCTTCGTGCTGCAGATCTGCGGCGCGCGGCCCGACTGGATCATGCGCGATCACATCGGCGAGGCGGTCGAGCAGATCCGTGCGCAGGTCGGGGACGAGCAGGTCATCCTCGGTCTGTCCGGAGGGGTCGATTCCAGCGTGGCGGCCGCATTGATCCATCGCGCCATCGGCGATCAGCTGACCTGTGTGTTCGTCGATCATGGCCTGCTGCGTCTGGACGAGGCGAAAACCGTAATGGACATGTTCGCCGGACGGCTGCACGCCAGGGTGCTGCATGTGGACGCCAGCGCGCGGTTCATGGCGGCGCTAGCTGGAGTCAGCGATCCCGAAGCCAAGCGCAAGATCATCGGACGCGAATTCGTCACCGTGTTCCAGACCGAGGCCGCCAAGCTGAAAAACGCCAAATGGCTAGCTCAGGGCACCATCTATCCCGACGTGATCGAATCCGGCGGCGCCCGCAGCAAAAAGGCAACGACCATCAAGAGCCACCACAATGTCGGCGGCCTGCCGCAGACTCTTGGGCTGAAGCTGCTCGAACCCCTACGCGACCTGTTCAAAGATGAGGTGCGCGAACTCGGCGTGGCGCTCGGCCTGCCTCATGACATGGTCTACCGCCACCCCTTCCCCGGCCCCGGGCTGGGGGTGCGCATCCTCGGCGAAATCAAGCCCGAATATGCCGACCTGCTGCGCCGCGCCGATGCGATTTTCATCGAAGAGCTGCGCAACTGGCGCGATGAGAAGACCGGTAAGACCTGGTACGACCTTACCAGCCAGGCGTTTGCCGTGTTCCTGCCGGTTAGGAGTGTCGGCGTTATGGGCGATGGTCGTACCTACGATTACGTCGTAGCGCTGCGCGCGGTGCAGACCAGCGATTTCATGACCGCAGACTGGGCCGAGCTGCCGTATGGCCTGCTCAAGAAGGTTAGCAGCCGCATCATCAACGAAGTGCGCGGCATCAACCGCGTGACCTACGACATTTCCAGCAAACCGCCGGCGACCATCGAGTGGGAGTGAGTAGCGGTCTGGCACCGACTGGCGAGAACAAGCAGCAAACGCGCCGTAAATCATTGAAAAAAGGGCAGAAATCTCAAATTCTTCTGGCAATGTCTGGCAGCATCAAGCAGGGGTAAGCAGTCAATTTTTGCTGGTACATTTGCTGGCATCCCGCGATCTGATACCATGGTTTTCATCAGATACCATCAGCCGCGCACAGGACTAGTGATGGTATCAAAAATATCCTAACTTGTTGATAAACAAAGAAAAAACGCCTGAATTCAGCGTTTTTTCCGTGATGGTATCAGGATGCTGTCCGACACCAAGCTTCGCAACCTCAAACCCAGGGAGAAACCATACAAGGTCGCCG
>JBMFIE010000053.1:0-12003 GCA_049976465.1 Thiomonas sp. | reverse complement strand
GTCAGCAGCACGCTGACCACGGCGCCAATGACCACCAGACCGAGCAGCATCGCAACCATCAGCTCGACCAGAGTCAGCCCACTCTGCCGCAGGCGGTCAGTTGGAGACATGGAGTGCGTCATATCTGTGTCCAGAAGGTCAGTGTTTGCGCGGCCTGCCCCGCGGTGGCCTTGCTTTCGTTGAATGTCAGCGTGATGCTGCAGTTGCTTGCGGTCACATTGGGCCCAACCGGATTGCACGCCACGGTGCCGCTGGCTCCCGGCCCAAGCGCAAACAGGCCGCCGCGCAAGCGTGCGTCGGCTGGTGCGTCCTTGCTGCCGTCATAGCCCAGGCACCAGTTGCGCAGCTGTGCCTGGGCCAGAGTGGCCGCGGCGGTGGGACAGTCGTCTGCCCTGACCGTGGTGTTGTAGGCGCCAGCCAGGGCATTGGCGCGGTCGGCGCGCATCAGGTCGAACATCGAGTAAGCGGCGATGGCCGCCTGCGTGCGGCCAAGTGAGCTGGCGTTGTCTGCAAGGGTCTTGACCTGCAGCACGATGATGCCGAGGATGCCGATGGTCAGCACCGCGGCGGCAACCAGGATTTCGATCAGTCCGACGCCACGCTGCGCTGCGCGCGGCTTGGGGCAGACGCCACGGGAGCGCGGCGCGAGGTCATTGGCAGTTCGCATTGGGAGCATTCGCATTGCAGGCTTGAGAATCTGTGCAGCTCGCCACCGTGGTGCCGGTGAACAGGTAGATACAGCGGTGGTTGTCACTGGCAATGGCGTTGCTGGAGAGGTCGAGCACGAGGCCGGTATAGCCGGTCGTGGTGTTGGGCGCGTGCAGCAGTCCCATCGGCGAGGCGATGAGTGCGTTGATTCGTGGCGTTGAGGTGATGCCCGGTGAGGCCGGGACAGCCTGAGTGATGGGGACAGATGCGCCTTGGATTGGGCGCGCGAACATGGTGCCGTCGGCGTTCAGTTGCACGTCGACACCGCGCTTGACCGCCTCGGTGCGCGCCAGGGTCAGCAGGCTCACCGCCTGACTGGCCTGTGTGGTCAGGCGGCTGGAGATCATCAGGCGGTTGAAGCTCGGTACGGCCACTGCGAACAGCAGCCCGGCGATGGCCAGGGGATCAGGAGTTCGACCAGAGTGAAACCGCGCACTTGGCCGCAGCGGCCCCTGCTGGAGTGCAGGTGGGTAACCGCTCGGACTGCACACCTTGGCAGCAAGGCGTCAAATGAAAGAAAAGCTGTCATCATGTGTCGGAATGTGTCTTTCGCACATTTTGACCGACTTCACTGCGCTGTTGCCCAACTTTCCAACGAACGGTCGTTTCCAGCCGACGAACGGTGTTTTGTTACAAATTTCGCCGGCTGCGGTGTTGCACCCGCGGCGGCGCGGGTGTTGCAGATGGGGCGGGCGGGCCCCCTAGCCAGTGACCGTAGCGCGGTGCACGCAGAGTGCTTTGCCGTCGGCCTGCAGCCATAGCGCCTGCGCGCGTGGGGGGGCGGGGGTGTCGCAATCCCAGTCGGCGAGCACTTGCCGCAGCAGTCCGCCCGCCCAATGGTCGCGGGGGCGGTGGGTGTGGCCGTGGATCATCCAGCGGCTGGATGCGGCATGCATCCAGCGGCATGCCTCCTGCGGGTCGGCGTCGGCCCACAGGGAAGAACGCTCCTGCGCTGCGGCGCTGGCGGCGCGCAGGGCCTGCGCCTGCTGCAGCCGTGCGGCGAGTGGTTGCGCCAGCGTGTGGCGTTGCCAGTCGGGGTTGCGCACCTGCGCACGAAATATCAGGTAGGCGCTATCACCGAGGCAAAGCTGGTCGCCGTGGGTGAGCAGGATGCGTGCGCCGTTGAACTGCAACAGCGCCGGGTCGGGCAAAAGCACCGCGCCGGTGGCGTGCGCAAAAGCGGGGCCGAGGAGAAAATCGCGATTGCCGTGCTGCACGAACAGCGTGCCACCGGACTGGGTGTAGTGGCGCAGCGCGGCGGCGATGCGCTGCGCGCAGCGGGCTGCGTCGGGCGCGATGGTCAGCGCCTGAGCGCTCAGCAGATCGTCACCGACCCACGCCTCGAACAGATCGCCGAGGATGAAAAGTGCTTGCGCCTGCCGCGCCGGGCCGCCGAGCCAGTCGAGAAAGGCCTGTGAGGTGCGCGGGGTGTGCGCGCCCAGATGCAGATCGGAAACCAGAGCGATGCGGTTCCAGTTTGCGTGTGCAGTTACCGGCGCCGGCACCGGCTGGGCGGCTTGCGCGGCGGGTGGAGCAGATGTCAAGGTGGATGCGGGCGGCACGCGCGGGACCGCCGGGCTGTGGGTCAGACTTCGACCGCCTTGAGGATGACCACGTCCTCCAGCGGCACGTCGTCGTGAAAACCCTTGCGTCCGGTCTTGACGCCCTTGATCTTGTCCACCACGTCCTGCCCCTCGACGACCTTGCCGAAGACCGCATAGCCCCAGCCCTGCGCAGAAGGCGCGGTGTGGTTGAGGAAGGCGTTGTCGGCCACGTTGATGAAGAACTGCGCGGTGGCCGAGTGCGGATCGGAGGTGCGGGCCATGGCGATGGTGTATTTCTCGTTTTTCAGGCCGTTGTTGGCCTCGTTCTCGATCGGTGCGCGCGTGGGTTTTTGCTTCATGCCGGGTTCGAACCCGCCGCCCTGGATCATGAAGCCGTCGATCACGCGGTGAAAAATGGTGCCGTCGAAATGGCCCGAGCGCACGTAGGCCAGGAAGTTTTCGCAGGTCTTGGGCGCATGCGCGGTGTCGAGTTCGATGCGGATGTTGCCGTGGTTGGTTTGGAGTTCGACCATGATGGACTTTCGGTGAGGATCAGTTGAGGAGTTTGGCGTCTTCGATGAGGACGGGCTTGACGGGCACATTCTGGAATGGGCCTTCGTCCTTGGTGGGCACGGCGACGATCTTGTCGATCACGTCCATGCCCGAGATCACCTTGCCGAACACGGCGTAGCCATAGCCATCTGGTCGGGGGTAGTCCAGGCTGGGATTGTCGACCACGTTGATGAAAAACTGCGAGGTGGCGGAATTCGGGTCGGCAGTGCGTGCCATGGCGATGGTGCCGCGCAGGTTGTGCAACCCGTTGCGGCTTTCCAGGGGAATGGGCGCGCGTGTGGGTTTTTGCTTCATGTCTGGGGTGAAGCCGCCGCCCTGCACCATGAAACCGGGGATCACGCGGTGAAAAATGGTGCCCTTGTAAAAGCCGCTTTTGACATAGTCGAGGAAGTTGGCCACGGTCTTGGGCGCGCGCGCCGGGTCGAGTTGCACGACGAACTTGCCCAGCGTGGTGGTGAACTCCACGCGGGGTTGTGTCGCCGGGGCATCGGCCGCCTGCGCGGCGGGCAAGGCGCAGATCAGTCCCAACGCGGCAAGCGCCGGGGCGATGCGCCGGCGCAGCAGTTGCCACAGGCGGGGCAGCCGGGGTTGCGCCGAGTGGGTGAGGGCATGATCGATCATGAAACGCTTCCTTGGAAAATGAGTTGCCACTGGGCGCTGCGCTGCGCCCAGTACTGGCGATAGAGGGTAGCGTGCGCAGAGTCGTCCGCACTGTACTGCACCACGATCTGTCCGGGGTACTGAAGGATGGTGAGCGCGTCGGGGCGCACCGCCAATCCGCGTTGCGGCGTCTGCCCAGCCGGGGCGGACGCCAGTGCATCCTGTGGGCGCAGGCCGAGCTGGGCAGAGCGCGTGATGTCGGCCTGCAACTGAGCCAGCATGTGCTGACGCTGCGCAGCCCATTGGGCCGGGCTGAGCCATTGCACCTGGCGGGTGACGATCACCGGGGTGCTGCCTGCTGGCGTGTCGGCCATGAGCTTGCGCAGATCGGGGTTGGACAACACCAGGCAGCCATCCGAGGCCAACGGGACGCGGGCGTAGCTGTCGGGCGGCGTGCCATGCAGCCACACGCCAAACCCAGTGTGCCCCTGCTGTTTGTCCCACTCGTTGGGATAGTTCAAGGTCAGCGCGCCGGCGCCGTAAAGGGGCTTGAGATCACGCCCATCGATCTTGCGGGTGATGAAGTAAATGCCCAGTGGGGTTTTCATGTCCCCGGCGCGGGTTTTGCCGTCGCCGAGTTTGCCCTGGCTGAAGTAATAACTCGCCTCGAGGTGCGGTATGCCGTTGCGTTGCTGGAACAGATAAAGCCGCGAGCGGCCGGTGTCGACCACGATGGCGCGCGGCACGTCTGGTGCGAGTGTGACCAGGTTGGCCGGGATGGCATCAGCAGGCGGTGGCGCGGTGTAGGCGCCCAGCCGCGCCAGCGCCTCGGCGCGCAGTTCCAGCACCCGCTCGCGGTAAGGCGTGAGTTGTTGCGGCAACAGTGTGGTGGGTGCAGCAGCAAACGCTGCAGTCTCCCCGCGGCTGGCGCGCATCACATCACCGAGCAAGAGCTGCGCGAGCGAGAAATGGGGATGCTCGCGCACCAGCGCCTCGGCTTGCTCGCGCGCTGCGGCGAGGTGGCCGGCAGCGATTTCTGCGTAGGCGTGCAGCAGGCGCCTTTCTGCGCTGTCTTGTCCGGACTGGCTGCCCAGGGTCGTGGTCAGCCGCAGCAGGGTGCCCGCGGAAACCGGGGCGGGAGGGTACGAGGGGGGCGCACCGGCCGACGCGTGGGCTGCAGTCGGCTGCCTGCCTGTAGCGACATCATCCCGCAATTCGCCACGGCCGATGGAGGCTGCGTTGTAGTCGGTCGCGGCGCGTGCAGCAAAAACCAGGGGCACACACAGCAGCGCCCAGGGCAACAACCTGCGTGAGAGTGGACGGCGCGCGGCGAAGGGCATGGGACGGTGGCGGGAGACGAACCTGCAGTTCAGATCAGCCGACGATCTCGCGCACGATCAACCATTTGCCGTTTTCACGCCGCATCTGCAGGGTTTTGGGGCCATCGAAATTGAGCGCGCCGGCGGTGTAGTGCTGGCGGAAGCGGGCGGTGGCCCGGTCGCCATCGACCTGAACCTTCAGCTCATGCACTCGGACGGTGATTTTGGCTTTGTCGGTGATGCGCGCGCGGCGTTGCTCTTTCCAGGCCGCCAGGCTCAGGCCTTTCTCGGGCTTGAAATCGGGCGCGTAGGCGGCGAAATACGCCGGCAGATCCTTGCTCTGCCAGGCCGCAGCCCAGCGCTGCACCGCATCGGCCACGGCAGCTTGCTCGGCGGCGTGGCTCGCCGGTTTTTCCGTCGCGGCAGGGGGCTTGGGTTTTTCTTCTCCCGCGGGCGTCGCGGTTGCGGGCACCGCAGCCGGTGCAGGTGCGGGTTTTGCCGCGGGTTTTTCGGCGGCGACGACCCCTGCTGCCGCAGGCGGCACGGCCGGCTTGCCCTCCTTGGCGGGCTGCGCGGTGCTGACTTTCAGCGGTGTCGTGGCCGTGCCTTTGCCTTGCTCGAAGAGCTCGCGGATCAGGTTGAGCTTGATCTTGGCGCCGGCGTTCTCATCCGGGGCCAACTGCAGCGCTTTCTGGTAGGCCTGGCTGGCAAGCTTGGCGTAAATGTCTCCCAGGTTGGCCTGGGCCGTGGCGTAGCTGGGGTTGGTGCGAATGGCCATTTCCAGCGCTGCCCTGGCCTTGTCGTATTGACCTTGCTGCGCATAGAGCACTGCGAGATTGTTGTAGGGCTCTGGAAGCTCAGGGTACTGCTCGGTGAGCGACTGAAAGATCTGGATGGCTTGCGCGTCCTTTTTCTGCTCGGCGAGGATGACACCCTTGAGAAACTGGTATTGCGGATCCTTGGGCTTTTGCGCCAGCAGCGCGTCCACCTGTTGTAGCGCCGCCTGCAGATCGCCTTTTTGCAGGCTCTGGGTGACGCTGGCCGCATCTGCTGCCCAGGCCGCAGGGACGCTCATGGCTAGGGCAATGAGGGTGGTGATGAGGCGTTTGCGCATAGGGATGAGTGAATGGGCGGGAGGAGATGGGCGCCTTTTGGGACTGGCCGACGCAGCAGCCCGGAAGGGCGTGTTGCGGCAAGTCGGTGAGAGGGGCTTGTGCTAAGTTTTCGATTTTATCGGCACGGTGCGCGCCCGCGCATGAATTGCCGTCCCCCACCTTTGTTCCATGACTGCGCTGTATCTGCACAACACCCTCACCCGCGGAAAAGTCCGCTTCACACCGATCGAGCCGGGTCATGTCCGCATGTATGTCTGCGGCATGACGGTCTACGACTACTGTCATATCGGTCATGCGCGGGTGATGGTGGTGTTCGACCTGCTCCAGCGCTGGCTCAAGGCGCAGGGTCTGCGCGTGACCTATGTGCGCAACATCACCGACATCGATGACAAGATCATTCGCCGGGCGCAGCAAAACGGCGAGACCATCCGCGCGCTGACTGACAGGTTCATTGCCGCGATGCACGAAGATGCCGACGCGTTGGGCGTGGAGCGCCCCACGCACGAGCCGCGGGCGACCGATTATGTGCCGCAGATGCTCGACCTCATCGGCAAGCTCAAGGCGCGCGGTCTGGCCTACCGCGACAGCGCGGGCGATGTGAACTTTCATGTGCGCGCCTTTCCCGGTTACGGCAAGCTGTCGGGCAAGTCGCTCGACGAACTGCGCGCCGGCGAGCGGGTGGAGGTGGATGCGGCCAAGCAGGATCCGCTGGACTTCGTGCTGTGGAAGGCGGCCAAGCCCGACGAGCCGGACGAAGTGAAATGGCCCTCGCCCGATGGCCCGGGGCGCCCCGGCTGGCATATCGAGTGCTCGGCGATGAGCTGCGCGCTGCTAGGCGAGACCTTCGACATCCACGGCGGCGGCGCCGATCTGCAGTTTCCGCATCACGAAAACGAAATCGCGCAAAGCGAAGGCGCGCACGGCAAGCCCATGGCCAATGTCTGGCTGCACAACGGCTTCGTGCGCGTGGACGGCGAGAAGATGTCCAAGTCGCTGGGCAATTTTTTCACCATCCGCGACATCCTCCGGCACGTTGACGCCGAGACCGTGCGGCTGTTCATCGTCCGTGCGCATTACCGCAGCCCGCTGAACTACAGCGACGAGCATCTGCAGGACGCCCATGCTGCGCTCACCCGTCTGTACACCGCGCTCGATCCATTCTCCGATCTGCCTGCTGGCGTCGACTGGAATCATCCTCGCGCGCAAGCCTTCGCCGCGGCGATGAACGATGATCTGAACACGCCCGAAGCCATGGCGGTGCTGTTCGAGCTGGCCACCGAGGTCAACAAGACCGGCGATGCCCAGCTGGCTGCGTTGCTCAAAAATCTGGGCGGACTGCTCGGGCTGCTGCAGCAAAACCCGCGCGAATTCCTGCAGCGCGGGGCGCGGGCAGATCCCGCCTGGGTGGAGCAGCAGGTGCAGGCGCGCACCGCGGCCAAACAAGCGCGCAACTTTGCCGAGGCCGACCGCATCCGCGCCGAGCTCGCCGCCAAGGGCATCGTGCTGGAGGATAAGCCGGGCGGCATCACTGTGTGGAGAACAGCGTGACGCTGGCAGCGCAGCACGGCCTGGCGGCGCGCAGTACCGCGCTCGACTGGGACAGGGCATGTGCGCATCTGCAGCGCACCGACCGGGTGATGCGCAAGCTCATCGAGATGCACGCCGGTGCGCGGCTGCAAAGCCGGGGCGATCCGTTCCAGACCCTGGCGCGGTCGATCATCGGGCAGCAGATTTCGGTCAAGGCGGCGCAGGCGGTCTGGGACCGGCTGTGCGCAGCGGTGCCGCAGGTGGCGCCGCGCGAGATCCTGCGCCTGGGCGAGGACGCCCTGCGCGCCTGCGGGCTGTCGAGCCGCAAGGTCGGGTATGTGCGCGACCTGGCAGCCAAGTTTGACGCCGGACTGGTGCATCCGGATCGATGGCAGGACATGCCCGATGAGGCCATCGCCGCCGAGCTGCTGACCATCCGCGGCATCGGCCGCTGGACTGCGGACATGTTCCTGATCTTTCACCTGATGCGCCCGGACGTGCTGCCGCTGGGCGACCTGGGACTGATCAAGGGCGTGAGCCAGATTTACTTCGCCGGCGAGCCCGTCACCCAGAGCGATGTGCGCGAAGTGGCCGCCGCCTGGGCACCCTGGCGCTCGGTGGGGACTTGGTATATTTGGCGCAGCCTGGATCCGCTGCCGGTCGAATATTGACCCCGCGCTGCGGATCGCGAACAGACTTCGGACAGGCCAACCGGCGCGCCTGCAGGCGCAGCGCACTCGGGATGCCCGGGCGCTTCCTTCTGAGGTGAACATGAACAAAAAAATCTTTCTCGATTTCGAGCAACCCGTTGCCGAACTGGAGAACAAGATCGACGAGCTGCGCTATGTGCAGGACGAATCTGCGGTCGACATCTCCGAGGAAATCGCCCGTCTGCAGAAAAAAAGCCAGCAGCTCACCAAGGAGCTCTACGCCAAGCTCACCCCGTGGCAGACCACGCAGATCGCGCGCCACCCGCAGCGGCCCTATACCCTCGACTATGCCAGCCTGATCTTCACCGACTTCCACGAGCTGCACGGCGATCGCGCCTTTGCCGATGATCTGTCCATCGTCGGCGGGCTGGCGCGGCTGGGCGGGCAGGCGTGCATGATCATCGGCCACCAGAAAGGGCGCGACACCAAGGAGCGTGCGCTGCGCAACTTCGGCATGCCCAAGCCCGAGGGTTATCGCAAGGCCCTGCGGCTGATGAAGCTGGCCGAAAAATTCCACCTGCCCATCTTCACCTTCGTCGACACGCCTGGTGCCTATCCAGGTATCGATGCCGAGGAGCGCGGCCAAAGCGAAGCCATCGGTCGCAACATTTACGAGATGGCCAAGCTGCAGGTGCCCATCATCTCGACCATCATCGGCGAAGGCGGATCGGGCGGTGCGCTGGCCATTGCGGTGTGCGACCAGCTGCTCATGCTGCAATATGCCATCTATTCGGTCATCTCCCCTGAAGGCTGCGCCTCCATCCTTTGGAAGAGCGCGGAAAAAGCGCCCGAAGCCGCCGAGGCGCTGGGGCTGACCGCGCACCGCCTCAAAGCGCTGGGGCTGGTGGACAAGATCGTGAGCGAGCCCATCGGCGGCGCACACCGCGACCCCAACGCCATGGCGGCCTCGCTCAAACGTGCGCTGAGCGAGGCGCTGCGGCAGTTCCAGCACATCAAGCCTGCAGATCTGGTGCAGCAACGGCTCAATCGTTTGCAGAGCTTTGGCAAGTTCCAGGACACCAAGGCGTCTGGCGGCTGACCTGTCTGTGTCTGCCGGCCGCCCAAATTTCCAATCCCAAGCTTCCACCCGGTGCCGAGCAACCCAGCGCGATCCGCGCTGCAACGCTTTGCCGCGCAACACCCGGACATCGCTCAGGCAGAGCGCATTGGCATCGCCTTCAGCGGCGGAGCCGACTCCACCGCCTTGCTGCTGGCCGCCATGTCGCTCTGGGGCGGATCGCGGCTGTGCGCTTTGCATATCAACCACGGTCTACAGGCGAGCGCCACGGCATTTGCGGCGCACTGTGCGGAGTTTTGCAAGGCGCGGGGTGTGGCGCATGCCACCCTGCAGGTCCAGGTTCGCGTCGCACGCGGCCAGAGCGTGGAAGAGCAGGCGCGCGATGCCCGCTACCGCGCACTTGCCGAACTCGCGCAGCAGCGCGGTTGCACCGTCGTGCTGCTGGCACAGCATGGTGACGATCAGGTGGAGTCCTTGCTGCTGGCGCTGTTGCGCGGTGCCGGGCCGCGCGGACTGGCCGCCATGCCGGCGCGGTTGATGCGCCACGGCGTGCTATTTGCACGGCCTCTGCTTGCCTGCAGTGCGTCCGAGCTGCGCGAGTGGCTGACTGCGCAGCAAGTGCCTTTCCTGCGCGATCCGATGAATGACGATCCGGCCTATCGCCGCTGCCGCATCCGCAACGAGCTGCTGCCGGTCATCGCCCGGCTCGAACCCGCCTATCGCCAGACTCTCGGCCGCACCGCGGCGCTGTGCGCTGAGGCGGCAAACCAATTGCAGATCCGTGCCGCAGACGATCTGCGTGGCTGCGCCGGGCCTTCGGGTGTCGATCTCGCCGCGCTGCGGGCGCTGGGCGCAGCGCGTCTGAGCGAAGTCCTGCGGCTGTGGCTGCGGCTGCACGGACAGCGACTGGACCGTGCACGCACCGACGAACTGGTGCGTCAGGTGCTGCGCAGCGCACAGGGCGCCCAGCGCCTGCAAATGCAACTGCCGCTGGGCACGGTGCGGCGTCGGGGTGGGCTGCTGGTGTTCGAACCCAAGCCGGCGTCCAACCCGAGCACATAGAATGCGGAGATTTACGCGAGGCGACCCGGCGCGGTGTGCGCCCGGCAGACTCACGCTCGCGGCTCTCGAACGCATCACTCATGGCACTCATCGTCCAGAAATACGGCGGCACCTCCGTGGGGTCGACCGAACGGATCAAGAACGTCGCTCGCCGTGTGGCCAAATGGCATCAGGCCGGACATCAGGTCGTGGTCGTGGTCTCTGCGATGTCGGGCGAAACCAACCGGCTCATCGCGCTGGCCAAAGAGATCCAGCCGCAGCCCGACCCGCGCGAACTCGACGTGGTCGCCTCCACCGGGGAGCAGGTGACCATCGGCCTGCTGTCCATGGCGCTGCAAAGCCTGGGATACAAAGCGCGCAGCTACACCGGTGCGCAGGTCGCGGTGCACACCGACAGCGCCTTCACCAAGGCGCGCATCCAGGCCATCGACAGCGACAAGCTCAAGGCCGATCTCGCACAAGGCATCATTCCGGTGGTCGCCGGGTTTCAGGGCATCGACGCACAAGGCAACATCACCACACTCGGCCGTGGCGGCTCCGACACCTCCGGCGTGGCACTCGCCGCGGCGCTCGGCGCCGACGAATGTCAGATCTACACCGATGTCGACGGCGTCTACACCACCGACCCACGCATCGTGCCCGAGGCGCGCCGGCTGAGCACCATCACCTTCGAGGAAATGCTGGAAATGGCCAGCCTGGGCTCCAAGGTGCTGCAGATCCGCTCGGTGGAGTTCGCCGGCAAATACAAGGTTCGCCTGCGTGTGCTCTCCAGCCTGACCCCGTGGGATCTGCCGCTGGAGCAGGAATCACGCAGCGGCACGCTCATCACCTTTGAGGAAGACGACAACATGGAACAAGCCGTGGTATCGGGCATCGCCTTTGCCCGCGACGAAGCCAAGATCATCGTGGTCGGCGTGCCCGATCGTCCCGGAATCGCTTATCAGATCCTCAGCGCAGTGGGCGATGCCAATATCGAAGTCGACATGATTCTGCAGAACCAGAGCGTGGCCGGCTACACCGATTTCACCTTTACCGTCAGCCGTGGCGACTACGCCCGCGCGCTCGACATCCTCAAGACCACGGTCCAGCCACACATCGGCGCGAAAGAAATCCTGGGCGACCCGAAAGTGTGCAAGGTTTCCATCGTCGGCGTGGGCATGCGATCGCATGCGGGCGTGGCCAGCAAGATGTTCCGCACCCTGTTCGAGGAAGGTATCAACATCCAGATGATCTCGACTTCGGAGATCAAAGTCTCGGTGGTCATCGACGAGAAGTACATGGAACTGGCCGTCCGCGCGCTGCACAAGGCTTTCGACCTCGAACAGACGGCCTGATTGCAATTCCCCGAAATCTGTCTTCCGCGGCGCGAGCCGTGTAATAATGAAAGTCTTTGCTGCCGAAAAATCTTGTGCGCAGCACTGGAGACGTGACCGAGAGGCCGAAGGTGCTCCCCTGCTAAGGGAGTATGCGGTGTAGAGCCGCATCGAGGGTTCGAATCCCTCCGTCTCCGCCAGAATTCAAGCAAATTCAATGGGTTATGCGAATCGTCCCCCGATTCGTCCCCTGATTTTGATCGCGCAGGCCGGTTATCCACAGCCTGATTGCCCGGTCGAGGAACAAAAACCCGGCGCATGGCCGGGCGGGTAGATGCTCCGTGGATCGCGTGCAGCCCATGACGTGCGCGCGTGCTGGTGTCGCTTGTCAGCTTTTTTGATCCAGCCGATACCGCTTCAGCGCCTCCAGCGCGCGGCGCTTGCCCGTCTCGGTTTTCGGCCCGGTGGACATGCCGCCGTGAAGTTTGCAGCGGCCTCCTCGACCATCACCCAG
>JBMFIE010000052.1:7041-12024 GCA_049976465.1 Thiomonas sp. | reverse complement strand
TGCCCCGGGCCTCCGCCTTGCATCCATCCCCGCCTGGGGGCAACGCGGGTGCACCAATAGCGTGAACAGGCCCTAGTTTAGGGGCTGCTCAAGCCCAGGCCGAACGCCTTTCGTCTCGATGGCAAGTCGCGCTTGCCGCATTCGATCGCATCCATGCACGCCAGACCTTCCTCTGCTTTGCCTGAGTCACCGGGCTCTTCACGCGCGGCGCCGCAGCGCTCGCGCTGGGCGGTGTTGTCCGCGCTTTGGCCCTATCTGTGGGAGTACCGCGTGCGCGTGGTGCTTGCGCTGCTGATGATGGTCGCGGCCAAGGTGTCCAACGTGGGCGTGCCCATCGTGCTCAAGGACATCGTCAACGCGCTCGACCTCAAGCCGGGCGATCCGCGCAGCGTGCTGGTCGTGCCGGTGGCGCTGCTGGTGGCCTATGGTCTGCTGCGGCTGAGCGTGTCGCTGTTCACCGAATTGCGCGAGATCGTGTTCTCGCGGGTGACGCAGGGCGCGGTGCGCAAGATCGCGCTGCAGGTGTTCGACCATCTGTTCAGCCTGAGCCTGCGCTATCACCTGGAGCGGCAGACCGGCGGCATGTCGCGCGACATCGAGCGGGGCACGCGGGCGATTTCCAGTCTGGTGTCGTACACGCTCTACAGCATCCTGCCCACGCTGGTCGAGATGGTGCTGGTCATCGGCATCCTGATGGTGAAGTACGACATCTGGTTTGCCGGCATCGCGTTGGCCGCGCTGCTGGCGTATGTGGTGTTCACCATCACCGTGACCGAGTGGCGCACCCAGCTGCGCCGCGAGATGAACCTGCAGGACTCACGCGCCAACCAGCGGGCGATCGACGCGCTGCTGAACTACGAGACGGTCAAAATGTTCGGCAACGAAGCGCTGGAGTCCACACGGTATGACGACAACCTCAAGAGCTGGATGCAGGCTGCGATCAGGTCGCAGAACTCGCTGTCGCTGCTCAACCTGGGACAGAGTCTGATCATCTCCATCGCGGTCACGTTGCTGGTCTGGCGCGCCACGGTCGGGGTGGTGAACGGCAGCATGAACCTGGGCGATCTGGTGCTGGTCAACGCCTTCATGCTGCAGCTCTATGTACCGCTGAACTTCCTTGGTGTGATTTACCGTGAGATCCGGCAGGCGACCACCGATCTGGAGCGCATGTTCAACATCCTGCAGGAGCATCAGGAGGTGCGCGACGCGCCGGGCGCGCCCGCGCTGCAGGTGACCCGCGGTGAAGTGCGCTTCGAGCAGGTACGCTTTGGTTACGACCCCGATCGCATCATCCTGGACGGGCTGGATTTCACCGTCCCCGCAGGGGAGACGGTGGCCATCGTCGGCCCCTCCGGAGCGGGCAAGTCCACGCTCGCGCGGCTGTTGTTCCGGTTCTACGCACCGCAGTCGGGCCGCATCTTGATCGACGGCCAGGACATCGCCCAGGTCACGCAGGCCAGCGTGCGCCGGGCCATTGGCATCGTGCCGCAGGACACCGTGCTGTTCAACGACACCATTGGCTACAACATCGCCTATGGCAAGCCGGGAGCGACCACCGCGGAGGTCGAGGCGGCGGCACGCGCTGCGCACATCCACGACTTCATCATCAGCACCCCGCGCGGGTACGACACCCAGGTCGGCGAGCGCGGGCTGAAGCTCTCCGGCGGCGAGAAGCAGCGCGTGGCGATCGCCCGCGCGCTGCTGAAAAACCCGCCCATCCTGATTTTCGACGAGGCCACCTCGCAGCTCGACTCGCACAACGAAAAGGCGATCCAGGCCGAAATCCGCGCCGCCGCGCGCAACCGCACCGCACTGGTCATCGCACACCGCCTGTCCACGGTGGTCGATGCACACCAGATCCTGGTGATCGACAAGGGACGTGTGGTCGAGCGCGGCACGCACGCGCAACTGCTTCAGGCGCATGGCGTCTACGCCAGGATGTGGGCGCTGCAACAGGACATGGCGACGCACGCCGGGGACACGGCAGCGCGGGCCTGATACTCCGGTGGAGTGTGAAACGACGGATTGCCGGGATGTGACCAGACGTTAAACTCGCAACTTGTCCTAAAACTTCCACATTCCACGGAGATTCGCATGATCAAGACACTGTTGGGCATGACCGTTCTGGCTGCAGCTGCGCTCACGGGCGTACAGGCGTCCGAGCTCACCGGGACGCTGAAAAAGGTCAAGGAGACCGGGACCATTACCGTCGGCTACCGCGAGTCGTCGATCCCGTTTTCCTACCTCGACAACAACGGCAGGCCCATCGGTTATGCGATGGATCTGTGTGGCAAGGTGGTCGATGCGGTCAAGGCCGAGCTCAAAATGCCCAACCTGAAGGTCAACTACGCGCCAGTCACGTCGAGCAACCGCATCCCGCTGCTGGAAAACGGCACCATCGACCTGGAATGCGGCTCGACCACCAACTCGGTTGCGCGGCAGAAGCAGGTGGCGTTCGGGCCGACCTACTTTGTCATCAACGTGACCGCCGCCGTGAAGAAAGATTCGGGCATCAACAGCTTCGAGCAGCTGGCCGGCAAGACCATCGTCACCACCTCGGGCACCACGTCGGTGCCGCTGCTGAAAAAATACGAAAAGACCAAGGACATGGAGTTCAAGGAAATCTACGGCAAGGATCACGCCGAGAGCTTTCTGCTGATGGCCGATGGCCGCGCGGCAGCTTTCGTGATGGACGACATTCTGCTTGCCGGGCAGATTGCCAACTCCAAAGACCCGGGTGCTTACAAGATCTTGCCCGGTTCGCTGCGCAGCGAACCCTACAGCATGATGCTGCGCAAGGACGATCCGCAGTTCAAGGCGCTGGTCGACAAGACCGTGGGCGGCGTGATGAAGTCCGGCGAGATCAACAAGATCTACGCGAAATGGTTCACCAGCCCGATTCCGCCCAAGGGCATCAATCTCAACTTCCCGGAAACCCCGGCGATCAAGGAAGCCTTCGCCCACCCGAACGACAAGGGCGTCGAATAAAACCAGGCCTTGCTGACCAGGGAGAAAGCCGGCATCCCCGCCGGCTTTTTCCATGCACCATCCAACCGCATCGAGGAAATGACATGCTGGGTTTGGAAATTTTTTTGCAAGACACGCCCGACGGGGACACGACCTGGGCGATGTCGCTGCTTTCGGGGCTGAAGTACACCCTGCTGCTCGTGGTGTGCGCCTGGGCCATTGCGGTGGCATTGGGCTCGGTGCTTGGCGTGGTGCGGACGACCAGGAGCCGGTTCTGGGTGATGCTCGGCAACGCCTATGTCGAGCTGTTCCGCAACATTCCACTGCTGGTGCAGTTTTTCCTCTGGTATTTCGTGCTGCCGAGCGTGATCCCGCCGCTCAAGCGTTTTGCCAACGCGGTCGATCCTTCGACCTTTCAGCTCATTACCGCAATCGTCTGCCTTGGCCTGTTCACCGCTGCGCGTATCGCCGAACAGGTCAAATCGGGCATCCAGTCGCTGCCGCGCGGCCAGATGCTGGCCGGGCTGGCGCTCGGGTTGACGCCGCTGCAGACCTACCTCTATGTGCTGCTGCCGATGGCGTATCGCATCATCCTCCCGCCGCTGACCTCCGAGTCGATGAACCTGGTCAAGAATTCGGCTGTAGCGTATTCCATCGGTCTGACCGAGTTGTTTTTCCGCACCCGTGAAATGGGCGAGATGACCTTCCGCTACTTTGCCGCGTTCGGTGCCGCCACCGTGCTGTATGTGGCCGTGGCGTTCTCCATCAACCGCATCATGGCGTGGGTGGAACGCGCCACCGCGGTGCCCGGCTACATGGGCGGGAGCAAGTGATGGGCGGCTTTGACTTCGGCTCCATCGTCTCGGTCCTGCCGTTCCTGCTCGCGGGGCTGGCCTACACGGTGCAGCTCACCGTGGTCGCGGCGATCGGTGGCACGCTGCTGGGCATTCTGCTGGCGCTGGCGCGGCTGTCGCATCTCAAATGGTTGTCCCTGCTCGCGGCGGGCTACATCAATCTGATGCGCTCCATCCCGCTGCTGCTGGTGATTTTCTGGTTCTACTTTCTGGTGCCGGTGATGCTGCAGTCGCTCACCGGGGCGGACTATCCGCCCAAGATCGGCGCCGAGCGCTCTGCCTATTTCACCTTCATTCTGTTCGAGGCGGCGTATTTTGCCGAGATCGTGCGCGCCGGCATCCAGAGTATCCCGAAGGGACAGCTCAGCGCGGCGTTTGCGCTGGGACTGACCTATGCGCAGGCGATGCGGCTGGTCATCCTGCCGCAGGCGCTGCGCAACATGCTGCCGGTGCTGCTCACGCAGACCATCGTGCTGTTCCAGGACGTGTCGCTGGTGGCGCTGCTCAATGTCACCGATTTCGTCGGTGCGGCGATGAAAATCGCGCAGCGCGACAGTCGGGTGGTCGAGATGTACACCCTGGTGGCCGTGGTGTATTTCGTGCTCAGCTTTACGCTGTCGCAGGGCGTCAAGCGCCTGCAGCAGCGCATCGCCATTCAGCGGTGAAAAGACTCTTCAACGGATCGTTCGATGAACCCAAGCTCTCCTCAAGGCGCCGCCGCGCCGATGATCGACATTCGCCATGTCAGCAAGTGGTATGGCGACTTCCAGGTGCTCACCGATTGCTCCACGCAGATCGCACGGGGCGAGGTGGTGGTGGTGTGCGGGCCGTCGGGATCTGGCAAGTCCACGCTGATCAAGTGCGTCAACGCGCTCGAGCCGTTCCAGAAGGGCGATGTGGTGGTGGACGGCATCTCGGTTGCCGATCCCAAGACCAACCTGCCGAGGCTGCGCGCGCGGGTGGGCATGGTGTTTCAGCATTTTGAGCTGTTTCCGCACCTGAGCGTGACCGACAACCTCACGCTGGCGCAGATCAAAGTGCTCGGGCGCAGCAAGGCCGAGGCGCGCGAGAAAGGCTTGTTCTACCTCGACCGGGTGGGGCTGTTGGCGCACCGCGACAAGTTTCCGGGGCAACTCTCCGGCGGACAGCAGCAGCGCGTGGC
>JBMFIE010000052.1:0-7032 GCA_049976465.1 Thiomonas sp. | reverse complement strand
GACACGGCAGCGCGGGCCTGATACTCCGGTGGAGTGTGAAACGACGGATTGCCAGATCCGGTGGACAGCAACAGCGCGTGGCCATCGCCCGCGCGCTGGCGATGGACCCGATCGCCATGCTGTTCGACGAGCCCACTTCCGCGCTCGATCCGGAGATGGTGGGTGAGGTGCTCGAGGTCATGGTCAAGCTCGCCGAGGAAGGCATGACCATGATGGTGGTCACGCACGAAATGGGCTTTGCCCGCAAGGTGTCGCACCGCGTGGTGTTCATGGACGGCGGGCGCATCGTCGAGGACTGCCCGACCGCGCAGTTTTTTTCCTCCACCGGGCAGCGCAGCGAGCGCGCGGCGCAGTTTCTTGCCAACATCCTGTCGCATGGGTCGCCCGCAGCATGATGCCGCGGGCGGGGCGTAGCATGGTGTGATTTGGACACCTGCCAACAAGACGGCCATGCACACGCTGACCCTGACCCGCCCCGACGACTTTCACCTGCATCTGCGCGACGGCGCAGCGCTGCGCGATGCACTGCCGTGGACGGCGCGGCAGTTCGCCCGCGCCATCGTCATGCCCAATCTCAAGCCGCCGGTGGTGCGCGTGCAGCAGGCGATCGACTACCGCGATCGCATCCTTGCCGCGCTGCCCGCGGGCAGCAGCTTCACGCCGTTGATGACGCTCTACCTCACCGACGACACCTCGCCTGACCTGGTGCGCGAGGCCAGGCAAAGCGGCGTGGTTCATGCGTTCAAGCTCTACCCTGCTGGGGCCACGACCAACTCCGACAGCGGCGTCACCGAGCTCAGACGCATCTATCCGGCGCTCGAGGCGATGCAGCGCGAGGGACTTCCGCTGTTGATCCACGGCGAGGTCACCGACCCGGAGGTCGATGTGTTCGACCGCGAGGCCGTGTTCATCGACCGCCACCTCATCGCGCTGCGCCGTGCCTTTCCCGAGCTGAAAATCGTGCTCGAGCACATCACCACGGCGCAGGCAGTGGCGTATGTGCGCGAGGCCAGCGAGCTCGACGCGCAGGGCGTGCCGCGGCTTGCCGCCACCATCACCGCCCATCATCTGCTGCACAACCGTAACGCCATGTTCCAGGGCGGCATGCGACCGCACTACTACTGCCTGCCGGTGCTCAAGCGCGAAACGCACCGTCAGTCCTTGCTCGACGCGGCGACCAGCGGTGAGCCGCAGTTCTTCCTCGGCACCGATTCGGCGCCGCATCCCCGGCATGCGAAAGAATCCGCTTGCGGCTGCGCCGGCTGCTTTACTGCGGCGAACGCGCTCGAGCTGTATTGCGCCGCGTTCGAGCAGCGCGACGCGCTGCACCGCCTGGACGATTTCGCCAGCCGATTTGGCGCAGCGTTTTACGGCCTGCCGCGCAATACGGGCACCATCACCCTGCAGCGCAGCGCCTGGCAGGTGCCGTCCGTGCTGCCCTACGCCGAGACGCAGGTCGTTCCGCTGCACGCCGGTGAGGTGATGCAGTGGCGCCTGGTGGACGGCGCGCCCGGCACTACGCCGTGAGCGCGATCGGCTGATCGGGCACGCGGTAGTTGTTTGCGGTCATCAGATCGATGCCGCAGCTCAGGCCCTCGATCCAGTCGATGAACTGCCTCACCGCGGTTTTGCCGCGGATCGGTGCGCCGTGCTGCGGCACGATCATGTCGATGTCCAGCCCGCGCACCATGTTCGCCCAGTAGCGCAGGATTTTGTTCGACACCATGTAGCGGCGGTGAAAGGCCTCCATGTGCGGCAGCGCCTCGGCCAGCTCGGTGTATGGGCGCGCGGCCTGCGCGCCGCTGAGCATCGACACGCCCAGATCGCCCGAGAACAGGATTTTGCTGACCGGATCAAAAAACTGGAAATTGCCTTCGGCGTGCATGAAATGCGCTGGCAACAGGATCAGATCGCTTTGGCCCAGCCGCAGCGTGCCACCGGCATCGGGCACCGCGATGATGCGCTTGTCGGTCTTGCCCAGCTTGCAGAAATGCGGGGCGAACCGGGCCCACAGCCGCGAAATCACCAGATCGGCCTTCGACGCGGTCATCCAGCGATCCAGCGAGGCGATGATGTCCGGGTCGGCATGCGAGGCCAGCAGGTAGTGCAGATCCTGCGGCGCCATGTATTTGCGCATGGTCAGCGTCAGCTCGTTGAAGGTCATGTTCCCCCCCGGATCGAGCAGAGCGCCCTGGCCGTGGTCGATGATCAGGAACTGGTTGGCCTGCACCGCATCCCCGCCTTCCTCGACCAGATCGCTGAACATCAGGCACAAATGTTTGCCGTCGTTGAAAAGTTCTGTCGCCACCGCTGCTTTCCGTGCTTTGCAAAAAATGTAAAGCAAAGAATCTAGCCTTTTGAATGCGTTGATCCTTTGTTTCTGGTCAAAGCCTGCCCATGTGTTCGGCGCAGGATGTGGCCGCAGCGCCACGGCGCGCGAACGCGCATAATGCCGATTGCGAAGCGGGGCGGGCAGCCGCGGTGCGCGCAGCGCATCGAGGAAGGTCCGGACTCCACAGGGCAGGATGACGGCTAACGGCCGTGCACGGTGACGTGACGAACAGGGCCACAGAGACGAGCAAGCGCCGGGCCACCGGCGTGGACGTGAAACGCGGCAACCTCCATCCGGAGCAACACCAAATAGGCAGACGCGCCGGCGGCAACGCCGGCACAGCGCGGCCCGCGCGAGTCTGCGGGTAGGTGGCTTGAGCCGCGCAGCAATGCGCGGCCCAGAGGAATGGCTGCCACGGCGCGGGTGCTCACCCCGCGCTGCACAGAATCCGGCCTACAGCCCCGCTTCGCACTTCCCCCTCTCTGACCGCTCAAGACGGGTCTGCATCCTGCGATCGGCTGCGTGCGCTCCCCGCGCCTGGCGCATCTCGAAACGACTTTGAATAGCAATTCTAAGTCGTTCATTTCCATGGAAAAGTTGGCTTCAAACTGTTTTCATAAACAGTATTCAAGTCGTTGTTTTGTAAAAGAAATTTCTAATTTGCAGGCTTGACCGCGGGTTGCGCCGTCCCCTAAAGTGGCGGCCCGTGCAAAAAAGTGGGAAATTGTGCAGGAGACTGCGCAATTTCACCGGCACTCACAGCAGCACGGCAACCGCGGGCGACTTCATGTTCATCGGCATTTCGGCACTCACTCTGGACGGCAAGGGTCGGATGACCGTGCCTGCCCGGCATCGTGATCTGCTGATGGCCCGCGCGCAGGGCAAGCTCACGCTGACCAAGAGCCCGGATGGCTGCCTGCTGATGTTCTCTGACGACGAGTGGACGACCTTTCGCGACAAGGTGCTGCAGCTGCCGATGTCCGCGCAGGGCTGGAAGCGCATCTACCTGGGCCACGCCACAGAAACCGAGATGGATGCCACCGGCCGGGTGCTGATTTCGCCCGAACTGCGGCAGGCTGCCGGGCTGGAGCGCGACGTCGACCTCATCGGCATGGGTAGGCATTTTGAAATCTGGGATCGCGCCAAGCATCAGGCGCAAGAAGCCGCAGTGATCGAGGCAGGCATGCCCGATGCCGTGCGCGACATCGTGCTGTGACCGTGTATGCGCCAGACCGCCTCCAACCCCAGCGCCGGACCGGCGCACCGCACCGTGCTGCTGCACCAAGCGGTCGATCACCTGCTGACCGATCCGGACGGCGTGTATCTGGACGCCACCTTCGGCCGCGGCGGGCACAGCCGGGAAATCCTGCGGCGGCTGTCGCCGCGCGGTCGGCTGATTGCCATCGACCGCGATCCGCAAGCCGTCGCCGCGGCGGCGCAGATCCAGGACGTGCGCTTTGTCATGGTGCATGCCGCGTTCGGCGAGTTCGGGCGTGTGCTGCACGCGCAGGGAGTGCAGCAGGTCGCCGGTCTGTTGTTTGACCTGGGCGTGTCGTCGCCGCAGCTCGACCAGCCCGAGCGCGGCTTCAGCTTTCGCGGCGATGGGCCGCTGGACATGCGCATGGACACCAGCAGCGGACAGACCGCCGCTGAGTTCCTGGCCACGGCCAGCGTGGAAGAGATTGCAACCGTGCTGAGGAATTATGGAAACGAACGGGCGGCTGTCCAGATTGCAAAGAAGATTGTGGCTCGCCGCAGCGCCGGATCGCCAGTGGCGCGCAGCGGTGAACTCGCCGCACTGGTGGCTGCAACCGTCAAGAGCCGCGAGCCGGGGCAGGACCCGGCCACCCGCACATTTCAAGCTCTTCGGATTCACGTCAATGCCGAGCTTGCGCAAATCGAAGCGGCGCTGAGCCAGGTGCTGTCGGTGTTGCAGCTGGGCGGGCGTCTGGTGGTGATCAGCTTTCACTCACTGGAAGATGCGCTGGTCAAGCGCTTCATCCAGTCGCATGCCCGTCCGCCAGCGGTCGACCGCCGCCAGCCTTTCGTGCCCGGGGTGTCGCAGGTATTCGTCCCAGCGCTCGAAGAAGTGGCCCGCCTGCGGCCGTCCGAGGACGAGGTGCGGAGCAATCCGCGCGCGCGCTCGGCGATTTTGCGCGTGGCCAAACGGGTCTGATCTGCCATGATGACCCGCATCAACCTGTTTCTGCTGCTGGCCGTGGTGTTGTGCGCCATGTCGGTGGTGCGCGCGCAGTATCAGGGCCGACGGCTGTTCGCCGCACTGGACGTGGCGCAGCAGCGGGCCGAGCAGCTGCAGATGGAGCGCGACCGCCTGCAGGTGGAGTACCGCGCGATGAGCGCACCGGGCCGGATCGAGCAGATCGCGCGCACCCAGCTCGACATGCGTCCGATCACCCCGGCGCGCACCATCTACGTCCCCGAAGGGGCGACGGCCCTGCCGCCGCTGCCGGTGCTGCCACAGACCACGCCGGCGAACAAAAAGGAGGGGCGGCGATGAAAAACCCCGCGCTGCGCCTGTCCGCGGCGGCTGCCCCCTCCGTCAAGAGTCCGTTGCTGCATGTCAAGCTGCCGCCGGGACGTGCCTGGCTGGTGAAATGGCTGCTGTTTGCCATGTTCGCCTTGCTGGCGCTGCGGGCCTTCTGGGTGCAGGTCTGGACCACGCAGTTCTATCAGAACCAGGGCGAACTGCGCTTTGTGCGCACCATCGAGCTGCCGGCGATGCGCGGCCGCATTCTGGATCGCAATGGCAACATCCTGGCTTCGAGCATCCCGGCCAAGACCATCTGGGCCGATCCCACGCAGGTCGATATCAGCGACGACAAGGTGCAGCGCCTTGCCGCCCTGCTCGGTCTGAACGCCGCCGATCTGCAGCGCCGTCTCGACTCGGACCGGCAGTTCGTCTACCTCAAGCGGCAGGTGGACATCGACGTGGCGCGGCAGGTCAAGGCGCTGGGCATCAAGGGCATTTATGAGTCGCCCAGCTACAGGCGCTACTACCCCGAAGGCACGGCGGCGGCGCAACTCATCGGGTTTGCCAATATCGACGGGCAGGGGCAGGACGGCATGGAGCTGGCGCTGCAGTCGCGCCTGGCCGGACATCCGGGCGTGCGCAAGGTGGTCAAGGACCGTTTGGGCAACGTGATCGAGGATGTCTCGGGCGGCGTGCCGCCGGTGGACGGACAGGATGTGGTGCTGTCGATCGACAGCAAGATCCAGTACCTCACCTATCAGGCGCTCAAGCAGGCGGTGCAGGACAACAAGGCGAAGAACGGCAGCGCCGTGGTCATCGATGCGCGCACCGGCGAAATCCTGGCGATGGCCAACTATCCCAGCTTCGACCCCAACAGCCGCAAGCGCCTCAGCGAGTCGGACATCCGCAACTTTGCCGTGACCGATGCGTTCGAGCCTGGCTCGGTGCTCAAGCCCATCACCCTGAGTGCGGCGCTGCAGGCCGGTCTCATCACCCCGACCACGGTGTTTCACACCGCGCCGGGCTGCCAGCAGTTTTACGGCGCCAACATCTGCGACGACAGCAACAATGGCGATATCGAGCTGCCGCAGGTCATCCAATATTCGAGCAATGTGGCCACCTCGCAGGTGGTGAGCAAGATGCCGGCGCAGGTGCAGTGGAATATGTACACCGCGGTGGGCTTCGGTCAGCGCCCGCAGATCGAGTTTCCCGGCGCCACCAGCGGGCTGATGCGGCCACTCAAGCGCTGGCGTCCGATCGACCGCATCACCATGGGCTTTGGCTATGGGTTGAGCATTTCGACCCTGCAACTGGCGCATGCCTATCTGATCTTTGCCGACCGCGGCCGCATCTTCCCGGTCACCCTGTTCAAACACGATCAGGCACCCGAAGGTGTGCAGGTGATTTCGCCCACCGTGGCGCGCGAAATGCGCGGCATGCTGGCATTGGTCACCCAGCCCGGCGGCACCGCGCCGGCTGCAGCGGTGCCGGGTTATTCCACCGGTGGCAAGACCGGCACCGCTTGGATCGCCAGGAACGGCCGGTATGACAAAAAGCTGTTCCGCGCCCAGTTCGTCGGCCTTGCGCCAATCAATCATCCGGCGCTGGTGATGGCGGTGTCGATCGACCAGCCGTCTGCGGGCAAGCATTTCGGCGGACAGGTGTCGGCGCCGGTGTTCGCGGCCGTGGTGCCGCAGGCCCTGCGCATTCTGGGCGTGCAGCCCGATCTGCCGGTCAAGCCCGATCTGATGCCGGCGCAGACCGCGCAGGCGCTGCAAGCGCCCGCAGACCGGGCCAAGGGGGGCGCATGAACGCGGCGCTCGATTCGGTCGAGACGGTGCTCCACGCCCTGCGCGCGCTGGGCGTGCCGCCCGCTGCGCCTTGGTCGACCGACACCCGCGACCTGAGCGCCGGCGAGGTGTTCGTCGCCTGGCCGGGCGCGGCGCGCGACCCGCGCCGCTTTGTGCCGCAGGCGCTGGCTGCCGGTGCAGCCGCAGTGCTGGTCGAGGCCGACGGTGCGCAGGATTTTGGCTGGACCGACCCGCGCATCGTCAAGGTCGCGGGACTGAAGTCACTGGCCGGCCCGCTGGCCGCCGCGTGGTACCGACATCCGTCGCAGACCGTGCGGCTGCTCGCGGTCACCGGCACCAACGGCAAGACCTCGTGCGCGCTGTGGGCCGCGCAGGCGCTGTGCGCCGCAGGGCAGCGC
>JBMFIE010000051.1:0-12045 GCA_049976465.1 Thiomonas sp. | reverse complement strand
CAAGCGCGTGATCAACAACCGCCTGGTCATGGGCATCGGCGACGGGGTGATGTGCGTCGATGGCCGCGAGATCTACACCGCCAAGGATTTGCGCGTCGGGCTGTTCACCTCGACCGAAGGGTTCTGATCGCCGTCTGCCGGCTGCGCGTTTGCCCTAGAAGCAATGTCACCGGGTTTTGTTATTTTTTGCATCGATCGTTGCAAATCATGTCGATGCAATGGACGATTGCAGCCTGCTCACCGCCTGCGCGCAGGGTGACACCTCAGCACTCGAACGCCTGCATGCGCGCCATGCCCGCGCGGCCTACGCCTTCGCGCGACGGATGTGTGGTCGCGCACAAGACGCCGACGACGCTGTGGCCGAGGCGTTCATCACCCTCTGGCAGCAGGCGGCGCGGTTCGACCGACGCTCGAGTGTGCGCACTTGGCTGCTGGGCATCGTGCGCCACAAAGTGCTCGACCAGCTGCGCCGGCGTGACCAAGCGCCGGCTGCGGCCGACGACGACGAGGTGCTGCCGCCCGAGCCGTCCGACCCGGGCGCCGACCCGTTCGAGCAACTCGCGCGGCAGCAGCAGGTCGAGCAGCTGCAAACCTGCCTCGATGCATTGCCGCTGCCGCAGCGCGAGGCGCTTTACCTCGCGCTGGTCGAAGGGCTGACGCTGCGCGAGATTGCCGCGATCCAGCAGGTGCCGGACAATACCGTGGCCACCCGCATCCACCATGCCAAGCGCAAGCTGCGCGACTGTTTGATGAGCGCAAACGGATTGAAGAACCCGGGCGCGCGGCGCGACTCAGCGGCATGAGCACTCCGCCCACCCAGCCCCCCGAGCACGACGACCCGCTTGCGCCGCGCAGCGAAGCCGAGCGTCTCTGGCTTGCACGCAGCGCCGAGCAGCTGCGCGCGCAACGCGACACGCTCGACGTCTCGGCCAACTGGTCTCGCATCGCGCAGCATCTACACACCAGCGAGGCCACGGCTTCGCCACAGCAAACGCCGCGGCCGCATCGCGCGACTGCCACTGGGCTCGTTGCCCTCGGCGCTTGGCTGTCGCGCTGGCGGCAGGGGCTCGCCGGCTTTGCCGTCGGTGCCACAGCGGCGGCGGTGATGGCGTTCACACTCGGCCCGGCGCTGCACGGATCGGCGCAAACCGGCACCGCGCTGCAGCCGCTCGGTCAGTCGCAGCCCGCCTCGGCCGAGACGGCACGGCTGCAGATCGTCTTTCGCGACCAGGCAAGCATCGCCGAAGTGCGCGCGGCGCTGCAGGCGGCCGGTGCCAGTGTGCGCGACGGCCCCAGCCGTCTTGGCGTCTGGCAGGTCGAGGTGCCGAAAGCGCAGGCCAGCGCCGCGCTCGCGCAACTCGCCAAAAGCGCCGTGGTCGAACACGTTGCGCGCCAGCCATGAGACGCGACCTGCTGGCTGGGTTCGCGCTTGCGCTGTTCGGCGCGGCAGCCAGCGCGCAGATTCCTCAAGCCGAGCCGGCGCCACGCGGTGGGCTTGGTCTGGGCGTGCAGATCGACCTCGGCGCGCTCCTGCGCGCTGCCGGTGCGCTGCTTGGCGGCGCGCCGCAGGCCGGCGACGCCGAGGCATACGTCCCCGAGCAACTGATCGCCGCCTGGGACGCCGCAGACCCCGTTACCGCTGCCGAGCTTGCCGCCGCGGTGCAGGCAAGCGTCGTACAGGATGAAACACTGCTCGCGCTCGGCCTGCGGCTTGCCGTGCTGCAGCTGCCTGCGGGCGACCCGCAGCAGGCGCTGCAGACACTGCGCGCACGCTTTCCGCAGATCACCGTCGATCGCCACAGCCTGTTGCGCGCGCAGGCCGCAGGGGCCGCACGGCAATACGCCGCCGCGCTCGTTGGCGCCGGGCAGGCCGCACCGCCGCTGCCGCGCGCAGTGCGCATCGGCGTCATCGACGGCGACGCCAGCACATCGACACCCGCGCTCGATCTCGCCGGGATCGAGCGCCAAGCCTTCGTCGCCCAGCCCGGCGGTGGGGAACACGCCGCGGCGGTGCTTTGCGAGCTAGGCTGCGCCGCCGACACCGGCTTTGCCGGCTTCGCCCGCGGCAGCATGCTGCTTGCCGCCGCCGTGCTCACCCGCAGCGGGCCGGACAGCGCTGCTGCGCCGAGCGCTGCGGTCGTGCGCGCGCTGAACTGGATGCTTGCGCGCACCGCCGCCGTGGTCAACATCAGCCTTGGCGGCCCGCCCGATGCAGTGCTGGCGCTTGCAGTACAGCGCAGCCTGCAGCGCGGGCTGACATTGGTCGCCGCAGCAGGCAATGGCGGCAGCCGGGCGCCGCTGCCCTACCCGGCGGCATTGCCGGGAGTGATCGCGGTCGCTGCGGTCGATGCCGACGCCAAGCCCTACGCCGCAGGTAACCGCGGCGCGAACCTGCGCATTGCCGCGCCCGGAGTCGACCTCTGGCTGCCGGTGGGCGGCGGCACCTACCTCAGCGGCACCTCGTATGCCGCGCCGATCGTCACCGCCTGGATCGCGCAGCGGCTCGCGCGCGGCCTGCCGGCAGACGCTGCCGCGGTTTGCGCCAGCGCCCGCGACCTGCCACCGCCTGGCCCCGACCCGATCACAGGCTGCGGCCTGCTGCAGTGGACGCCGTAGCGCCCGGCTCAATCCGCTGCGCTGACGCTGCAAGCGGATTGAAGAAACGCCGCGCCCGCACCGACTCAGCGGTGTCCAAGCACATCGAGGAGTCGATCATGTCCACCCAACGCATTTTGTCGCTCTTGCTCGCCGCGTTCGCACTCACCAGTGCGCACGCGGGCCAACCCACCGCCGCGCTGCCAGATGCCGTGACGCAAGGCGGCAAGATCACCAAAGCCGACGCCGCGCGGACAGCCGCCCCGGCGACTCCCGCGGCCCCTGCCGCGCCCGGTGACGACGCGCAGCTGCAACGCGGCATCGAGAAAAAAGACATCCGCCGGGGGATGGTCATCTCCAAACCCGGTTCGATCACCCCGCACACCCGGACCTCGCGGCCGATCGAGTGCCCGCCTTGCGACACCTTGTCTGCCACGCCGAACGCATCGTCGCGCGATTGAAGAAAACCACCGGCTGCTGCGACTCAGCAGCAGCCAAGGCCGATGTGCCGAGGCTCTAGTCCCAACATCCACTTCAAGGAGTTTCGATCATGCTTTCACTTCGCTATGTCATCGCTGGCGCGGCGGTCGCGCTCGGCAGCTTCAGCGCAGCGCAAGCCGCGCAAAACCAGGGAAACAACCCGCCGCTGACCACGTCGCCCACACACACCATTTCAACCAAGCCGCATCAAGAAAAAGTCAAGCTCCCGCAGTGGCCCTCACACGGCAGGCCGCATCTCGCACCGCGCCCGATCGAGGATCGCAAGGTACCGCCGCCCAAGCCGACGCCGGATTGCGGCCCGACCTTCCCTGGCAGACCCAACACCTCGACATGCTGAACCAAGGAGCGCAATCATGAAAACCCAAGTTGCGATGTTCGCCGGCCTTGTCCTGACCGCGTTCAGCGGCTCGGCGCTGGCCGTGCCGCCGGTCAAGGATCCCTGTCCACCGGGACAGGTCTGGTCGCCCAAGCTCAAGACGTGCCTGCAGGCCGTCCGCGCCGAACCCGCATTGCCCAAAAACGACCCCGAGACCGGACCAAAAGGCCCCGGCGCGGGCGGGCCGCACCCGATCGATCCTCTGCCGCCAAAACCCAGGCATGTTGGCGGCGCGATCGAGCCGCCGGTGCGGCCCCACATGCCGCGCGACCCCGGCGATGGTTCGGGGCAGCAACCGGTCGATCCGCGTGGCACCGCAGTGCCGGTGCCGATCAAACCCCGACCAATTGCCGAGCCGGTGAAAAACTCGCCGATCGACAAAGCCAAGCCAGTGCCGATCGAGGATTGCCGCAAGGCCAAGCCAGTACCGACCTGTTGAGCCTGACGCACCCCGATTCGATGAGGCGATGAACGAACCAGGTCGATGCAGGCCGGTGCGTGCAAATTGAGATGCGTGTGGATCACGCGGCGGAGCGTCGGCTCCGTCGTGTGACCGGCAAGCCAAGCTCAGGGGAGATGAAAGTGAAGATGCAGATTGCTTTGCTTGCAACCGTCGCCGTGCTGCTGGGCGGCTGCGCCGCGGTGCCGGAACCGAAGGTCTACGGCCCTGAGGCGACGATGCAAAAGCTTGCGGTGAGGTTCGGCACCGTGGTCGCGGTGCGCGAGGTCACGCTCGAGGGCGCGCAGAGCGGAGCGGGCGCGGCGGTCGGTTTGGGCCTTGGTGGTTTTGGCGGGTCGAACGTCGGCGGGGGCAATGGTCAGATCGTTGGCAGCATCGTCGGCGCTGGGATCGGCCAGCTCGCCGGCAGCCAGGCCGAGCGACATTTGTCGCGCCGCAAGGGCTTGGAGATCACCTACCGAGAGGACGACACCGGCCAACTCTTCGTCGTCGTCCAGGCCATGGACGAGCAGGCGTTCAAGCCTGGCGACCGCATTCGCGTGCTCGAGGGGCAGGGCTCGGTGCGCGTGTTCAGACTTTGAGCCCTGCGTCTGATTGCCGAAACGAGCGAGATTTCCCCCGATGCACATCGTCTGCTTTGGAGGCAGAATGTGACGATTCGTATCAAAGGAGTCACATCATGTCAGCCAAAGCAGAATCTTGCGCGCTCAGCCGGCGCGCCGTGTTGCGCTGGGGTGCGGCGGCGGCTGCAACAGCCGCAGCGGCAGCCGCCGTGCCGCCTCTGGCCGCCTTTGCGCAGCAGGCGCTCGATTTCGTCCGCGGCCCCAAGGTGCCGGACGTGCCGTTCACCCGGCTGTCCGATCATGTGTACGTGATCTACGCCGCCGACGGCTTTCCGACCGAGCGCAACCAGGGCATGATGAGCAACATCACCGCGGTTCTGACCGCCAAGGGCGTAGTCATTCTCGACTCGGGCGCCTCGGTGCAGATCGGCGAGATGGCGATCCGGCAGATCAAACGCATCACCGACAAGCCGGTGATCGCGGTGTTCAACTCGCACTATCACGGGGATCACTGGCTGGGCAACGATGCCTTTGCCGCCGCCTATGGCGACAAGCTGCCGATCTACGCGCTCAAGCACACACGCGAGGAAATCCTCGGCAACACCGGCACCGAATGGCAGCAGGCGATGCTCAAGTGGACGAACCAGTCGACCGCGGGCACGCGCATCGTCGCGCCCAATACCGATGTCGCGCACGGTCAGGTATTCGACTATGGCGATGTCACGCTGCGGCTGCATCACTACGGCACCGCGCACACCCCGTCGGACCTGTGCATCGAGGTGGTCCAGGACAAGCTCACCTATGTCGGCGACGTGATGATGGACCGCCGCATTGCCAATATGGACGAGGGTTCCTTCCCCGGCTCGCTCGCTTACATGGACGCGCTGGAAAAGAACATCCCGGGGAGCAACTGGCTGCCCGGCCATGGCCATGCCGGGCGCGAGGTCATGCGCTGGCAACGCGAGCTGTTCGCCGCGATCTGGGAACACGCGCAAAAGGCCGCGAAAGACTTTTCCGGCCCGGATGCCGCCATCGCCGCGGCCAAGGCCGACCCGCGCGTGGCCTCCAAGGCGAAGGAGACCGCTGGCTGGGACAACAACATCGGCAAGTACATCAGCCTGGCGTATCTGGAAGCCGAACAGAAGGTCTGACCGGGCGGCGTGACGCCGGTCTGGGTGAGGAACGGGATTCAGCCCACCAGCCTCCCGCCGCGGCTGCGCAGGCCGCGCAACTGCGCCGCGCTCAGCGTGCCGGCCTTGCCGATCCCGTTCGCCGCCCCGGACGCAGGGCGATGCACCGCCGCCGGCCCGCGCTGCGCATGCGCATGGCAGATCGCAAGCCCCAGCGCGTCGGCCGCGTCCGGCCCCGGCTCGCCGGGCAGCGCCAGCAGCCGCGCGACCATCTGCTGCATCTGCGCCTTGCTCGCA
Organism: Thiomonas sp.; assembly: GCA_049976465.1. Classification (GTDB taxonomy): domain Bacteria; phylum Pseudomonadota; class Gammaproteobacteria; order Burkholderiales; family Burkholderiaceae_C; genus Thiomonas. The sequence continues at coordinate 6,123 of JBMFIE010000051.1, read as the reverse complement.
CGGCCGTAGCCGACGATGGATTTTTTGAGCTGCAGCGCGGTGTACTCGACCACCGGCAAACCTTGCGCCACCAGCGCCGCGATCGCCGCGCCGCGCGCCTGCCCGAGCAGCAGGGTGGACTGCGGGTTGACGTTGACGAACACGATCTCGACCACGGCCACATCGGCCTGCGCCTGCTGCGCCACCGCGCTCACCCCGTCGAACAGAGTTTTGAGCCGCTCGGGCAGCTGCCCCTTGGGAATGCGGATCGCCCCGCTGGCTTGATACGCGAGCCGTTGGCCCACGGCGTCGATCACGCCATAGCCGGTGGTGTTGAGCCCGGGGTCGATGCCGAGGATGCGCATCGCTTGCGCGCGCCGCAGCGGCCTCAGTGCCGGAAATGCCGCATGCCGGTGAGCACCATGGCCATGCCGTGTTCATTGGCCGCGGCGATCACCTCGGCATCACGCACCGAGCCGCCGGGGTGGATGACCGCGGTGATGCCGGCCTGCGCGGCGCTGTCGATGCCGTCGCGGAAGGGGAAGAAGGCGTCCGAGGCCATCACCGCGCCCGCCACCGGCAGCCCGGCCTGCTCGGCCTTGATCGCGGCGATGCGCGCGGAGTTCACTCGGCTCATCTGGCCTGCGCCAATGCCGATGGTGCGCTGGTCTTTGGCATAGACGATGGCGTTGGACTTGACGAACTTGGCCACCCGCCAGGCAAACAGCAGGTCGCGCAGTTCGGCCTCGGTGGGCTGGCGCTGGCTGGCGATCTGCAACTCGCCGTGCAGGGGGAGATCGGCATCCTGCAGCAGCAGCCCGCCGTTGACCCGCTTGGCATCGAACCGTGGGGCGGGCTGCGCGTCCCAGCTGCCGCAGACGAGCAGCCGCACATTCTTCTTGGCCGCGCAGATGTCGATCGCCGCCTGCGACACCGCAGGCGCGATGATCACCTCGACGAACTGCCGCTCGACGATGGCTTGCGCGGTGTCAGCGTCGAGTTCGCGGTTGAACGCGATGATGCCGCCGAAGGCCGACTCGGGATCGGTGGCGTAGGCGCGGTCGTACGCGGCCAGCAGCGAGTCGCCGTATGCCACGCCGCAGGGGTTGGCATGCTTGACGATGACGCAGGCCGGACCGTCGGCAAACTGCTTGACGCATTCGAGCGCGGCGTCGGCGTCGGCGATGTTGTTGAACGAGAGTTCCTTGCCCTGCAGCTGGCGTGCGGTGGCGATGCTGGCCTCGCGCGCGCCGGGTTCGACATAGAACGCCGCAGCCTGATGCGGGTTCTCGCCGTAGCGCAGATCTTGCTGTTTGGTGAAGGTGAGGTTGAGCTGCGCGGGAAAGTCGCTGCGCGTGCCGTCGTCCTGCAGCGCAGACAGGTAGTTGGAGATCGCCGCGTCGTATTGCGCGATGCGGTTGAACGCGGCAACCGCGAGGCGAAAGCGCGTGGCATCGCTGACCTTGCCCGCCGCGCGCAGCTCCTCCACCACCACGGCATAGTCGGCTGGATCGGTGACCACCGCGACATGCTGGTAGTTCTTCGCGCCCGAGCGCACCATCGCCGGGCCGCCGATGTCGATGTTCTCGATCGCCTCGGCAAGGCTGTGCGGCTTGGCCACGGTGGCCTCGAAGGGGTAGAGGTTGACGCAGAGAATGTCGATCGGCGGCAGGTCGTGCGCTGCGGTCTGCGCCACATGCTCGGGCAGGTCGCGCCGCGCCAGCAGACCGGCATGCACCTTGGGATGCAGGGTCTTGACCCGGCCATCGAGCATTTCGGGAAAGCCGGTGTAGTCGGCCACCTCGATCACCGGCAGACCAGCCTCGCGCAGGAGCTTGGCGGTGCCGCCAGTGGACAGCAGGCGCACGCCGAGTGCGTGCAGTTCACGGGCGAAGTCGAGCACGCCGGTTTTGTCGGATACGGAAATCAGGGCTTGCATGGAGGTCTCGAAAAAAGAAATGCGGGGCGGATCAGAGCAGCTTGTGTTCGGCCAGTTTTTTGCGCAGGGTGTTGCGGTTGATGTCCAGCCAGCGCGCGGCCAGCGACTGGTTGCCTTGGGCATGGCGCATCACGGTGGCCAGAAGCGGCTTTTCCACCGCCTGCATCACCATGGCGTGAATGCCGTGCGGCTCGGCGCCGCCGAGATCGCGGAAATAGTCTTCCAGGCTCTCGATCACGCACTGTTCGAGGGTTTTGCGTTGCGGGTTCATGCGGCAGCGGCAAGCGGAAGGGTGAAGTTGGGCTGAGACGGATCGTCGCCGAGCAGGCGGCGCAGCGCGGCCAGCTGCTCGGCGGCGGTCTGCAAGGTGTTGAAATGCTGGCGAAACGCCGTGCCACCCGGCAGATTGGCCACGTACCAGCCGACATGCTTGCGCGCGGTGCGCACGCCGGTGGCCTCGCCGTACAGCGTGTAGTGGTCGTCGAGGTGGGCGAACAGCCAGTCACGCCATTGCGCTGGCGACGGGTCGGGCAGCAGCGCGCCGTGCTCGAGAAACGCGGCGATCTGGCCGAACAGCCAGGGGCGGCCCATCGCCGCGCGGCCGATCATGACCGCATCGGCCCCGGTGGCCTGCAGCACCGCGGCGGCCTTTTGCGGCGAATCGATGTCGCCATTGGCCACCACGGGGATGGACACGCTGCGCTTGACCTCGGCAAGGGTGTCGTACTCGGCCTGGCCGCCGTAGCCCTGCTCGCGGGTGCGGCCATGCACCACGATCATCGCCGCGCCGGCGGCTTCGGCCAGACGGGCGATGCGCGGGGCGTTACGGGCCGCGTCGCACCAGCCAGCGCGCATCTTGAGCGTGACCGGCGCGTCGAACGGGCGGGCTGCCGCCACCGCAGCCTCGACCAGCCGCGCGGCAAGCGCTTCGTCCTGCATCAGCGCCGAGCCGGCCCAGCGGTTGCAGACCTTTTTCGCCGGGCATCCCATATTGATGTCGATGATGTGCGCACCGCGCTCCAGGTTATACGCGGTGGCGTGCGCGATCTGCTCGGGGTCGGTGCCGACGATCTGCACCGCGATCGGCGCGGCCTCGCCGTCGTGGTTGGCGCGGCGCGCGGTCTTGAGGCTGTCGCGCAGGTCGGCGCGCGCGGTGATCATTTCGCTCACGCAATATCCCGCGCCAAGCTGCCGCGCCAGGCGCCGGTACGGCCGGTCGGTGACCCCGGCCATCGGCGCGGCGAACACGCGGTTGGGCAAGACATGCCGCCCGAGCGACAGCGGCGCGCGCAGCCGCGCAAGCGTGGCAAGCGGCGCGGAGTCGGCAAGGGCGGCGGGTTGGGTCATGGCGGGACGGCGTGCGCAGCGCGGCAGGCCCGTGGATGCGGCTGCCGCTTTTTTGTGCAGGGGGTGGATTCTATGCCGCGCCAGGCGGCGTCCGGCCCGCGCCGGGCGCATCGCCTGCCGTGCCGCCGGCCTGCTGCCGCAACCGGATCAGGCGCCAGACCTGCAGTTTGTCCTGCTCGCTCATGCTGCTCCAGCGCGCGATTTCGTCCAGGGTGCGCAGGCAGCCGCGGCACAGGCCGCGCCTTTCGTCCATGGTGCAGACGTTGACGCAGGGAGACGGCACGGCCATGGTCAGACGGGGCGGGTGATCGCACTGGGCGCGGCACCGAGCCAGCGCGGCAGATCGTCGGGCCGCAGCGCAAAGACCGCGTGCGGATGGCCTGCCGCGGCCCAGATGCGGGCAAAGCGCCACAGGCTCTCATCGATCAGCGCGATCGGCGGCTGCACATGCCCCACCGGGCTGACCCCGCCGATGGCAAAGCCGGTGGCGGCGCGCACGAAATCGGCATCGGCGCGCGCCAGCCGCCCCACCTGCGCAGCCGCCGCGTGTTCGTCCACCCGCCGGTCGCCGGCGCAGACCACCAGCACCGCGCGGTGGCTGTCCACATGGCGGAACACGATGGACTTGGCGATCTGCCCAAGCTGCACCCCGAGCGCGTCGGCCGCCTGCTGCGCGGTGCGCGCGGCGGCGTCGAGCATCACCGGCGGCTCGGCATGGCCGAGCGCGGCCAGCGCATCGATCACGCGCTGCACCGATTCGCTCGGATGGACGATGGCGTGCGTCGGCATGGTGCGGCTCATGCGGCGCAGGCGGCGCTGGTGCCGTTGCCCTGCTCGGCGGCCCACTTGGCCAGCAGCGCGCGGCCGGCGCGGCTGTGGTTCGGGCGGCCGATGGTGCGGGTGATGAAGTCGCCCGTCTGCACCACCGCGCGCAGATCGACCCCGGTATCGATCCCCAGGCCGTGCAGCAGGTAGAGCAGATCTTCGGTGGCGAGATTGCCGGTGGCGCCCCTGGCGTAGGGGCAGCCGCCCAGCCCGGCGACCGAGGAGTGAAAGCTCGCCACGCCCAGTTGCAGCGCGGCGAGCACATTGGCCAGCGCCTGGCCGTAGGTGTCGTGGAAATGCCCGGCCAGCTTGGCGATGGGAAACACCCGCGACGCGGCGTCGAACACCGCCTGCACCGCGCCCGGCGTGCCCACGCCGATGGTGTCGGCGATGTCGATGCTGTCGCAGCCCAGATCGGCCAGACGCTGGACCACATCGACCACGGCCGCAGGACGCACCTCGCCCTGGTACGGGCAGCCCAGCGCCACCGAAATGCTGCCGCGCAGCCGCACCCCGGCGGCCTTCGCCGCCTGTGCCACCGGACGGAAGCGCTCGATCGACTCGGCAATCGAACAGTTGATGTTTTTCTGCGCAAACGCCTCGCTGGCCGCGGTGAACACCACGACCTCGTCCACGCGGGCGGCCAGCGCCGCCTCCATGCCTTTGAGATTGGGCACCAGCGCCGAGTACCGCGTGCCGGGGCGGCGGCGGATACCGGCCATCACCTCGCTGCTGCCGGCCATCTGCGGCACCCATTTGGGCGAGACGAAGGCCGCGGCCTCGATACTCGGCAGCCCGGCCGCGGACAGGCGGTCGACCAGTTCGATCTTCACCGCGGTGGGCACCGGGTTGGCCTCGTTCTGCAGGCCGTCGCGCGGGCCGACCTCGACCACTTCGACGATTTTGGGCAAAGCGTTCAGGGAGTACATGCGGTCTCTCCGATTCTTCCGGTTCAATACCCCAGCCGCATGTCGACCACGCCGCTGGGTGTCTCGCCGCGCTCGATTGCGGCGATCTTGCGCACGATCTGCGCTGCCGCCGGGCCGACCAGGGTCTGCGCCGCCACATGCGGGGTGATGCGCACCCGCGGGTGGCGCCAAAGCGCATCGTCCGCCGGCAGCGGCTCGGTGGCGAACACATCGAGCAAGGCGCTGGCGAGGTGGCCGCTGTGCAACAGATCGAGCAGATCGGCCTGATCGACCACCGCGCCGCGGCTGGCGTTGATCAGATGCGCGCCCTGCGGCAGACGGCTCAGCGCAGCGTAGTCGAGCAAGCCGCGGGTGTCTGCGGTCAGCGGCAGCAACACCACCAGCACCCGGGTCTGCGCGAGAAAGTCGTCCAGACCGTCCAGCGCGACCACCGGGCAGTTCAGCCCCGCGGCTGGGCGGCCGCTGCGGGTGCAGGCGTGGACTGGAAAATCCATCGCCGCCACGCGCCGCGCCGCGGCTGCGCCCATTTGCCCCAGGCCGAGAAAGCCCACGGTGAAACTGGCGCGCGGCGGCAGCGGCAGCGGCTGCCAGCGTTGCTGCGCCTGCTGCTCGGCATAGTCGAGCATGCGGCGATACGCATGCAGCACGCCTTCGGCCACATAGTCGGCCATCTGCCGCCCCATGCCCGCGTCCTCCAGGCGGATCAGCGGCACGCCGGGGTGCAGGCGGTGCAGCAGCGGCGCGATCGCATCGACCCCGGCGCCGAGGTTGAACACCGCGCGCAGCCCCATCTGCCCGGCGAGCCACTCGGCCTCGGGGCGCCAGACCAGCGCGAACTCGGCTTGCGCGTCGCGGTCGGCGCAGGCGTCGATCACGTCGATCGCCAGCCCGTTTTCCTTGGCGTGCTGCATCAGCGCGTCGCGCCAGCGGCGAAACGGCTCGTCCGGGTCCCACACCGCCAGTCTCATGGGGTCGATCCCTCCTCTTGCAACGCGGTGATGCGCAGCAGCTCGGCGCCTTCGCTGACCTGGTCGCCCACCGCGTGCAGCAGTTCGCTCACCCGCCCCGCGGACGGGGCGTGCAGGATGTGCTCCATTTTCATCG
>JBMFIE010000050.1:0-12149 GCA_049976465.1 Thiomonas sp. | reverse complement strand
GCAAGATTGCCGCGCTGCACCTCGCGCTCGATCTCCCGCGCCCAGGCTTCGGCGTCGGCTTTCAGGTCGAACGTGCGGCTGATCGTGGGCATGCCCTTGCGCCGCACCTGCGCCCGCCAGCCATTGCCTCGCCTCTCGAAATACGCCATGCGTTCCCCCAGAATTCCCCCAAAAGCGGTTTTCAGGATAGCAGAAGCAAGCATTAATGCGGCTTACAGAGCGATTTATTTTCGTCTTGTAAGCGGTAGGTCATCCGTTCGATTCGGATAGTCGGCACCAAAAACCAATAGAACAAACGCTCACAGAACAAGCCCACACAAGTGATGCGTGCGCGGCCAGCGACGGCCTGGGCGCGGTGGACGTTGCCATGGGCGCGCGTGTCATCTCCGCCGCGTCGAGCAGGGCCAAGTTGCAGTTGGCGCAGCAGTACGCCGCAAACTTGCGCAGACTGATGCAATGGCTTGCCGCAGGATTTGTCCGCGCGGAGATTACCGAGCGGATCGGCCTCGCTGAGGCCAGGTACGCGTTGTACAGGCGCAGCGCCTGCCAGGCGTTGGGCAAAATCGTCATGCAGTTCTGACCCGCCGGAGCCAAGTCTTGCGCGCTCGGCGCATCACCGCAAATCCTGCACGGGCTAGTCGGAATAAACGCGTTTCTGGACAAATCGTCTCGATTTGTATCAAATCATGTCCGAGCCTTTACTGGCTCTTTCAGGGAGTGTGCAATTCGCCCAGGTCGACATCGATCTGGGTTTTTTTTGCCTGACAGTGACGGCATCCCGACTGCGGGCTGCAGACCCGTGAAGCAGTCCTGCTGCGACTGAGAGACAATGCTTCATCTGCGTGTATCGCCTCCCAGCATGACCTCTCCTGCCCCCCGCGCCGACTGGCCCGAGTCCATCGTCTTGCACAAGCGCTCGCGCGTGCTCGAGCTGCGCTATGCCGACGGCACGGTGTACCAGCTGCCCTATGAGCTGCTACGGGTGTACTCGCCATCTGCCGAGGTGCGCGGACACGGGCCGGGGCAGGAAACACTGCAGACCGGCAAGCGCGAGGTCGAGATCCTCGGCATCACGCAGGTTGGCCGCTACGCGATCCAGCCCAGTTTTTCCGACGGCCACGACAGTGGCATCTACACCTGGAGCTACCTCCACCATCTCGGGCAGAACCAGGACAGGCTCTGGGCGGACTATCTGGCCCGGCTCGAGGCTGCCGGCCTGGACCGCGACGCGCCGATGTCCGCAGCCGGCTCCTCTGCGCACCACTGTTCCTCTCACTAAAGAAAGCCGTCATGTCCGAAACCCACGCTTCCGCCAGCACGCATTTCGGCTACCAGCAAGTTGCCGAAGAAGAAAAAGCCGCGCGGGTGCGCGCCGTGTTCGATTCGGTCGCCCCGCGCTACGACCTGATGAACGACCTGATGAGCGCCGGACTGCACCGCGTCTGGAAAGCCTTCACCGTGGCGATCTCGGGTGTCCGCGCCGGGGATCGGGTGCTCGACGTTGCGGCCGGCACTGGCGATCTGTCGCGCGCCTTCGCCCGCCGGGTCGGCCCGACCGGCGTGGTGGTGATGAGTGATATCAACGGCGCGATGCTGCGTGCGGGTCGCGACCGGCTCATCGACGCGGGTGTACTAGTGCCCAGCGTGCTTTGCGACGCGGAAAAGCTGCCATTTGCCGATGCCACTTTCGATCTGGTCAGCGTGGCCTTCGGGCTACGCAACATGACGCACAAGGACATCGCGCTGCGGGAAATGCGCCGCGTGCTCAGACCTGGCGGCAAGCTGCTGGTGCTCGAGTTCTCCAAACCCTGGGAACCCTTGCGTGGCGCCTACGATCTGTACTCGTTCCAGGTACTGCCGCGGCTGGGCAAGTTGGTGGCAGGAGACGCGCAGAGCTATCAGTATCTGGCCGAGTCGATCCGCATGCATCCCGACCAGCAAACCCTGGCGCAAATGATGCGCGACGCCGGATTCGGTCATGTCGACTGGTACAACCTCTCTGCCGGCATCGTCGCGCTGCACATCGGACAAAAATATTGACCCAGGACAATGTGCGTCCTGCGGGCAGAACTTTTACGGCCCAATCGTAACAAAATGTCACTTCTTCCATTCTCAGGGCAACACATGAAAACAACCACTTTGCTCCGCGCTGTCCTCAGCGTCGGCCTGATGCTTGCCTTGGCGTTGGGCGCAATCGACGTGCACGCCAAGCGCCTCGGGGGCGGCAAGAGTCTGGGCCGGCAGAGCAACGCCGTGACCCAGCGCCAGGCCACACCGCCGCAGCAGGCCGCGCCCACTCCCGCACGCCAGCAGGCAGCGGGCACGCCACCAGCCAAGCAGCCCAGCCGCTGGGGCGGCATTCTGGGTGGCCTGGCTGCCGGCCTGGGGCTGGCGGCGCTGTTCCATGCGCTGGGCTTGGGCGGCGCTCTGGCCTCCTTCCTCGGCTCGGCGCTGATGATCGGTCTGATCGCACTGGCCGCATTTTGGATCTACAGCCTGCTGCGCCGCAGATCCACCGCTGAGCAGACCACCCAGTTGCAATATGCCGGTGGGCCGCTGCGGGGTGATGCGCAGACGCCGCTGGGCGCCGAAGCGCACATGCCGCCGCAGTGGTCCTCCAACACCGTGCCGCAAGCTGCTGGTGCCTCGCGCATCCCCGCCGATTTCGACCAAGAGGGTTTTCTGGCCAGCGCCAAGCAGCACTACATCCGCCTGCAACAAGCCTGGGATGCGGCCGACCTCGGCAGTCTCAAGACCTTCACCACCGACGAGATGTTCGAGGCCCTGTCCGCCGAGCTCAAGCAGCGCGGCATGGCGCAGAACAAGACCGATGTGGTCACGCTGCAGGCCTCCTTGCTCGACCTGGAGCAAACACCCACCGAGTATGTGGCCAGCGTCGAGTTCTCCGGTTTGGTGCGCGAGGAAACCTGGGGCGGCGCCAGCCCGGTGCGCGAGGTGTGGAACCTGGTCAAGCCGCGCGACGGCTCCAGCGGCTGGCGGCTTGCCGGCATCCAGCAGCTCAACTGATCCTGCCCGCTCAGGGCTTTGTCCGGCTCGCTTCGCGCCGCAGCTGCACCAGCGCTGCGGCGTTTTTCATGGGCTGCAGCGCCGGAAACTTTTGCGGGCCTTTTGCGCTGAGTCGCAGCACACGGCATGGGCCCTCCTAGAATGCGCTGAGCTTTGCTCAGGCCCATGTCCATTTCCGATCCCACCCACCCGATCCCAGCCGGCACGCGTGCCGTCCTGAGGCTGCAATCGCTCGTGCAGCCGGCGATCAACCATTTGCTCGCTGCCGACTCTCAGGCGCAGGGCAGGCTGCGCGCGCATGCGGGAAAGACGCTGGTGTTCACCGCGCTGGGGATCGATCTGCCATGGCAGATCGGTGCAGACGGCCTGCTGCTTGTTCCGCAGTCCGAGCCGTTTGCCGCAGGCGATGCCGATCTGCACATCACTGTGGACATCGACGCACTACGCCAGGCCATCGCCAGGGGCACGCCGCTCGGCCTGAGCGCGGCGCAGGTGCGCGGCGACGCGGATCTGGCGCAAACCTTGTCCTGGGTACTGGCCCATGTGCGCTGGGACGCGGAGGACGACCTCGCGCAGCTCATCGGCGACATCCCGGCGCACCGTCTGGCGCGGGCTGGACAAGCCGCGCTGGCCAAAGGCAGGCAGGTCTGGGAGCGCGGGCAGGCAAAAACCCGCGCCTGGTTTGCCCAGGGCCCGCGGGCTTTGGTCAGCCACGATGAGTTCGCGCAGCAGCAGGATGCGGTGCGCGACCTGCGCGACCGTGCCGCGCGGCTGCAAAAACGCATCGCCCAGTTGCAACAGCACACGGGCGCCAACCGGCGCTGAACGGTTCGATGCGACGTCTGCAGCGTCTGTTCAAGATTTTTTCGGTCATCCTGCGCTACGGGCTGGATGAAATCGCCCTCTCCGGCTTCCGTCACCCGTGGCTGCGCCGACTCAGCCGCGTGCTCACCTTCGGCCGCACGCTGAATGCACCGCGCGGGCAGCGCCTGCGTCTGGCGCTCGAGGATCTCGGGCCGATTTTCGTCAAATTCGGCCAGGTGCTGTCCACCCGGCGCGACCTCCTGCCGATGGACATTGCCGACGAGCTCGCCAAACTGCAGGACAAGGTACCCCCGTTCGATTCCGATCTGGCAGTGGCCATCATCGAGCGCGCTTTCGGCAAACCGATCGAGGTGCTGTTCGCCACCTTCGAGCGCCAGCCGGTGGCCAGTGCGTCGATCGCGCAGGTGCACTTTGCCACATTGCCCGCGGCGCAAGGTGGTGCGGAGGTCGCAGTCAAGGTGCTGCGCCCCGGCATGCACAAGGTCATCGAGGAAGATCTCGCGCTGATGCACACCATGGCCGCGCTGGTGGATCGACTGTGGAAGGAAGGCAAGCGGCTCAAGCCGCGCGAAGTCGTCGCCGAATTCGACAAATACCTGCACGATGAGCTCGACCTGGTACGTGAAGCCGCCAACGGCGCGCAATTGCGCCGCAACATGGCCTCGCTCGATCTGGTGCTGATTCCCGAGATGTACTGGGATCTATGCCACAGCGAGGTGATCGTGATGCAGCGCATGTACGGCGTGCCGATCGGCCGCATCGATGCGCTACGCGCCGCTGGTGTGGACTTCAAAAAGCTGGCGCGTGCCGGCGTGGACATTTTTTTCACCCAGGTGTTTCGCGACGGGTTTTTCCACGCCGACATGCACCCGGGCAACATCATGGTCAGCCTACAGCCCGAGACCTTCGGCCGCTACATCGCGCTGGATTTCGGCATCGTCGGCACGCTGTCGGATTTCGACAAAGACTATCTGGCGCAGAACTTCATCGCCTTCTTCCGTCGCGACTACAAGCGCGTGGCCGAACTGCACGTGGAGTCGGGCTGGGTGCCGGCGGATGTGCGCATCGACGAACTCGAGGCTGCGGTGCGCAGCGTGTGCGAGCCGCAGTTCGCGCGGCCGCTGAAAGACATTTCGCTCGGCCAGGTGCTGATGCGCCTGTTCCAGGTCTCGCGGCGCTTCAAGGTCGAAATCCAGCCGCAGCTCGTGCTGTTGCAAAAAACCCTGCTCAACATCGAGGGCCTGGGCCGTGAGCTCGACCCCGACCTCGATCTGTGGACCACGGCACAGCCGTTTCTCGAAAAATGGATGAAAAGCCAGGTGGGCTGGCCGGCGTTCCGCGACAAGCTCAGGAACGAATCGACCCGCTACGCGCAGTATCTGCCGGAAATCCCGCGCCTGCTGCATCAAGCGCTGCAGTCGCAGCAGCGGCGTGACGACCCTACGCTGCGCGCCTTGTTGCAGGAGCAGCGACGCACCAATCAGCTCCTGCAGGTGCTGCTCGCGTTCGTCCTTGGCTTCGTTGCCGCGGTGCTGCTGCTGGGTGCGTTGGACAGCCGCTGGCTGCATGCACTGTTTTAGGGCCTGTATGACCGCGGGACTTGCCGCGCCTGATGCGCGTGGGCACAATGCGGCGATCTTCTGCCCCGCTCCACATCATGTCAGACACCCAAATCCGCCAGACTCTGCAGCGCCTGCACACCGTGCTGCAGTCTCAGCCGGAGCTCGATCCAGAGCTCAAGTCCTTGCTGCAGACACTCGACCGGGACATCCACGCCGCGCTGGAAAACAAACCCGACCAGACCGCAGCGCAGGGAAAAGGCGATCTGGCCGAGCAGGCGCAGACCCTAGCCACGCGCTTTGCCGCCGAGCATCCCAACATCGACCTGATGCTGCGCGAGTTGCGCACGCTACTGCTCGGACTCGGCATCTGACCGCGCGACTTGCCGCCTCGGCGCAGTCAGTTGCCGCGCCATGCGGATCGCAGCGATCAGGCTGCTCGGGTCGGCGCGGTCTTGACCGGCGATGTCGAACGCGGTGCCGTGGTCGGGGCTGGTGCGCACGAAGGGCAGCCCCAGAGTCACATTCACGCCCTGCTCCACCCCGAGATACTTCACCGGAATCAGCCCCTGATCGTGATACATCGCCACCACGATGTCGAATTCACCCGGATGTGCCGGCGGATCGTGGCGGGCACGCATGAACACCGTATCGGGCGGATGCGGGCCGCTGGCGTCAATGCCCTCGCGCCGCGCCTGGGCGATGGCCGGCGCGATGAAGCGCTCCTCCTCGTCACCGAACAAGCCGCCCTCCCCCGCATGCGGGTTGAGTCCGGCAACAGCGATGCGCGGTCGCGGCAAACCCCAGCCTGCGGCCGCCTGATGCGCGATGCGCACGGTCTGCAGCACGGCATCGGTGGTCACCGCGTCGATCGCCGCGCGCAGTGCCATGTGCACCGTCACCAGCACGGTCTTGAGCTGGGGATTAGCCAGCATCATGCGCACCGGCACGCCCCCGGCCAGATGCTGCAGGATTTCGGTATGTCCGGGAAACCGCACGCCGGCGGCATGCAGTGCGGCTTTGTGGATCGGCGCGGTCACCATGGCCGCCACCCGACCGGCCAGCGCGTCCCTGGCGGCGGCCTCGATACAGGCGTAGGCCGCCGCGCCAGCGCGGGCATCGACCCGGCCAGGAACCAGGTCGGTCGGGAGTTGAACGACCGGCAGCACGGGAATGCTGGCCTTGGGCGCTGCGCGCCACTCTGCCAAGCTGTCGAGCTGAACGATCGCCGGACGACTGGCCTGGGGCGCGAAGTGCATGGCCTGCGCCGTGCGCGCCAGCCAGGCGGCATCGCCGTAAACCACGCAACCCCGCGCTTGCCCGGCCGAAAACGCCCGCACGATGGTCTCCGGGCCGATGCCGCAGGCATCCCCCAGTGTGATGGCCAAAGGAACCGCGCCGCCGCGCTCAGGCCGGGTTGTCGATGTCGACGAAGACATGGTCGAGTCCATGGTGTGCAGCCAGATGATCGCCCAACGCGCGAATGCCGTCGCGCTCGGTGGCGTGATGACCGCACGACAGGTAGCTGATGCCCATCTCGCGCGCAAAATGCACCGTGGGCTCGGAAATCTCGCCACTGACAAAGGTGCGCGCGCCGGCCGCCCACGCATCCTCGATCCAGTCCTGTGCCGCGCCGGTGCACCAGGCGAGTGGCCCGACCGGGGCATCGGCCTCGCCGATGACCAGCGGCGCGCGTCCCAGCCCCCGCGTCACAGCCGCTGCGAGCGCGCCGACGGTGGCCTGCGGCGCACTGCCCAGACAACCCAGCTGCTGTTTGCCAAACCGCCCCTGCACCGTCCAGCCCAGGCGCCGGGCGAGCATGACGTTGTTGCCGAGCTCGCCGTGCGCATCGAGCGGCAGGTGATAGGCCAGCAGATTGATGTCTGCGGCCAGCAGCAGGCCCAGGCGCTTGCGCTTGTGGCGAATCACCCGCGGATCCTCGCCCCGCCAGAAATAGCCGTGGTGCACCACAATGGCATCTGCCCGCAACGCAATGGCGCGCTCGATCAGCGCCAGACTCGCGGTCACGCCGGTGACGATGCGCTGGATCTGCTCGCGACCCTCGACCTGCAACCCGTTTGGGCAATAATCGGTAAAGCGTGCGCAATCGAGCAGCAGGTCGATTTCGCGCAGCAATTGTTCCCTGTGCATGGTGGCCTTGAAGCGTGAAAACGCGCCGCCATCTGGGGGACTCCCACTTGCTGAAGACATGATGCGACGCCTCTGGCTGCTATTTTCCCAGACTGTGACGATTGCGCTGGCAGCGCTGTTCGTCGTCTCCACCCTCAAACCGCAATGGGTGCAATTCGGCGCGCCGGTGTTGCAGCCTGCGCGCGCGCCCGCCGTCGTGACCGTGCGCGACGCCCCGGAAGCAGCGCCAACGCAGCCCGCACCGGGCAGCTACAGCGCCGCGGCGCTCAAGGCCATGCCCGCAGTAGTCTCCATCACCACGGCCAAAATGCCGCGCCGCATGCCGGGGCTGGATCCGTGGTTGCGCCAGTTTCATGGCAGCCGCCAACCCACTTACGGGCTGGGGTCGGGCGTGATCGTCAGTCCCGACGGTTACATCCTGACCAACAATCATGTGGTCGACGGCGCGGATCAGATCGAGGTCACGCTGGCCGATGGGCGCCAGGCCAAGGCCACCCTCGTGGGCCGCGACCCGGACACCGATCTGGCGGTGCTGCGCATCCGGCTGGACAAACTGCCGGTCATCACTTTCGGCAATGACGAGACCGCACAGGTCGGCGATGTGGTGCTGGCGATCGGTTATCCCTTTGGCGTCGGCCAGACGGTCACCCAGGGCATCATCAGCGCGTTGGGCCGCACACAGTTGGGCATCAACACCTTCGAGAATTTCATCCAGACCGATGCCGCGATCAATCCAGGCAACTCCGGCGGCGCGCTGGTCGATGCCAACGGCAACCTCATCGGCATCAATACCGCGATCTTCTCGCGCAGTGGCGGTTCGCTAGGCATCGGTTTTGCCGTGCCGGTGTCCACCGCACGCGATGTGATGCAGCAGCTCATCACCACCGGACGGGTGGTGCGGGGATGGATCGGGGTCGAACCGCAAGACGTGACCGATCAAATCGCCCACAGTCTGAATCTGCCTCGGCCGGAAGGCGTGGTCATCATCGGCCTGCTGCGCCATGGCCCTGCCGACCGCGCCGGCATGCGGCCCGGGGATGTGGTGCTCGATGTGGCCGGCCGTCCGGTGGCCAACACCGGCCAGCTGCTCAATGCGGTGGCCGCGCTCAAGCCTGGCAGCAACGCGACCATCCAGGTGCTGCGCGACGGCAAGCCGCTCACTCTGCAGGTGCGCATCGGCACGCGCCCACAGAACCTCAGCCAGATGCCACCCGCGGAAGACAGCGAAGGGCTGGTGCCCTGATAGGCGGGCGCGCAAATCGCGTGAACAGGCCCTAGGTCGAGGAGGAAGGGGCGTTTTCCTCTTCCTCGGTGGGTGGCGCGGAATACTTCACCAGATATTGCGCAGCGAGGATGCCCACCTCGAAAAGCAGAATCATCGACACCGCCAGCGAGGTCTGCGACACCACATCCGGCGGCGTGACGATGGCCGCAACGATGAATGCGATGACGATGAAATAGCTGCGCCAAGACTTGAGCTGCTGTACCGACACCAGCCCGAAGCGCACCAGCACCATCAGCACCACCGGCACCTCGAACGCCGTGCCGAAGGCCATGAACATGGTCAGCATGAAGCTCAAGTACGCCTCGATATCCGGCGCCGCGGTGATCACCTTGGGCGCAAAACTCTGGATGAAAGTGAACAGCCGCCCGAACACGAAGAAATAGCAGAACGCCACGCCCAGGTAGAACAGCAGCGTGCTGCTGACGATCAGCGGCAGGACCAGGCGCTTTTCATGGGTGTACAGGCCAGGGGCAACGAAGGCCCAGATCTGGTAGAGCACCGCCGGCAGGGCGATCATGAAGGCAACCAGCAAAGTGACCTTGATCGGCACGACGAACGGTGAAATCACCCCGATGGCGATCATGGTCGATCCCTTGGGCAGGTGTGCGATCAGCGGCTGCGACAGCAGATCGAACAGTCCGGAAGGCCCTGGGTAGATGGACAGCGCCAGAAACACCACGGCGACCGCGGCGAGCGCGCGGATGAGCCGGTTGCGCAGTTCGATCAGGTGCGAGATGAACGGCTGTTCGGCCTCGGGGCTGTCCGGTGGAATCGTTTTCTTGGGGTCAGACACGGGCGATGCACTCGCTTGCAAGGAGGGGGAGAAACACGCCAGACACGCTGCTGCGACCGCGCCGCATCAGCGTTTGACGCGGTAACGCGCCATGCGCGCCGCACCGGACAGGGCGTGCGTGCGCACGCGTGCCTGCCGCCGGTACCACTGCGGCACGGTATTGCCCGAGAGTCGCTTGCGCTTTTTTGTCGGATAGGCCGGGCTGGGCAGCGTGGGCGTTTGCAGCCCGTCTGCGATCGTCGGATCGCCCGCGCCGTACAGGCCGCTGGTGGCTTCTTTCCAGGCTTCGTCGAAACTGTCGTGCAGTTCCGCCACGTTCTCGGTCACGGTTTTTTTCATGTCGTGCGCTGCGGTCTCGAGCGACGACTTGACGTTGCGCAGTTCCTCGAGATCGATCTGCCGGTTGACCTCGGCTTTGACCTCGGCCAGATAGCGCTGCGCTCGTCCGAGCAGATTGCCCGCAGTGCGCGCCACGCGCGGCAGCTTTTCCGGCCCGAGCACGATCAGCGCCACTACGCCGATCAGGCCGATTTCGGACATTCCGATATCAAACATGGACGGTCAGGGCTGGGAAGGTGTCAGGCGCACCAGCTGGGCGAAAGAACAAAAAACCGGCATCGCTGCCGGCCAGCCTGGTGCGCCGAGCCTCAGGTGGACGACTTTTCCTTGGCCTGGACGTCGATGGCTTCCTTCTTGGCGGCAGCCTCGGCGGTGAGTTGCTTGTCGGCTTCGGCCGGCTTGTCGTCTGCGCTGGCATCGCGCATGCCGTCCTTGAAGCCCTTGACCGCAGCGCCGAGGTCGGAGCCCATGTTCTTCAGTTTCTTGGTGCCAAACACCATCATCACGATGACCAGCACGATCAGCCAGTGCCAAATGCTGAGTGAACCCATGATCTACTCCTTCGCCGCAAAATTTAGGGGGCCTGTCTTTGCCATGGGCGCGGTCCGCCCAGGACGTGCAAGTGCAGGTGAAACACTTCCTGTCCGCCATTCTGGCCGGTATTGATCACAGTGCGAAAACCGTCTTCGCAACCCTGCTCGCGCGCCAGACGCGGTGCCAATACCAACATTTTACCGAGCAAGGCGGTATGTTCAGCCCCCACGTCGAACAAAGACGATAGGTGCAGTCGGGGAATGATCAGGAAATGCACCGGGGCCGCCGGGCGAATGTCGTGAAAGGCGATCAGCTCGTCGTCCTGGTAGATCAGACGGGCCGGCAGCTGACCGGCGGCGATCTTGCAGAAGATACAGTTGGAATCAGTCATCGCAGAGCAGCCTCAGAGAGCGGGATGGACCGGTTTGCGCTCGATGAGCTTGAGCCAGCCCTTGACCACGCGGTAAATGGTCCAGAAATACACCACGGCAAGCACGAGCAGCCCGAGTCCGAAGACCCAGATCAGGGCGATTCCGAGCACGGACCAGAACAGCGCCCACCAGAAGGTGCGGATTTGCCAGCGCAGATGGTTTTCCACCCAGGTGCCGCGGGCGTCGTCGAGCTTGACATAGTCGATGATCACGCCGATGACCGCGGTGATGCCCCAGAAAAAACTCAACGCCTGCAGCACATACACCGCCAGGGCAATGGTTTTCAGGCTGTCGAGGTCTTGCGGGCTGGGCGATTGGGTGATGATTTGCGGCTCGTTCATCGGGCTTGTTCGGTGTTTGCACTGCGGGCGGCAAATTCGGCCAGGCCGGAGCGGCCCTCGCGGCGCTCGAGTTCGGCCAAGACCTGCTGCGGCGTCAGACCGTGCTGCGCCAGCGCGATCAGGCTGTGAAACCACAGGTCTGCAGTTTCGTAGAGGATTTTTTCCGCGTTGCCGTCCTTGGCAGCCATCACCAGTTCGGTGGCCTCTTCGCCGATTTTTTTCAGAATGGCGTCTTCTCCCTTGTGGAACAGCCGCGCCACATACGAGGCATTGGGATCTGCTGCGCGGCGGCTGAGGATGGTGGTGTGGATCCGCTGCAGCACCGCGCCGCAGTCGTCAGGGGCCTGCGGCTCGGTATGCGCAGCGGCTGGGTGATAAATCTGCGCTGGGTCCTTGAGCACCGGATCGGTCGCGATCCACCGGCCGTTTTCGAGGCGGCTGTAAAAACACGAGGCACGCCCAGTGTGGCAAGCGATACCGCCGGCCTGCTCGACCTGCAGCAACACCACGTCGCCGTCGCAGTCGAGACGGATCTCGCGCACAACCTGCACATGGCCGGATTCCTCGCCCTTGTGCCACAGCCGGTGGCGCGAGCGCGACCAGTACACCGCTTCGCCGCGCTTGTGCGTTTGTTCCAGCGCCTCGCGGTTCATCCAGGCGAACATCAGCACGCGACCGGAGTGCGCATCCTGCGCTATCGCCGGGACGAGTCCGCGTGCATCCCACTTCACTTGATCGAGCCAGTCCATGGGATGCAGTTTAGGGCCTGTTCACGCTATTGGTGCATCCGCGTTGCCCCCAGGCGGGGATGGATGCAAGGCGGAGGCCCGGGGCAAGGCTGGACGCCTTGCCCCGGGCTGACAA
>JBMFIE010000049.1:0-12205 GCA_049976465.1 Thiomonas sp. | reverse complement strand
GTCCGGGCATTGGGTGTAGCCGAAATACATCACCACCACCTTGCCGGCAAAGTCCGACAGGGTGCGCGGCTTGCCGTTGAAATCGGTCAGGTCAAAGCCGCTGGCATACGGCACACCTGTGATGTCCACCCCATGGAACACATACGGTTTGCTGCAGGCGGCCAGCAGCAGGGCCGAACTACTGACGGCAAAGACGAATCGTCGGCGTGTGGCGGAAAAGCGTCCGGGCATCAGACAAAATGAAGTGGCAGGTAGTGATCGACCAGCAAGGCAGCAAACAGTAACGAAAGGTACAGGATGGAATAGCGGAAGGTCTTGCGCGCGAGCAAATCGCTGTACTGCCGCTTGAGCGCCCAGGCGTAGGCGATGAACATCCCGTCGAGCACCACGGCGCAGGCCAGATAGATCAGCCCGCTCATGCCCAGCCCATACGGCAACAAGGTCACCGCCGACAGCAGCAGGGTGTAGAGCAGGATCTGCGTACGGGTGAAGTCGGAGCCGTGCGTGACTGGCAGCATCGGCAGACCGGACTTTTTATAGTCGTCCACGCGGTACAGCGCCAGCGCCCAGAAATGCGGGGGCGTCCAGAGGAATATGATCAGGAACAGCAGCATGGCCTGGACCGACACATGACCGCTGACCGCCGCCCAGCCGAGCACCGGCGGCATGGCACCGGACGCACCGCCGATCACGATGTTCTGCGGCGTGGCGGGTTTGAGAAAAATGGTGTAGATCACCGCGTAGCCGACGAAAGTGCCGAAGGTCAGCCACATGGTCAACGGATTGACCTGCGTATAGAGCAGCCACATGCCCGCGGCGCACAGCACACCGGAAAAGCTGATGATGGCCGCAGCGCCGAGTTCGCCGTTGGCCGAGGGCCGCCAGGCGGTGCGGCGCATCACCGCATCGATCTTCTGCTCGACCAGGCAGTTGAACGCTGCCGCCGCACTGGCCACCAGCCAGATGCCCAGGGTTCCATACAGCACAGGCTGCCAGGACGGCAGCGTCGGCTCGGCGAGAAACATGCCGATCACCGCGCAGAACACGATGAGCTGCACCACGCGGGGCTTGGTCAGCGCGTACAGCCTGGCTGCCAGGCGCAGGGGGCTTGGAGCATTGTTGAGGACTTGAGGATTCATGCAGATCTCCGCAATGTGCATCAGTGCCGGTGCAACGCCAGATTCGCCTGCGGTTTGACAAAAGCCGAGCCGAGCGACTCCGACGGTGCGCGCTCACGCACCTTGGCACTGACACGGTAGATGCCGGTGGTGAGCAGCAGCATCAGCACGGCCGAGCCGCCGTTGTGCGCCACCGCCACGATCAGGGGATGCCCTTCGGTGACCAGCACGATGCCAAACACGATTTGCAACACCACAGCAAACCCTATCCACGCGGCCAGGCGCCGCAGCGCCGGGTAGCGCCACATCGCGGCCACCGCAGCGAACACGGCCGCCGTGGCCACGATGGCAAACAGCCGATGGCCCCACTGGATCGCCACCAGCGCCGCCTCGGTGATGGGCTGGCCGTCCGCCGTCAGGCCCAGATGCCGCCAGAGCGTGAAGCCCTGCGCCCAGTTGGCATCCGGCGTGAAGGTGCCGTTGCAGGTCGGGAACCCGCTGCAGGCCAAAGCGGCGTAATTGGTGCTGGTCCAGCCGCCAAGGAAGATCTGCACCAACACCGCGCCCGCAGCCAGCCACAGCAGGCCGCGGGTCAGTGCCCCGGCAGAAACGCTCACCAAATCGGCACGGTTGCGCATCCAGAACCACGCCAGCAGCATCAGCAGGATGATGCCGCCCATCAGGTGCAGCGTCACGATCAGCGGAAACAGACGCAAGGTCACTGTCCACTTGCCGAATAGCCCCTGCAACACCACCCACAGAAACAGCGCGATCGGCAGCCCCAAACGGATGTCTTCACCATGTCGGCGCGCCCACACTGCGCGTGCGAGCAGCACCATGATCAGCGTGCCGATGATGCTGCCGGCATAGCGATGGATCATCTCAACCCAGGCCTTGAACGGGCTGACATAGCCATGCGTTCCCCCCTGCTCCTTCACGGCCTGCGCGATCTCTTCATGCGCCTGCAGCGGCGTGAACTTGGCGTAGCAACCGGGCCAGTCCGGACAGCCCAGGCCGGAATCGGTCAGCCGCACATACGCGCCGAACATCACCAGATCCAGAGTGAGGAACACCAGCACCGCGGTCAGCTTGGACCACCGCATCCTCAGCCCGATCCAGAACACGCCGGCCAGCACCACGATCCATACCAGAGCCTGCATCCAGTGCAGGGAGAATTGCCAGATGGCATTGCTTGCGAACGTCATTGCACGGGCTCCACATGTTTGAACTTGATGCCGGCGTTGTTGTAGAGCAGCTTGGACAGCACGCGCCGGATCTTGGTCGGGTCGGGATTGGGCGGAAATTCCATCATCAGGTGACCAAACGGGTCGACCAGCCAGATCGGCCCCTGCAAGACACCGCCCCGGTTCGGCAACCAGGACGCGAGCCGCTGTGGATCTGCCCGCAACATCAAGGTTCCCTCTGCGGGCAGCAGCACACCTGGGTTGACCGGGCCGTCATCGGTGATCAGCCACACGCGCACGATCTGGTCGCGGTTGTCTCCCTGCGCGATGCGGATCTGGCGCAAATAAAACAACGATTGCTGACACTGCGCGTCACAGGCGGCGGGCGCTGCCATCACCATCAGCCAGTATCCCTCGAGCCGCTTGAGGTCGTAAGGCTTGCCGTCCAGGGTTTTCAAACCGAGATTGAAAGGAATCGGCCGCTGCGGCTCGATCAGCTGGCCATAAGGGGGCTTGCCTGTTGGGTGCACCACGTAGAACAGAAAGAAAGCGGCAATGATCGGCGCCGCCGACAGCGCCAGCAACAGCCAAAGCGTGAGCATCGAGCGCGGTTTGCGCGCCGGCGGCTGACCGGTAGGATTCAAACTGGAATTCAAGGGCGTGCTCACAGTGATAGGGTCCATCTTCAAATCAGGCGCGGCGACATCGAGTCGCCACGGCGCGCCATGCGCAGCCGACGTACCACGAAGTAGGCGAGAAGCACTGCTGCAGTAGCGCTCATTGCAAACCATTGCGCCGCATAGCCATAGTTGGTGCTCACTCCCGTATCCGCAGCTGGCCAGTCCCGGCCGAGGCCGTCATTTAATTGTCCAGACTGCCGCAGAACAAACGGTAGTAGGTTGAGATGATGGTCCTGCGCGAACTTTTGCAGGTTCACGTTCTGCCGGATGGTTGCACCTGGCGGATCGGGAAAAAACGAGAACCATTGTGACGGCGGCGGTGCAATCAGTCCAGCGATCTGCGTCAATCCTTGCGGCGTCTTGTAAGGCGCAATCAGGTCCATCGCCTGAAAATTTCGCGGAATCCAACCACGCAGCACCATGACGTATTCATTGCGTCCGCTCAACCTCAGCGGGGTCAGCACCCAGAAGCCAGTTTGCTCATGCTGCTGGCGGTTTTGCAGGTAGATTGTGAGGTTTTGCGCAAACTCGCCACGTGCCACTGCCCGTCTCCAGAGGTCGCGGTCGAGCGAAACCGTATCCTGACCAATCCGCAGCGGTGCAGCTTGCTCACGCTGTTGCATACGTGCCTGCAGCGCCTGCTTCTCGTGCGCACGGCCAAGCTGCCAGAACCCGAGCGACATGGTGATACCCATCACCATCGCTCCCAGCAAAACGATCAGAAACTCTCTGGGGCCAAATGCACGGCCATGCATCCGAGAGTCTGAATCTGAGTTAACCTGCTGATTCATCTGCACAGACCCACGCCATGAAAATCCTGATCCCCATCGCCTTCCTGCTCATCATCGGCAGCCTGTTCTCCGGTCTGTTCTTTGTGATGAAGGATAAGGGCAAAAGCAATCGCGCAGTGTATGCACTGACATTCCGGGTCGGATTCTCGGTGCTGCTGTTCTTGATCCTGATCATCAGCTACAAGCTCGGCTGGATACAGCCGCACGACGTCGGGCAGTGAGGCCGAAGTAAAAATGCGCCGCAGCAGCGGCGCATTTTTACGACTGGAATCTGTCAGAGCCAGTAGACCAGAACGTAAAGCAGCAACCAGACCACATCGACGAAGTGCCAGTACCACGCCGCGCCTTCGAAGGCAAAGTGATGGTCTGCGGTGAAATTGCCACGAATCAGCCGGATCAGCACCACGGTCAGCATGGTTGCGCCAAGGAACACGTGAAAGCCGTGAAAGCCGGTGAGCATGAAAAAGGTTGAGCCATAAATGCCCGAGCTCAGCTTCACCCCCTCGACCGTGTAGGCGTGGTGATATTCATATCCTTGCATGAAAAGGAAGATCACGCCGAGCAGGATGGTCAGTGCCAACCAGAAAATCGCCTTATTGCGGTGCGCAGCGCGCAGTGCATGGTGCGAAATGGTCAGGGTCACGCCGGAACTCAGCAGCAAGGCGGTGTTGATGGTCGGAATCGGCCATGGCCCCAGCGCTTCGTGAACTGCCGGGATCAATCCGCCAGGGCCAGTAGAGGGCCAGGTGCCGGCAAAATTTGGCCACAGAATTTTGCTGTGCAACGCAGCCAGGTCAGGCAGCGCGAATTCCCGGGCGTAGTACAGCGCGCCGAAAAACGACGCGAAGAACATCACCTCAGAAAAAATGAACCAGGTCATGCTCCAGCGATAGGACACATCGACCCGCTGGTTGTGCTTGCCGGATTCGCTTTCTTGAATGGCCTCGCCAAACCAGTGATACACCACATAAATCAGCCAGACCAACCCGGCGAGCAGCACCCATTCAGCATATGCAACGCCGTTGAACCACAAGGCTGCGCCCAATGCCATCGCCAGTAGACCGATCGAAGTCATTACCGGGTATTGGGATGGGCCGGGAAGAAAATACCCGTGCGGCTGGGATGTCGATGCCATATTGCCTCCTGTTATGAGCGCGCAGCGCTGGAAATTACCAAATTGACGATCAAGATCAATCCGAGCACGAACACGGCCGCCGCGATTAAACCTGCAACGATGATGTGTTCGGGCCGAGCATTCTGAAAATCTTTACTCCGTTCACTGGATTTGCGAATCCCGGCAAAAGACCAGAGGACCGCGATCAGTGCACGCAGGAAAGAAGGCTGAGACTGTTTGCTCAACGCATCCCTTCAACAAATCGGCTGCCGGGCATTTGATGAATGCCCGGCGCCGCGTTCAAATTCCCAAGACTTTCGCCTTGATGATGTAACCGAGATAGATCGCCAGCGCAATGCTGACCATGATCATCGCCGTCTTGAAGTTCTGGCGGCGTTTTTCCGGTGGAAGCCGACGATCGCTCATCTCAGTTTTCAGTTGTAGCCCAGAACCCGAGTCGCATCGGCGTTGAGCTTGGGCGGAGTTTCAAAGGTGTGGAAGGGGGCCGGCGAAGGCACTTCCCATTCCAGACCTTCGGCACCTTCCCAAGGGCGCTGTGGCGCCTTCTCACCTTTGCCACGCAGCATCGGAATCACCACCGCGAACAGGAAGTATGCCTGCGACAGGCCGAACAGCCAGGCGCCGATGGTCGAGATCTGGTTGAAGTCGGTGAACTGCACCGGATAGGCCACATAGCGACGCGGCATGCCGGCCAGGCCGAGGAAGTGCTGCGGGAAGAACGCGATATTGAAGGAGATCATCGACGTCCAGAAATGAATCTTGCCCGCGGTCTCGTTGTACATCACACCGGTCCACTTCGGTGACCAGTAATAAAAGCCCATGAAAATGCCGAACAGCGAACCGGCAACGAGGACGTAATGGAAGTGGGCAATGACGAAGTAGGTGTTATGCAGCTGGGTGTCGATCGGCACCATCGCCAGCATCAGGCCGGTGAATCCGCCCAGCGTGAACACAAAGATGAAGCCCACGGCAAACAGCATCGGGGTTTCAAACGTCAGAGAGCCACGCCACATGGTGGCCACCCAGTTGAACACCTTGACCCCGGTGGGTACGGCGATCAGCATGGTCGCGTACATGAAGAACAGCTGACCTGTGGTCGGCATACCCGCGGTGAACATGTGATGCGCCCATACCAGGAACGACAGGATGGCGATCGAGGCCGAGGCATACACCATCGAACTGTAACCAAACAGCTTTTTCCGCGAGAAGGCCGGAATCACTGCACTGACAATCCCGAACACAGGCAGGATCATCACATACACCTCGGGGTGCCCGAAAAACCAGAACAGATGTTGGTACAGCACCGGATCACCGCCGCCAGACGCGCTGAAGAAGCTGGTGCCGAAGTGGCGGTCGGTCAGGGTCATGGTGACTGCGCCTGCCAGCACGGGCATGATGGCCAGCAGCAGGTAGGCGGTAATCAGCCAGGTCCAGACGAACAGCGGCATTTTCATCAGTGTCATGCCGGGAGCGCGCAGATTCAGGATGGTGACGATGATGTTGATCGACCCCATGATGGAGGAAGCCCCCATGATGTGGATCGCGAAAATCACCATGTCCATGCCCATGCCCTGTTGCACAGTCAGCGGGGCGTACAGCGTCCAGCCGACGCCGGGCGCGCCGCCGGGCACGAAAAACGACGCCGTCAGCAAAATGCCCGCAGGAACCAGCAGCCAGAAGCTCAGATTGTTCAGGCGCGGAAACGCCATGTCCGGCGCGCCGATCTGCAACGGAATCATCCAGTTGGCAAAGCCCACCAGCGCTGGCATGACCGATCCGAAAATCATCATGATGCCGTGCATGGTGGAGAAGGCGTTGTACAGCTCGGGGTTGAGCAGCCAGACATACGGCTTCCACAGTTCGGTGCGGATACCCAGCGCCAGAATGCCGCCCTCGAACAGCATCCATAGGGCAAACAGCAGGTACATCGTGCCGATGTCCTTGTGATTGGTGGAGAACAGCCAACGGCGCAGGCCGTGTGGATGTTCATGTGCATGCTCACCGGCATGGGCCGATGGCGGTGCGTGGTCAATGACTGCGCTCATGATGTCTTCCTTTCCTGCGATTCCAGAACGTATTCAGACGTTGTTTTGTGATGGTGCCAGCTGTGCTGTGTTGCGCCGGCTTGTCTCCCCACTGCTGCGATCAGGTCTTGCTCGGTGCCGCGCCGTCGGCTGGCGGCGTGCTGTCCGGATGCGCCTTTTTCCACTGCGCCACCCACTGCTCGTACTCGGGCATGGTCACCACCTTGATGACGATGGGCATGAACGCGTGATACTTGCCGCAGATCTGGGCGCATTGGCCGTAGTAGGTTCCGGTCTTTTCGGCAGTGAACCAGGTCGAGCGCACGAAGCCGGGGATGGCATCCATCTGTACGCCGAGCGCATTGACGTAGAAGCCGTGAAGAACATCGTCTGACGTCGTGACGATCTTGATTTTTTTATTCACCGGGACGACTAGCTCATGATCGACCGCCAGAGCAAAGTCGTTGGGCAGGTCCTTGCCCTCGTAAATCTGGGAGTAGGGCGTGGTCAGCGTGGACCAGAACGAGATGCCTTTGCCAGGCCCGGCCATGTAGTCGTAGCCCCACTTCCACTGCGCTCCAGTGACCTTGATGGTCATGAAGGAATCACTGTGGTTTTCCTGCGCGATCACGGTACGGGTCGCCGGAACGAGGATGGCGATCACGATCAGAATCGGGATCACGGTCCACGCGATCTCGACCTTGGTGCTTTCATGAAAGTTCGCAGCCACCGCGCCTTTGGACTTGCGGTGCTTGAACACCGCATAGAACATGGCACCGAACACCACGATGCCGATACCGAGGCAAACCCACAGCATCATGTCCATCAGGAATTTTTCCTGCTTGGCAATCGGGGTGACCGGATCCTGGAAATACAGCCCCAGAACCTGAGGCCCACCGGGCAGGCTTTCCACCGCGGCATGTGCTGCGCCCATGGCACCCAGCAGGGATGCCGCGGTCGCCAGTTGGATTTGATGCAATGCTTTCATGTCACCCCACTGTCAAAGTTGGTCTTGTCGCTGAAACAACTCAAAGGGCCCGCAACGCGGCCCGCAAATCCTTGGCGAGCAGTTCTCGCCGCTCCGGCCGCGTGTACCGGCCGACATACACTGTTTTCCCGGCAGAAGACAGCGCAACCAGGCCGCTGTCAGGCAGCGATACCCTCACCCAATGCGGGTTGAAGCTGACCGACTGCACCACGCCGGCGTTTTCCCACTCGACCTGCAAACATTGCGGCGACAGCCGCACACGCTCCTGATCGGTGGCGTGCCGGGCGTAAACCAGCAGCGCGATGGCCACCGAGCCCAGCTCGATTGCGGTGAACGGCATCACAAGCGACCCACCCACGTCCCAGGCAATGGCAGCCACAACCAAAGACACCACGCTCAGGGAGATGAAAAACATCATCAGCTGTTGCGGGGACATCGCGCAGTTGCGCCGAAAGACCCAATCGCGCACCCAGCACTCGTCCGCTTGCGCCGCAGCATTGGGCAGATTCTCTCGACCGATCGCAGACGAGCAAGCCGCATGTTGCGGCACGTGCTCTGTCGCGCATTGCGGATGATCGACGTTGTGCATCTGCATCACTTGCGTGCCTCTCGGCCAAGGTTTCCAGGCTGACCCCAAATCCGTGTGCGATGGCAATTATAGGTGCGACAGGATGCCGCATCCGCCTTGCGACGATCACCTGCGTTGATTTTGCGCGAGATCAAGATGATCTCGTCACATTCCGTTCAACAAATGTTTCAGGTTGTCACTGCGACAGGATGTCGCAGGTTTTAGCCCTGTTGCAGCTTGCCACGCAATCCGGGTTGACGCGCAGTACGGCGCAATTGATCGAGGTCGAACGTGGCCTGTCCGGCGCGCGCACGCTCGGTACGCGGACGAAACGCATGGCCGTAGACGAGTTCGAAGGTGAGCGTGATGCGCCCGTCGTCTCCCGCGGTGGCATCGAGGGCGGTGGTGAGGCGCTGCCAGGCGCGCGGTGTGCGCAGCCCGGCCGCCCGCGCCGCATGTGGCACGGCACCGAGCGCGCGCAGTTCGGTCAGCGCTGCCTGCGCCGAAGGCCATGACATGCGCACCAGGTCCATGTCCATCACTGGATCGGCAAAGCCGGCCTGCACGAGTTCGTCACCGAGGTCGTGCATGTCGGCGAAAGCCATCGGCCGCGAGCCATACCCCATGGCGCTGCAGACAGCGCTGAGTTCTTTGAGGGTATCCGGGCCGAAGGTGGTGAAAAACAGCGCGCCCTCAGGCTGCAGCTGGCGACGCCAAGCGGCCAGTACCGGCGCGCGATCGCGCTGCCAATCGAGATAGAGGTTGGACCACAGCACATCTGCCTGCGCCGGATATTCGGGGTCGGCTGCGTCCACCGCCTGCACCTGCACCTGACCGCGACCTGCGAACCAACGCGCCCAGCCGGCACGGGCGAAGCGCCGGGCGGCGATCTGCGCCAGCAGCGGCGATGGCTCGTAGCCGAGAATCTGCGCCTGCGGGTATTGACGACGCAGCAGGTCCAGGCCGTCCCCCCAGGCACAACCGGCATCGAGCACGCGTCTGGCCTGCGCCCTCAGCAGCGGCAGACGCTCGGCCATGCGCCGTGCCGCCTCGAGCCAGATGAAAGGCGGATCGAATCGGGCGAGCCGATCACGCGCGCAGGCCGCGGCCGCCAACCAGCGGGCCTGCTGCTGCGCGGCAAGAATTTGATCTGGGCGATCCATCAGCCGGGGCGGATTGAGAAGTTGCACCGCGCGGGCGGGCGATATAGTGCGACGATGACCGCACACGAGCACCTTATTTTGCCTGCTTTGGGCTGGTCCGCGCTGTGGCCCGGGCGCTGTGCACATTGCGACGCCCGCAGCAGCCAGCCGCTGTGCCCGGCCTGCATGCAGCAGGATCTACCCTGGCATGCACGCTGTCCGCGCTGCGCCGCGGTCGTACCGCAGCATGGCCAGATCTGCGGGACATGTTTGCTGCGCCCACCGCCTTGGGCCGGTGCGCTGACCCTGGGCGATTACCGCTTTCCCAACGATCGCTTCATTCTGCGGATGAAATTTGGCGCCGAGCCGGCGCTCGGACGCTGGTTAGGCGAGTTGCTGGGCGCGCGTTGGGTGCAGGCGGGCTGGCCTCTACCCGATATGGTTCTCCCGGTTCCGCTGTCGCGCCAGAGGCTGCTCGAGCGCGGTTTCAACCCGGCCTGGGAAATCGCACGTCGCATGGCGACCCGACTGCGCCGTCCGGCGGATCCGCACGCGCTGCGCCGGATCCGGCATGGCGTTGCGCAGAGCCAGTTGCCGCTCGACGCCCGGCGGCGCAACATCCGCGGCGCCTATGCCTGTGACACGCGCTGGGACGGCAAGTCGCTGCTGCTGGTGGACGACGTGATGACTTCCGGCGCCACCTTGAGCGAGGTCACGCGGCTGCTGCGCAGGCAGGGTGCCGAGGCCGTGTGGGTGGCGGTGGCGCTGCGCACGCCGTTCGATCCCTCGTACTGACAAACTCCTGCAGAACCGCGATGTTTCACGTTGTTCTGGTCCATCCAGAAATTCCGCCCAACACCGGCAACATCATTCGCCTGTGCGCCAATACCGGCTGCGCCCTGCATCTGATCGAACCACTAGGGTTTTCGGTCGACGACCGTCAGCTGCGTCGTGCTGGGCTGGACTATCACGAGTATGCCGCGATGCAGCTTCATGCCAGCTGGGCGCAGTTTCTCGCAAGCGCGCAGCCGCCGCGGGAGCGGCTGTTTGCCTTCACCACGCATGGCAGCCGGCTGATTGGCACGCTGCGCTTTGAGCCGGGCGACTGGCTGGTGTTCGGCGCCGAGACCAGCGGCTTGCCGCAGGACTTGCGCGAGCAATTTCCGCCGCAGCAACGGGTGCGTCTGCCGATGCGTCCGCAACAACGCAGCCTCAATCTGTCCAACGCGGTGGCGGTCGCGGTGTTCGAAGCCTGGCGGCAGAACGGATATGCGGGCGGGGTTTGAGCGCGCGCGCAGGGGACTTGTCCGGTGTTGTGCTTACTCGATCGTCGAAAAATCCGGCTTGCGCTTTTGCAGAAAAGCCATCATCGCCTCGCGGGCAGCGGGCGCGGCAAGCAGGGCCTGGAACAGCGCCTCCTCCGTGCGCATGCGCGCCAGCACCGCCTGCGGCCCCTGATCGCCCAGCCCCTTGAGCAAGCGCTTGGTCGCGCGCACTGACGGCCCGGGCAGCCGGGAGAATTTTTCCGCCTGCGCCACGGCAAACGCGCGCAGATCATCCGCAGGCAGCACGCGGTTGACCAGCCCCATGGCCAGGGCCTCGGCCGCGTCGAACGGCTCGCCGAGCAGCAACTTTTCCGCCGCGCGCTGGTAGCCCGCAATCTGCGGCAGCAGCAGGCTGGACGCGGCCTCGGGGCACAGCCCGAGCTGCACGAAAGGCAGCACGAACTGCGCGTCGTCGGCCGCATAGACCAGATCGCAGTGCATCAGCAGCGTGGTGCCTATGCCGACCGCAAACCCTTGTGCCGCAGCGACCAGCGGCTTGTCCAGCGTGGCCAGATGGCGCAGGAACTGCAGCACCGGCGCGTCCTCACCTTGCGGCGGGTGAGAGAGAAAATCCTGCAGATCGTTGCCCGCGGTGAAGCTGCCCCCTTCGCCCGCGATCAGCACCGCGCGCACCTGGGCATCGCTGGCGGCGCGCTCGAATGCGGCATTGGCCGCCTCGTACATCGCCAGGGTCAGCGCGTTTTTCTTTTCCGGTCGGTTGAACACGATGTGCAGCACACCGCTGCGCAACTCCACCTGCACCTGGCTCATGCGCTCGTCTCCTGAAAGGGGCGAAAGTCAGACGTTCTCGAAAATTCCGGCCGCACCCTGCCCGGTGCCGATGCACATGGTCACCATGCTGTATCTGGCCTTGCGGCGGCGCATGCCGTAGATCGCGGTGGCGGCGCGAATCGCGCCGGTGGCGCCCAGTGGGTGGCCCCAGGCAATGGCACCGCCCAGCGGATTGAGCACCTCGGGGTTGATGCCCAGATCCTTCACCACCGCGAGCGACTGCGCGGCAAACGCCTCGTTGAGCTCGATCCAGCCGATGTCGTCGAGCTTGAGCCCGGCCTTGTCTAGCGCGGCGGGAATGGCAAACTTCGGGCCGATGCCCATGATTTCCGGCGGCACGCCGCGCACCGCAAAACTGACGAAGCGCGCCAGCGGCACCAGATTGAACTGTTTGAGAATTTTCTCGCTCACCAGAATGAGCGCCCCCGCACCGTCAGAGGTCTGCGAGCTGTTGCCCG
>JBMFIE010000048.1:0-12274 GCA_049976465.1 Thiomonas sp. | reverse complement strand
GGCGATTCGTGGTGATGGTCCCGTCATGCAGATTCGGTGTGCCTCGGGGCTGGCGATGCGGCGAGAGCAACTGGTTCTCGCGCATGAGGCGCAGCACCCGCGCTCGCGATACACGCATGCTGCACAGAATGCGCAGCCGCGCCCAGACCTTGCGGTGCCCCTCGCCGGTGAAAGGCGAGGCGGCCAGATCGGCCCGGATCGCGGCCAAAAGATCGGCATCCGACACCTTGGGCCTCGGCCCGCGTCGCGCCGGATGCAGCGGCACAAGCTTGGCCGTTTGCCGCCTGTGCTGGGCATAGATCGTCGAGCGGGGGAATTCGAGCACACGGCAGACGCGTTGCAGGCCGTAGGGCTTGCCGGTGCCCGCGGAGGTCTGGCGGCTCATCGCGACGACCTCCTGCCGACCAAAGGGCGTTTGGCCCGCCTTTCATTCTGCAAAATCTCCACTTCCATGACCAGCTCGCCGATGCGCCGCCTGGCCTCGTCGAGCTGTTTCTCAACCGGATCGTCTTCACGCTCTTTGAGGCCGGCATCGATGCCGGCCAGCGCCCGCTCTTGCCACGCTTGCAGCCGAAAGATGGGCACGCCCAGTTCGCGCGACAGAGCATCTACGGATTCGCCGCGCAGCAGGCGCAGCACGACCTGCTTCTTACGCCCAGCCGACCAGCGCTTGACCTCGGCCGCCGCGCTGGGCGCGCTTGCACTCGCGCTACGCGCTCCTTCCAGCGCGCCCAGCGCAACCCCTTCCACCTTCCATTCATTCAGCATTTCACAGCTCCTTCTTCAGACACGATTGAACCCCAAATTCGTGTCCAAAAAAATCGGAGCCAGCTCATCTGGGACCTGTTGCGATGACGTCCCTCAAACCGATCAAAGAACAAGCCCACAAGGCTGCGCAATCGCGGCAGCGGCTCATCCCTGTTCTGCCCTTCGTCATTCCCTTCATGCTTGCCCCGCTGGCGCTGGCGTGGTTGTGGAAAACGCAGTACCCGGCGCACTTCCAAGCGAACCGGGAAGACATCCTGTTCGGGTTTTTGATCTACATCGTGATCGTGCGGTTTTTTCTGCTCGATCTGATGTTGTTCTATGTGTCCCGCAAGCGCCGGTCGATGCATCTGGATTTGCTGCATATCGTCTTCCTTTATCTTGAAGTGACGGCGATGACGCTGCTGTATTTCGCAGCGCTTTACGAGCTGTTCGGCGTGTTCGAGCTGTTTCGCTACAACGGCGTGCAGGAGACGCAGCACATGCTGCTGATGCAGCCGCACAGCTTCCGCGTGGCGCTCTACATCTCGATAGAGCTGTTCACCACGCTGGGGCTTGGTGACTGGATTCCGCGCACCCTCAACGCCATGCTCGCCGCAGGCATCGAGTCATTGCTCGGCTTTGTGCAGGGCGGGGTGTTTTTTGCGGTGCTGATCTACGCGCACCAGGATCGCGGTACGCAGTCGTGAGCCGTACAGGTCTTGCAAATAACACAACTCGTTACGTTTGCGGCGCGTTCTAGCCTTGCGTGTTTGATATGCCGCAAAGTTGAGTGAGTTTGCCTGGGCCTATGGTGATCGCATCGAAGCGATGACTCACGAGGTCCACCATGAAGGTCTCATCACAAGCGGGCGGCGCACCGCAAAACGGCCGCCGCAATTTCCTCGGCAAGGCGCTCGGGCTGACGGCGGCTGCGATCGGCACAGCGGCTGCCGCAGGCGTCGATGCCGCAGGGATCAAGCAGCCGGGCGACGACGCATTCGGTGACACACCCGAGGCGCTCACCCCGGCCGGCACCGATTTCGAGCTGGCGCATGACCGCTCGGTCTACGCCTACACCGCAAAAGACGGCAATCTGGCCAAGGAGGGGTTCGAGGGCAAGCGCTGGGGCATGCTGATCGACCTGCGCAAGTGCATCGGCTGTCAGGCGTGCACGGCGGCGTGCAAGTTCGAGAACAACATCCCCACCGGCGTGTTCCGTACCTGGGTGCCCGATGTCGAGCTCGGCACTTACCCCGACACCAAGCGGGCGTTCTTGCCGCGGCTGTGCAACCACTGCGAGCGGCCATCGTGCATCGAAGTCTGCCCGGCCGGGGCGACCTGGCAGCGCAAGGATGGCATTGTCGAAATCGACTACGACCTGTGCTGGGGCTGCGGCGCCTGCGTCAACGCCTGCCCGTACGACGCGCGCTTCATCAACCCCATCACCAAGACAGCGGACAAATGCACCTTCTGCTCGCAGCGAGTCGATCAGGGCTTGTTGCCTGCGTGTGTCGAGACCTGCGTGGGAGGCGCGCGGCAATTCGGCGACCTCAACGACCCGAACGATCCGATGACCAAGCAGGTCCTCAGCGAGGCCATTCAGCAACTCAAGCCCGGCACCGGCAACGAGCCGCGCGTGTTCTACATCGGGCTGACCACCGAACTGCAGAACAACCCACCCGGCATTCCGACGCTGTGGTCCAAGGAACAGCAGGACATGGATCGCAACGACCACGACTGGGACATTGCCACAGGCAAGGAGGCTGATCATGTCTAACCCGCTCACCACCCCGCAATTCGTGCCGCCACTGCGGCATTTCAACGAGCTGTACAACGTCGTCCACGATCGACCGTTTTCCATTCTGTTCGCCAATTACTCCTGGGCGCTCGGCGTGGCCGGTGCTCTGGCGCTGATCTGGGCGATCAACGCCTGGCGCGGGCGCACCGAATCGGTCGAGCACCGCTTCACCATGCCGCTGGTCGTTGGCCTGATCCTGGGCGGTTTTGTCAATGTGCTGGCCGAAGTCAACCAGCCAGGCAGGCTGATCTTTGGCTACTTCCTCGGCTGGTCCAACTGGGATACCGCGATCATCAAGTACGGCATCATTCTCCTGCCGCTGTTCCTGGTGCTGGCGTGGTGGCTGAGTTTTCAGTCCATTCCCCGCGCGCGGCTGGCGGCGGAAATCGAGCGTCTATCACCAGGCTGGAAGAAGCTGGCCGACTTTTTTTCGCTGTGGAGCCGACATTACAGCGTGTTCGAATCCACCTGGTTCAAACCCATGCTGGTGGCGACGATTTTTCTCGGCCTGTTCGCGCCGCTGTATTCGGCCGTGTTCCTGATGAACGAGCACGGCGTGCCGGTGTGGAATTCGCCAGCCGCGGCCATGTTGTTCCTGGCGAGCGCGATCGCGGTGGCGGCGCTCGCCGAACTCGCCCTGGTGCCGCTGCTCGCCTGGCTGGTGACGGCCAGCCGTCCGCAGGCGCAGAGTGGACATCGCACCACCGCGGCCGTAGCGCTCGGGGTGTGTCTCGTGACCTGGTATGGCTGGATGTGGTGGCTCGGGCGTTTTGGCTCGATCGAGGAGCTGCGCGCTGCCAACCTGTTCATGGGGCCCTACGGCGCGCAAATCACCTGGAACTGGACCATCATCGGCCTGCTCCTGCCCTTGGCGCTGCTCCTGCTGCCCACGCGCAGCAGCTATGGCGCGCAGTGGATCGCGCTGCTTGCCGCCACCTGGGGCTCGTACGCCACGCGCATCGGCATCGTGCTGGGCGGTGAGGCGATCAACCGCAGCGGCGCGGGCTACTACATCTTCCATCTGAATTTCGAGGAGCTCTGGTACACCGGGGTCAGCGTGCTGCTGTTCCTCGGCATCCTGGCGGCGTTGCTTGCGGCCATGCCGCGCGACACCCAGTCGGCTCCCTTCATTGCACACAAGGCTTGATCATCATGGACATCTCACGTCGTGGACTTCTCACCCTGGGGGCGGTTGCTGGCCTGGGCGCTGGCACCCTGGGCTTTTCCAAACGCCTGGTCGATCTCATCCCCTTGCACCAGCGGGGGCGCAAGGCGCTGCATCCGGTGTACGGCAACTCCAACACGCCGGAATGGCTGCGCGATCAGGCAAGCGGCAAGCTGGTGCCCAATCCGCAATGGACGCTGCACCACACGGTCGACCTGCAGTGCCACAGCGAATGCGGGCTGCGGGTGAAGATCGACCGCAAGACCGGGCGCATCCAGCGCATCATCGGCAACCCCTATCACCCCAACACCCTGAGCGAATACACCGCGGTGACCACTCCGCTGATCGACACCGCAGCGCTTCCTGGCACCGTGTGCGCCCGGGGCAACACCGGCATCCAGTCGACCTACGACCCCTACCGCGTGCTGGTGCCGCTCAAGCGCGTGGGCCCGCGTGGCAGCGGGCAGTGGAAGCCGATTTCCTGGGACACACTGCTGACCGAAGTGGTCGAGGGCGGCAAGATCTTCGCCGATACCAACGACCCGGCGAGCAAGGATCTGGACGTGCTCGGCTTTCGCGGTCTGTACGCCAAGCGCAACGAGCCGATGGACCCGAACGCGCCCGAGCTCGGCCCGCGCACCAACGGTTTCGTGCTGCAGGCGGGCCGGCTGGTGGGCACGCGCATGACCTTCGTCGAGCGCTTCGTGCACACGTTCGGCAGCGTCAATGTGTTCGACCACGTCAATGAATGCGAGCTGTCGCACCACATCGCGCACCAGCATGTGTTCTCGGGCATCAACATGACCCAGCCCGACGTGCGCGAAGCCAAGTTCATCATCTATTGGGGCACGCAGCCCGGAGACGCCAATTTCCCGATGCAGACGCAGGGCAAGTATGTCGCCGAGGCGCGCGCCAAACCCGATGGCCTGAAGTATGTGGTGGTCGATCCCAAGCTCAGCCGCGGCGGAGTGGTCGGCGACCGCGCCAACTGGCTGCCGATCAAGCCAAGCACCGACGGTGCGCTGGCGATGGCGATGATCCGCTGGATCATCGACAACCAGCGTTACAACGCGGCGTATCTGTCCTACCCCACGCTGGCTGCGGCGCAGGCCGCAGGCGAGCTCTCGCACACCGACGCGACGCATCTCGTCATCGTCGATCCCCAGCATCCGCAGGCACGGCGCTTTCTCACCGCGGAAATCGCCGGGCTGGGCAAGCCGCAGGCCAGCGGCGAAGACGACCGTGTGGTCATCGACGCCGCCAGCGGCAAGCCCATGCAGGCCACGGCGGTGAAAACTGCGCAAATCGACTTTGCCGGCGAGGTGGGCGGCGTCGCGGTGAAGACGGCGTTTCGCCTGCTCAAGGAAGCCGCCGAAGAGCACACCATCGAGCAATACGCGCAAATCTGCGGCATCGAGCCGCAGCGCATCGTCGAGGTGGCGCGCGAATTCACCAGCCATGGCCGACAGGTGGCTAGCACCATGTACCGCGGCGTGGTCAAACACCCCAACGGCTATTACAACGGCGTGGCCGTGCTGATACTCAATCTGCTGGTGGGCAATATGAACTGGACCGGCGGACTGACCGCTGGGGGTGGTGGCTATCCGGTGAAAAAGGGCCGCTACGACATCGAAAGCGTGCCCGAGGCCGAGGGTCTGGCCAAGGGCGTGATCATCAACCGCGAAAAGTTCCACTACGAGGACACCAGCGAATACAAGGCCAAGGTCGCTGCCGGGCAGAATCCGTACCCTGCCAAGCGTCCGTGGTTCCCCTTGAGCTTTGCGATGTACACCGAGACGCTGCCATCGGCCGTGCAGCGCTACCCCTACGGTGTGGACATTCTGATGTGGCAGAAGGCCACACCGCTCTACAGCGTGCCTGGGCAGGGCAACCCGGAGTTCCTCGAGGCGATCAAGAACCCGAAGAACATCCCGCTGCTCATCGCTTCAGAGAT
The DNA here is from genome assembly GCA_049976465.1 of Thiomonas sp. GTDB lineage: Bacteria > Pseudomonadota > Gammaproteobacteria > Burkholderiales > Burkholderiaceae_C > Thiomonas. The sequence goes on along the minus strand of JBMFIE010000048.1, from coordinate 6,610 downwards.
CGTCGTTGGTGATTCGAGCATGTTCGCCGACTACATCGTGCCCGACGTGTCGCATCTGGAGAGCTGGGACCTCATCGACACTTTCCCGACCACGCTGACCAAGGGCACCGGAGTGCGCTGGCCGGCGGTCAGCCTCACCTCCAAGACGCCGGACGGCCGTCATATCTGCATGGAGGAATTCCTCATCGACGTGGCCAAGCGTCTGAAGATGCCGGGCTACGGCGACAAAGGCATTCCCGACGCCGACGGCAAATATTGGCCCTTCCATCGCCGCGAGGATTTTTACCTCAAGGCGGTGGCCAACCTCGTAGCAGCCAAAGGGGTGGGGGGGGATGAGATTCCGTCTGCGTCCGAACAGGAAATCGCGGTCACTGCACTCGACGATTTCCATCAAAAATTTGCGTCCAGCCTCAAGCCGGAGGAGTGGCCGCAGGTCATGGGATGTCTGGTACGCGGCGGACGCTTCCAACCCCATACCGGGTCGCGCAAGGGCGAGCAGCTTGCCTATCAGTACACCAAGCGGCTGCATTTCTATGCCGAAAAAACCGGCACCACGCGCAACAGCATGAACGGCGCGTTCTTCCATGGCACCACCCGTTGGGTGGAACCGACCACGGCGATGGGCAAGCATCTCGATCAGCTCGACGATCCAAAGGACTGGCCGCTGACCATCATCACCATGAAAGGGGCGCTGCAGTCGCATTCGCGGCTGGTGTCCAACTACACCCTGCGCGAAATCAACCCGAGTAACGGCGTGCACATGGCGGCAGCCGACGCCAAGCGGCTCGGTATTGCCGATGGCGACTGGATCTGGGTGGTCACACCCGAAGGCAAGCGCAAGGGGCGCGCGGTGGTGCTTGAAGGCATCCGTCCGGGCGTGATTCTGTTCGAGGTCGGCTACGGCCACTGGGGGTATGGGGCGAGCAACTATCAGGTTGACGGCAAGCGGGTCATGGGTGACGCCGTGCGCCGTGCGGGCATCCACCTCAATCCCATCATGCGGCGTGATCCCGATGTCTGGCAGATGCCCTTGATGGACCTCACTGGCGGCAGCGTGGTGTTCTACAACACCAAGGCCCGGCTGGAAAAGGAGACGGCACGTGTCTGATGTTCAGCGCCCCTACGCCGACTTGGCTCGGCTGGCAGCGGCCGCCTCGCGGCTGCTGCTCAATCCGCCGGATGCGTCCACGCTCGATGCGCTGGCCGCAGCCGGCAGCGCTCAGCTCGATCTGGCGCAGTCGCGGCAGGACTTTTATGACCACCTGTGCATCATGCAATCTGGTTGCTTTCTGCCCCCGTTCGCGCATGTGCTCGCACAGGCCCGTCAGACTGAGGCCTACTGGCATTTCGGCACGCCGCGGCATGATGGTGGCGACGCCCTGATGCCCTGGTTCGATGCGGCCGGTTTCGACCCGAGCGCATTGCCTGCCGACCCCTTCCTCAGCGGGGGCAATCGTCCCTTGGACCATGTCGGCGTGCTGCTCGCCTTTCTGGCTGTGCTGCTCGACGCGGCGCAGGACAACCCGGCCGATCGCACCTTGATCGGGGAATTCATCGGCGAGCACATCGCGCCCTGGGCACAGACGTTTTCGCATCTGCTGAGCAGTTCGACCAGCCCGTACATCGCACTGCTCGGGGCGATGCTGGGCGACCTGTTCGCCGCGCTGCGCGAGACCGTGCCGCAGGTCGCGCCAGCCGTTGCCGGAACCCGGCCGAAGGTGATCGCGATTCAGGCAGCCATATAAGCAGCCTTCTGGGATGGATGGACTGCCCGCCGAAGTTGGCGCTTCGGGCGGGACTTCACGGGGCGCGCGGGCTGGGGACGACCGCGCGCCTTCTTTCTTGCTGCAACACTTCAGTGCGTGCACATGGCGTCGCACACCGAGTCGACAATCGCACTGGTGAGGTGGTAGGTCACGGCGTTGCCGCTGCGTTCGCGGCGCACGATCCCAGCACGGCGCAGCAGCCGAAGGTGTCCCGAAATATTGGGTTGCGAACAGTGCACCGTCTGCACCAGACGATGGACGGTTTGCCCGCTGTGCCGCAGTTCACAAACAATGCGCAGCCGCGTCGGGCAGGACAGCGCGGCGAACAATTCGGCAGCATGTTCGAACACGGTCTGCACCGCATCGCGTTGTATGGGAGGGGGAAATGGCGTAACGATCAGGGTCGAGCCCGAAGCAACCTCGTCGTGATGCATCAAAGCCTCTTCAGAGTGTGGTGACAAAGTCCGCCGCCGACGGACGCACCCGGCTGGCCTTGGCCTTGCCCACCGTGCCGATGACGATGAAGCAGATTGCTTTTTCGTTGGACGCCAGCCCAAAGGTGGTGCGCAGCGCGGCCGAGTCCATCGCCTGTCCGCTGACCAGACCGGCGCCGAACCCCTGCGCCTGCGCCATCAGCAGCATGTTCTGCAGCGCGCAGCCCAGCGACACCAGCCGTTCAGCCATCGGGATTTCCGCATGACCATCGTCGCCGGTGCGGCTGATCGCCAATGCCAGAAACGGTGCGCGGGCCGCCTTGGCGCGGGCGTCCTCAAGCTGCGCCGCAGTGGCCTGCGGGTCGCGCTCGATCAGCGCCTGCACAAACGCCTCGCCCAGTCGCTCACGCGCAGCTGCGCTCACCTGGACGAAGCGCCAGGGGAGGATCAGCCCGTGATCGGGCGCCTGTGCCGCCGCCTTCCACAACATCGCCTGCTGTGCCGGGCTGGGACCAGGATCGGTCAGCCGTTTGGGAGAGACCTGCTGGCGACGCGTGACGAGTTCGCAGACGAGTTCGGCGTAGTCCAAGGGTTCGGCGAGAGTCATGATGGCAGGATGGCAAAAGGGGGCGCGCCGCAGCGCGGACTGCGGCGGCCAAAGGCGCGAGGCGCAGATTGCGCGGTATTACTTCAAACTGAGAATCCAGTCGACCAGTTCCTTGGCCTGCGCCGGGGTGACGTTGGTGTTGGCCGGCATCGGAACCTGACCCCAGGTACCGACATGGCCGTGCAGCACGGCGTTGACCAGCATTTGCTCCGCACCGGGCTTGCCGGCGTATTTGGCCGCGACCGCCTTGTACGCCGGGCCGACGATCTTGGCATCGACCGCGTGGCAGGCCAGACAGTTTTTCTCTTTGGCCAGGGCCATCATGTCCGGCGCCGCCCAGGCCTGGGTGGCAAATGCGCTCATCAGGGAAATGCACAACAGCTTTTTCATGGAACACCTCTTTGGGTTGTCGTTCAGGGAGGGGAAATCTGTTGGAGGATGGATGGGTGTGAATCGGTCTCCTTACTGGGTTTGCAGAGAAAAAACGGGCCTCGTGCGAGGCCCGGTCGAGACTTCCGCTCGAGGAGGAAAGCGGCGTCTCCTGCAACCAGGTCGCAGGAGACTGCGCTCGAAAGCCGTCGCAGCGCGGCGGCACTTGCTCAGGCTTCGTACAGACGGCTCTTGGTCGAGACGGTGCGTTGCCAGTCGGGCATCGAACCGATGCGACGGATGTTCGCCCAACTTCCCTTGTAATAGGGGAGGAAGTGCACGTCGGTTGCGGTGCTGGTCACCGAGCCCTGCACGCCCTTGGGTGCGCCGAACACCATGAAGGTGCTGCCGGGCTTGAGCGAGGCCTCGGGGTAGGCCATCGCGGTGGTGGCGCCGTTGTCGTTGTAGACCTCGACCACGTCGGTGGCCTTGATGCCCAGGCCGGCCATGTCCTGCGGATTCATCTGGATGATCGCCACTGGGTAGCGGTCGGTGATGAACCGGTCGTACTGGTTGTTGAACCACGACTGCCAAACCTCGTTGAGCCGACCGTTGTTGACGAAGAACTTGAACTTGGCCTTTTGCTCAGCTGCCGGCTTGAGCATGCCGGCCCACTTCGCTGGAAACACCTTGGCCTTGCCGCTCTTGGTGTCGAACTTGCCGTCGGTGTAGAGCATCTCGGTGCCAACCAACTTGTCACCTTCGACGGATTTGACTGGTAATTGCACACCGTTGTTGCCTGCCTTGCGCAGCAGATCGTAGGTGACCAGATGACCCGTGTCGCCGCCCTGGCTGTCGATCTCACCGGCTCCGGGCTGGCCAGCGCGGCGGAAGCCGTCGTTGAATGCATCCTCCTCGGTCGCCCAATCAAAGCCTTCGAAGCGCTTGGCCATTTTCACATTGCCTTCCTGCTCGTACATCACCTTGATGGTGTTGGCGATGCGCGCGGCGATCAGGCAATCGGGCAGCGCCTCGCCCGGCGGGTCGATGAACTTCTCGGTCAGCCGCATGCGGCGCTCGCCGTTCATCGACGTCAGGTTCATCTCGCCCGAGACCGCGGCGGGGAACATCACATGGGCAGCCTCGGCGAGCATGGTCGGGTAGATGTTCATCATGCCGACGAACAGTCCACCCTTCTGTGTTGCGGCGTAGATGACGTCGACCATTTCCTTCGGCGTCGCTCCGCGTGCACCTGCCATGGCCTTGCGCACGATCTGGCTGCGGCGGATGACGGCCTCGCGCAGCGCCTGCGCGTTGTTGGTCGTCTGAAAGCTGTTGCAGGCCCAGTAGGTCATCATCTTGCCCTTGCCGTTGATCAGGTAGTCGTCGACCTCGATCAGCTTGTCATGCATGGGGATGGGGAAGTTGGCGGCCGGATAGCGGTGGGCCGGCTCGGGATAGCCAGGGCGACAATAGCCTTCCTGGTGCCCGCCCATGCGCACCCAGCCGGTGCCACGACGGCCGACGTTGTGCGTGGCCACGACCACGGCGCCCATCGCCTGCTCGGTGACATAGTTGTTGTTGCCCCAGATGATGCCCTTCTCGAAAGCATGCATCACCCGCGGCAGCTTGCCAGGTGCCTTGGGTTTGTAGCTCCATTCGGCAGCCTGTTTGATCTGCGCCACCGGAATGCCGGTGATGCGACTGCATTCGTCGAGCGACATGCGGTTGGCCTTGACCGCCGCATCGAAACCTTCGGTGTGCTGGGCGATGAAGTCTTTGTCGATCCAGCCCTGATCGACGATGTAAGTCAGTATGCCGTTCCAGAGCGCGCCGTCCGTGCCGGGGTTGATCGCCAAATGCAGCACCTGGTCCTTGGCAATGCTCTCGCTGATGGAAATCGACGGCGTGCGCCGCGGGTCGACAAAAATGAACTTGCCTGCTGCCACCGGCTCGCCGGGGAACATTTTTTTCTTCTTGTCCACGGTCGCGCCCTGCAGATTGGGCAGCCAGTGCACCAGAAAGTAATTGGTCTGGTTCTCGTAAGGATTGTTGCCGTTAGCCCAGATCACGTCGGCCAGTTCGGCGTCCTCGTAGCTGTTGTTCAGCTCGAAAATGCCCATGTCGCGGTTGCCGAAGCATTCCGAGTTGTACGCAGGGCGGTTGTGGATGCGACAGGTGGGCGTCTGGATGGCGGAGAACACCAGCTTGCCGGTACCCCAGGTGTTCTCGAAACCGCCACCCGAGCCGCCGTGGTCGAACATCGCCACGGCAATGGCGTCTGGCCCCTCCTTGTCCAGAATTTTTTTCACCATGCCGCCGTAGACCTGCAGCGCATAATCCCACGAGGTGTCGAGCCACTCACCGCCCTGATAGATGCGCGGATGCAGCAGCCGCTCACGGGTGATGCCGTCGGCGTTGTAGAAGTAAGAGGCCATCTTGCCTCCGCGGGTCGAGCTCTGCCCCTGGTTGACCACGCATTCCTTGTCCGGCACGATCATGATGGCTTTACGCTGACCGTTCTTGTCGGTCAGCACATTGGTCATCGCCGGAGTCATGATGGTGGCGAAAGGCGGAAGTTGCTTGCGAAAGTCCAGGCCGAGCGCGTTCTGGTTAGGTGCGCGTCCGCCCTCGCGGTCGGCATCCCAGGTGTAGACGTGGTAGCCACAGCCGACGATGCAGAACTGGCAGGTGAGGTTGGTCTTCTTGGCATCGACCGGGGGCAGCGCGACGCGATCCTTGAATTGCGACATGGTGTTTGTCTCCTCGTTGGGCTTACAGTACGTTGGCTTGGCGGCCGTAGATCAGTCCGGTCACGGCCACGGCGTGGACGGTGTCGGTGGCCGCGTCGTAGCTGAGCTGGATCTGCGGCAGATTCTCGGTAGCCTGACCGCAGATCATCTGCCCGGATTTCTCCGGGTCGAACATGCTGTAGTGGCAGGGGCATTTGAAGCTGCGGGTCTTGGGGTCATACATCAGCGGGCAGCCCATGTGGGTGCACAGATTGCTGTAGGCGACGATGTCGCCATCTGGCCCAACACCGCCGGCCACGCGCTGGCCCATCTTGATCGCTACGCAGGGCGAATCGGCATCGGGATAGTTGAACGACACCGGGGTATTGGTCTGCATGGCCTTGGCCTTGCCGACCGAGGTCTTGGGATAGGGCAGCACCGCCATGCCGGCTGCGGCCTGAATGGCCGCCTGGTCATTTCCGGCGGCCATCGCATGGCCGACCGGAGTGACGGCCGCACCCACGCCTGCTACGCTGGTTCCGGCTACTTTGAGAAAGATGCGACGCGATACTTTTTCAGTCATGATGCCTCCTCGGGGTTGTGAAACGCTTGATCGCAGCGAATTGGCACGCAAGTCATGTGCCAGTCAGCGCGCTGGCAAAAACATCAAGACGTTTCAATCACTTGGACAATTTATGGGCG
>JBMFIE010000047.1:0-12298 GCA_049976465.1 Thiomonas sp. | reverse complement strand
CCATGTGCGCGAAGCTCAGGTAGGTGAAAAACCCGCCCAGCGTCGCAAAGGGGATGGCAAAGCTCACCGCGTAGGCGGCCTTTTTTGCATCGAACCCCAGCAACACCAGCACGGCCAGGATGGGCGAGCCGCCGCCCACGCCAATCAGGCCCGACACCCAGCCCACGCTGGCGCCAAGCGCAACCAGCACCCACACCCGGTCATACGCCACCTTGGGCTGGCGCTTGAAAAACAGCAGGAGTGCGGCACTGACCACCATGAACGCCGCGAGCACCCATTGAATGACATGCTGCGGCACGTCGCGGCTCATCCAGGCCCCAAGCGGAGTGGCGATCATCATCGAGATGGCAAGCGGCAGCGCAAAGCGAATGTCGAGCACGCCGCGCACCGCGTTCATCACCGAGGCCGAAAGGGTCGAGACCGAATTGACGAACAGCCCGATGGCCTTGGCCAGATCGAGCGCCATGCCCAGCATGCCGAAGGTCGGCACCAACGCGACAGCCGCTCCCACCCCGCCCATGGCGAACAGGGTGGACAGCACCAAGGTCAGCGTGAAGTACAACGCGTCGTGCAGCAGGACGGGACTCATGCTGACCCCCCTGCGCAGGAACCCGCGCAGCAGATCATGATTGCGTCGGCAGGCGCCGCATCAGATCGCGCGCCTTGTCGCCACGCAGGGCGTCGACCAGGCCGAGCATGCCCTCGTTGAGATAGCGCGACTGAAAGCCTTCGAGGGTGAGGAACAGCCGTGCGATCTCCGCCCGGTCGTAATGCGGGCACATGGTGATGATCAATTTGCTGCGGTCGAGCTCGTGCAGGCGGTCCGGCAGGGCGTCGAGCGGAATGTGTAACCCGAAGCCGACATGCCATGCGGCCCATTCCTCGGCAAAGCGAATGTCCACCAACTGCGCCTTGCCTGCGGCGAGTTGGTCGAGGGCTTCGGCGACGCCGATTTTCATCGCCTGCCGCTCCGAGTAGTCGAAGCGGCGCAGATACGCTGCGAAAGATTGGGGCTGGGGTGTGGATAGATTCATGGTCTGATGGGGTGAAAGATTGCTGTTGGTGCGCAAAGACGCCGCGTCGGCGTCGGGCATCGTGCCGAGCGCCACCAGTGCCACTGGCAGGCGAAGCAGACCCTCGCGACGACCAGGATCGGTGATGGCGTCGGATGCTGAGCCTGGCTGCATGGCGCGTTCAGAAGGCATACCCCAGACGCAGTTGCCAGTAGTCCTGCCCCGGATTCGGGCGCTTGATGTCGGCGTTGGAATAGTGGGTGAAGCGCAGCCCCAGCAGCCAGGGGCTGGCAGCAAAGTGATGCACCACGCCCAGCGAATCGCCGAACTGGTAGGCGGTAGAAATGCGCTTGCCCCCGATATATGTGCCGGAGAACACGTTGGCGCCAATGCCGAATTCCATTGCGGTGTCTGGCGTGAACCACCAGTGCAGAAACGGCGTGAGACCGACATGCCACAGCGACCCACCAGGTGCGCCGGACGGCCCCTGGGCGTAGCCGACTGACGCCTCGGCGGTCAGGTCGAGGTGGCTGCTGGCGAGCGCGCGCGTCCACAGCGGGGCGGATTCGAGCGCAAGGGTGGTGTTGTGATAGCCCTTGTCAGCGCCGACGAGCAGCGAGAGGTCTGCGGCATGCGCTGAGGGCGCAAGCATGGCCAGCGCGGCGCACAGCGCAAGACGGTTCAGGAGTAAGCATTTCATGCCGTTGGACTCATCGAGTCGAAGCCAAGGGCGCGGCAGCGTCTGCCGCATCGGGTTTGGGTGTCTCGGGATAGCGCCGCTTGAGCAGCAGAAACAGCAGCACCGGCACGATGAGCAGAGTCAGGAACGTGCCGACGATCAGCCCGCCGATGGCCACCACCGCCAGGGGCGAGAGGCGCTCGAGCCCCACCGCCCACTCGAACGCGACCGGAATCATGCCCACCGCCGCAGCAGCCGCGGTCATCAGGATGGGCCGGGTGCGCAGGTCCACGGCCTGCAGAATTGCCGCCTTCAACGGCACGCCGCGACCCAGCGCTTCCTGCGCGAAATCGACCAGCAAAATGCCGTTCTTGACGATGATGCCCATGAGCAGAATCAGCCCCATGAACGACGGCATGCAGCCGTGCTTGTCGGCAATCAGCATCGCCCAGGCGGCGCCAATCACCGCAAGTGGCAGCGTCACCAGAATCGCAATCGGCGTGATGAACGAGCGAAAGGCGATGACCAGCACCACAGCGAGCAGCACGATGCCGAGCGCCAGCGATTGCCCGAGGCGGGTGAACGAGGCATTCATTTCCTTCATCTCGCCTTCATCGGAAATGGTGTAGCCGCGCGGCAGTTGCAGTCCCTTCAAGGCTTCGGCCACATGCGCGTCCAGGGCCGTGACCGCGATGTCGCGGCGATAGCCGATCACGTCCACCGTGCGCACCAGGTTCTGATGGGTGTAGGTGGTTGGCGCGTAAACCGTCTTGACCGTCGCCACCTGCGCGAGCGGCACGATGGCGCCATTCGGTGCGGTGATGTTGAGCGCGGCAATCGCGGCGGGGCTGGAACGCTCGTCACTGCGCAGCCGCACCCAGACTGGAATGCTGTTTTCGCCTTCCACCCGCAGGCTGCCTCCGGGGATGCCGTTGACTTGTGCCGCGACCTGCTGCGCAATCGCGCCCGGGGTCAGTCCGTAGCTCGACGCCTTGGCCGCGTCCACATCGAGCTGCAGCCGCTTGGAATCGCCCTGCCAGCTGCGCTCGAACCCGGTGAGCCCACCGACCTTGGCCAGCCGTGCCTCGATCTCGCCCGCAATCTGGTCGAGCACCCGCCAATCCGGGCCGCTGACCATGAGGTCGACCGTGCCGCGGATCGACGACAGGGGTGTGGCGCCATAGACCACCGCGTTGGCGTCGATCACCCCGGGAATCGCCCGCACTTTTTGTTGGATGACCTTGTTGATCTGGAAGATGGTCTCATCGCGATGAAAGCGGTCGACCAGGTTCACCGTCGCCATGCCCTGCGAAAAAATGCGCGCGGCACCGAAGGATTTATCCTGCGGTTCGGCGCCGACCACGGTCGAGGTGGACAGGAGCCAGTCGGGCTTGACCGATGAGCGAATCGCGGCATCCACGGCCTTGGCGATGTGCTGCATCTGCGCGGCGTCGGTGTCGGGCTGGGCCTCGAAGGTGATCTGGGTGATGCCCGAATCCATCAGCGGCATGAGTTCGCGTCCGACCACCGGCAACTGCCGCAGCGAGGCCAGCGTCAGCAGCAGGGCGACAAACAGCACACGCTTGGGATTCTCCAGCGCCCAGGTCACAACCCTTGCATAAAACCGCTTGAGCGGCTTGATGACCCAGGTGTCGAAATACGACAGCGGTTTGCGCAGCGGATCGCGCGCGCCCGGCTTGAGCAGCCACGGCGTGAGCAGCGGAATGATGGTCACCGCGACGATGAACGAGGCCGCGAGCGCCACCATCAGGCTCACCGACAGCGGCCGCAGCACGGTCTGTACAAAGCCACCGATGAACACGATGGGCAGCAGCACGACGCCATTGGCAATGGTGCCGGATAGCACCGCGAGCATGACCTCTTGCGTGCCATTGGCAGCCACCGCCAGCCCCGATTCGCCGTGTTCGCGCATGCGCCGCTCGATGTTCTCGATGACCACGATGGCATCGTCGGCCAAGAGGCCGACTGCGATGATGATGGCGGTCAGCGTGATCATGTCAAACTCATAGCCGATCAGCTTCATCACCAGAAAGGTGAGCAAATAGGTGAACGGCAAAGAGAGCGCGGTGATGAACGCAGCCCGCGTATCGGCGAGGAACAGCAGGATGACGAACACCGTCATGATCAGCGCATCACGCAGCGCGCCGAGCATGTTGTCCACCGTCAGGTCGATCAGCCGCAGCTGGCCGTCGGACTGCGCGATGTGCAGCATCGGGAACTCGGCGCGGATTTGCGGCAGCGCCGCGTCGACGTTGCGTGCGGTGGTCGCGGCGTAGCCGTTTTCGCCGCGCAGCAAGGACACCGCGATCGCCTCATGTCCATTGCCGCGATAGAGCGACGTGGGGTCGGCATCGCCCCAGCCCACGGTGCCAAGATCGCCCACGCGCACGAAGCCGCCGCCCGGCACCGGCACTTGCACCTCGGCGAGCTGCTGGGGGTTGTGCGCCAGACTGTTGAGCGTGAGCAGAAAGCGGAAGCCGTCGCGGTGCACCAGGCCTTCGGGGGCGGTGATGTTGCTCGCCGCCAGCGCCGCAGCCACGGTTGCCACATTCAGGTGATGCGCGGCCAGTGCGCTGCGGTTGAGATTAACCTGCACCTGCCGTTCATGTCCGCCGAACACCTCGACCTCGGACACGCCGGGGATGCGCAGCAGACGGTCGCGGAACTGGTTTTCGGCAATGCGCCGCACCTCAGACAAATCGAGATTGGAATTCTTTGCCGGGGTGAGGGCGAGCACCGTCACCGGCTGCGCCGCGTTGGTGATGCGAAAGATCACCGGCGCCTTGCTGCCCGCGGGCAGGCTGGATTCCACGCGTTTGAGCTCGGTGAGCACCTTGGTCGCGGCGATGTTGATGTCGTTGCCATACTCGAACTCGACCGTCACCGCCGACACCTGGTCGCGCGACACCGAGGTCACGCGGCGCACGCCATCGATGGCGGAGAGTTGGGTTTCGATCGGGTGGGTGACGTCCTGCTCGACATCGCTGGCTTCCGCCCCCGGCCATTGCGTGACCACGCTGATCATCGGCCGGTTGGTGTCCGGAAACAGGTTCATCGGCATGGTGAAATACGCGCCGATGCCGGCGACGACGACGAGCAGTGCGATCGCGATGATCGCGTGCGACCGGCCCAGCAGCCGTTGCATGAGGTTCATTGCGCCGCTCCCGCTGCCGTCACGGCCGCATCGCCATCGCGCATCTGCGACAGCACGGCGGTCTGGCCAACCACCACCTGCTCACCGGGCTGCAGCGCCCCGCTCACTGCTGCACGGTTTGCACCGATCTGCAGAACCTTCACCGCAACGATGCGCAGCCGTCCGGGCTCGCCTGTTTTGGCTGGCGGCGTGAACGCGAGCACATGTGCCCGATCGCCGCTGCCGACCACGGCCGCCACGGGAACGGTCAGCGGCGCCGCAGTCTGCGACGGTGCCGATGGCGGGGTCAGCGTCAGTGTTGCCGCGACGGTGCTGCCGCTGGGCAGGCCGAAGGGGCTGCTCGGGGCGTCGGCTTCGGCCGTGCCTAGACCTGCGGCGTTGACCGCAGGGGAAATGCGGGTGATGGGCAAATCGACCGTCTGCCCGCCTTGGCTCAGGTGCAGCACATCGCCCACCTTCACCTGCGCGAGCTGGTCAGCGGGCAGGGTCACCCGCACCACCGCGCCCTTGCCCGCGGTGAGCTGATAGACCGGCTTGCCGGGAGCGGCGGTGTCGCCGACTTCGACCAGGCGCTGCGCCACCACCGCGTCCTGCGGTGCGCGGATGTCGGCATAACCGAGCTGCACTTGCAGCGCGGCAATCTGGTCGGACAGCGCCTGCACCGAAGCGCGGGCCGCATCAGCGGCGGTGCGCGCCTGATCGGCCTGCGCCTGGCTCACGCCGCCTTCGGCCAGAACCGCGTCGGTCCGTGCCTGTTGCTTGGCGGCGTAGTCGGCATTGGCGCGCGCAGCGATGCGCTGTTGTGCCAACGCCGAGATGTTGGCCTGGATCGTCCGCGCATCGATGCGCACCAGCAGCTGTCCGCGCTTGACCGCTACCCCAGCGCGCGGGCCGATGGCCGTGACCGTGCCCTGAATTTGTGGCACGAGGGTGATGGTGTTCGGCGCCTCGACCGTGGCCACGCTCTGCAAGCTGGCTGATACCGTGCCGCGCTGCACCTCGCCGACCTGCACCGCCCAGGGCGTGGGCTGCGGTGGCGGGCTGGCATCGGCCTGGTGCAGCCGGTGGAAATGCAGCCACAGGCCGCCGCTGATGAGCAAAATGGGAATCGGCAGCAGATACCAGGGCTTGCGCTTGCGCGCGGGGGACGTGGCTGGTGGGGTGACGGGCGTATTCATGGTTTGAGGCTCGCAGGCGTGGGTTCGTTGTTCTGTAGGGCGGCGGGTGGCTCGCCGTAGGCATAGCGCAGGGCGTCATCGGCCTGCCACCAACCGGCCAGGGCGCTGGCGACGCTGGCACGCGCGCTGGCTAGCGCCGCTTCGGCGTCGATCAACTCGGTGGCCGAGCCCAGGCCGTTCTTGAACCGGTCGCGCTCGATGCGCGCACTCTCGGCGGCCGCACGCAGGCCCGATTCGGCCGCGCGCCAGGATTGATCCTGCGCGTTCCACAGCGCCACGGCGCCATCACGCGCGGCGCGCAGATTGTCCTGCGCAGCCTGCAGCTGTTGCTGCGCCTGATCGGCTGCGGCCTGCGCGGCGTCGACCGCTGCGGTCTGCGCCCCGCCCGACCACAGGTTGAAGGTCACGCCGAGGTTGAACTGCCAGGTGTCGATGGGCCGGTTGTCCCAATGCACAGCGTTGCGGTTCCAGTTGGCGGTGGCGGCGAACTGCGGCAGCATCGCCTTCTGCGCCGAACGCACCTTGTCCTGGCTGGCGAGCAACGCGCTTTGCGCCGCCTGGATCGACGGCGGCAGCAGGTTGCGGTTGGCCGGGAAATGCGTTGGGCCAGAGTCCGGTGCGGGCACTGAGGCGTCGAAGCTCGTCACGCCCATCAGCGCGGCGAGCTGCGCCCGCAACTTGCGTTCCTGTCCATCGACTCCGGCAATCTGTGCCTGCACTGCGGCAACGGCGGCCTGGACACGCAGCAGGTTGACGCGGGCGATGTTGCCGACCTTCAGCCCGGCCTCGGCCACGCGCACACTGGTCTGCAACGATTCCAGTTGCTTGTCGAGCGCCTGCCGCTGTCCGGCCAGCGCCTGCAGATTGCGATAGAGGGTTGCCCCCTGCAACAGGGCGCGCAGTCGCACGTCGTCGGCGCTCCATTGCGCACCGGCGGCGCGGGCACGGGTGGCGTCGACCTCGGCGGCGATCTGGCCGCTGACGTCGATGGGCAGTTGCGCGTTCAGGCCGTAGCCGAACTGGTCTGCCGAAAATGGATAAGCCGCCACATTCGGCGGCAGGGTGATCGCGCGGGTGAGCCGCGGGTCGTTGTAGTGCTGCGACAGCGCGTAGGCATCGACCTTGCCGAACCAGGCCGCGCGCGCCTGTTGCACCTGCGCCAGCGTCTGCGCCACGTTGGCGCGTGCGGCAAGCACATCAGGAGAGCGTGCGCCGATGGTCTGCAGCACCTCGGCGAGGCTCGCCTCGGGCTGCGCTGCTGCGGCGGCAGTGGATGCGGCATCCGCAGGAGCGCTTGCGCCCGCTGCAGCCGGTTGTGCTGCTGCTATTGTGGGCGCGCTGACTGCGACCGCGAGCGCGCACGCCAAACCAGCCTGCTTGAGGGAAAAAACAGAAGACCGCGTCATGATCGTTGGTCACAGGGAGTTGTTGGGCTGAGGCCGCCGCGCGCGATACTGCCTTCGAGCGTGGTGCCCGCGGAAACGGTGTTGTAGACCGTGCCGAACTGCTGCACATTGCGGTGCAACAAGGCCAGGCGATGATCGTCCTCGTCGGTGTCGACCGTGATGCGATAGGTGATGCGCTGCATCTTCGGCGGGGCGTCCTGGCGCTCGCCGTGGACGGCGATGTGGACCCCACGGTATTGGAATTTGAGGATGGGCGCGACCCGCTCGATGTTCTTGAGCATGCAGGCGCCGACTGCGGCAAGCAGCAGCTCGGCCGGGTTGAACGCATCATCCCGGCCATCAAGCGCCGAGTCGACCGCGATGCACGCGCTCTTGCACTGCGCGCGCGCGCCGTGCGCATCGACCCGGTCGAGGGTGACGTCGTAGGTGAGCATGCAAACCTCCGTTGGTTTTGTTGTGAACTTCGCCCTTGAAGACGTCGCGGGCCGGGAAAGGATGCTGCCGGAATGCAAAACCCTTGATCCAAATCAGACGCGGGCGTGTTTGCCCCCCTGCCATGCAGCGTCACGCCAGCCGCCGCCCCCAGGCCAGCCGCAAACCCTGCAGCCAGAGTCCGCACAGCACAAGCAACCCGCTTGCTGCAGCGAGCGGCGGCAGGCGCATGCTGGAGAACCCCATCACCTCGCGCAATCCCGGAATCAGCAGCACCGCAGCCAGCACCAAGGCAACAAAGGCGAACATCCGCGCCAGCCAGGGATTGTCCCCCCGCAGGTTGAGCAGCGCGGCATGGTGCAGATCACGGTTGGACAGGATGAGCAAGAAGAGCGCAAGCACCAGCGCGGTGAAGACCGCCAGCCGCAGGTCGCCCTCGCTCCAGCCGGTTGCCATCTGCAATGCGGCGTGCCCGGCGAGCAGCACCGCCGCAATGCCCAGCCCCTGCAGCAAGGCAAAACCGATATTGCCCAGGGTGAACGGGCTGGCCGCCAGCGGCCTGGGCGGGCGCTGCATCACATCGGCCGCGGCAGGCTCGGCCTCGAACACGATCGAGCAGGCCGGATCGATCAGCAATTCCAGCAGCACGATGTGCACCGGCAGCAGCAGCACCGGCCAGTGCAGCAGTGCGGGCAGCAGCGCCAGCGCGATGATGGGCATGTGCACGGCGAACACGAAGCGCGTGGCCTTGGTGATGTTGTCGAAAATGCGCCGACCGCCACGGATGGCCTGCACGATGCTGGCAAAGCTGTCGTCCAGCAGCACGAGCGCGGCGGCTTCGCGTGCCACGTCGGTGCCGCGCTCGCCCATGGCGATCCCCACATCGGCAGCCTTGAGCGCCGGAGCGTCGTTGACCCCATCGCCGGTCATCGCCACCACTTGCCCGTCGGCCTGCAGGGCGCGCACCAGGCGCAGCTTGTGCGCCGGTGCGAGGCGGGCGCAGACGTCCACGCGGCGCAGGCGCTCGCGCAGCGCGGCGTCGTCCAGCGCGTCGAGTTCTGCGCCGGTGATCACGTCGGGCCGCTCGGACAGCCCCACCTGCGCAGCAATCGCACGGGCGGTGGCGGGATGGTCGCCAGTCATCATCACGATGCGCACCCCGGCGGCACGGCACTGCGCAATCGCTGCAGGCACTTCCTGGCGGGGCGGGTCGATCAGTCCGACCAGACCGAGAAACGCGAAATCGAAATCGTGCTGACGCGCGGGCCAGTCGGCATCCTGCGCGGGCGCCTGCCAGGTGCCGCGCGCCACGCCGAGCACGCGCAGCCCGCGCGCGGCCATCGCCTCCACCTGCTGCGCGATCGCTTGGCGCTGTGCCTCGGGCAAGTGGCACAGATCGGCTACTGCCTCGGGCGCCCCCTTGGTCGCCAGGGTATAGACCTGCGGGCGGGTGGTGGCGAACACGCGGGTCATCGCCAGAATGTCGGGCGCGAGGTCGTACTGGCGGGTCGGGCTGCGGTCGTCGTGCACATGCTCGGTACCATGCAGCCGCGCATGGCCGAAGGTCTGAATGGCCTTCTCCATAGGGTCGAACGGGTCGAGTGGCGTGGCGAGCATGGCGAACTCGACCAGGGTGTGAAAACGCTCGGGCAGATCGCTCTCGCTGGCCTGGAAGGACGCGTCGCCCGCAGCCAGTTCGGCCACCTGCATGCGGTTTTGCGTGAGCGTGCCGGTCTTGTCCACCGCCAGCACGGTGATCGCCCCCAGCGCCTCCACCGCGGGCACGCGGCGGGTCAACACCTTGGCCTTGGACAGTCGCCAGGCCCCGAGCGCGAGGAACACCGTGAGGATGACCGGAATTTCCTCCGGCAGGATGGCCATGGCCAGCGCGATGCCCGAGAGCAGGCTTTCCAGCAGCGTCCGTCCGTCCCACAGCCAGCTCAACAGCACCAAGGCCAGCGCCAGGGCGAGCGCGACGGCGGTGAGGTTGCGAATCAGCCCGGCCGAGGCGCGCTGCAGGCCCGACTCGACCTCGGCCGTACTCACCAGCGCAGCGCCGATGCCGCCGACCGCAGTGCGCGCTCCAGTGGCCACGACAATCGCCTGGCCGACGCCCTTGGTCACGACCGTGCTGGCGAACAGCGCTGCGCCTCCGCCTTCCCCGGCAGGGTGCGGCACCAAATCAGGCAGCTTGCTCGCTGGCACGGATTCGCCGGTGAGCAGCGATTCATCGACGTCAAGCTGCCCCGCGACCAGTTGCGCGTCGGCGGGAATGCGGTCGCCCTCGTGCAGCACCAGCAGGTCGCCCACCACCACCTCGCGCCCGGCGATGCGCTGCTCGCGGCCATCGCGGATGACCAGCGCGCGCGGTGCGGACAGATCGCGCAGCGATTCCAGCGCCCGCTGCGTCTTGCGCTCCTGCGCCAGCGTGATGCCGATGACCACGAATACGAAGCCGAGCAGGAACAGCGCCTCGCCCTTGTCACCCAGAAACAGATAGATGCCGCCAGCGGCCAGCAGCATCAGGAACATGGGCTCGCGCAGCACGCCGAGCACGATGGCCAATGCCGTCTTGGGTGCGGCGCCGGGCAAAAGATTCGGGCCGTCGGCGGCAAGGCGTGCAGCCGCCTCGCTGGCGGTCAGGCCGGCTGAAGACACTGCGGCCGCTGGAGCGGCGGTGGGTTCTCGTTGTGGCATGTCGGGCATGTCAGTCTCGGATTTTGCGGCGCAGCAGGGCCACCAGGATTCCTCCTGACAGTGCTGCGGCACCCACGGTCCAGGCCAGTACCGTGCCCACGCCGCTGGCGTAGTACCAGGTGGCGATGCTCGAGGCAATGAAGCCGATTTCGGTGGCACCAAACACCACGGTCAACCAGAACTGCAACGCGGTCATGCGCTGTTGATAGGCGGTGGTCAGGGTGAAGCTCAGCATCTCCAGCCGGTCCGACACGGCGTCGAACAGGTCGACGATGCCCAGCATGTCCTCCCCCTGTGAGGCGACCACGTCGTTGAACCGTGTGCTCGCCAGCGTGGAACCGTAATACTCCTCCAGGCCGTCGATCACGTCCTTCTTGAGCGCGAGCAGCCCTTCGATCGTCTGCGGCGCGGCGTGGGCGATGCGGTCATACAGCCGCTGCAGCACCGCCCGCTCGATCGCCAGGAGTTCGAGGGTGACGAGAAACGGCAGCGCGCTGCGCGGCGGCAGTTGCAATTGGGCAGCCTCGGCGGCGCTGTCGTCGCGCCAGTCGTGCAGATCGAGCGCGCTGCGCCGCCCCATCAGCGTGATGCCGCCCACGCGGGCGCAGGTATCGCGCGCCAGCTCGGTTTCGACGACCTCCGGCTTGAGCGCGCGGCCGAGCCGGTCGCGCCACAGCAGAGCGATCACCCGCTCGGCATGCTCGGGCAACCAGTCATCGAGGAGAACATCGGGCAGGCGGATCACCGACAGCGGCAGATAGGCGCTGAACGCGCTGCGCCCCGAGAGGGCGTGATTCAGCGGGGCGATGTGCTGCCACACTGCGGCGGCGATGGAATCGGAGCGGTCGGGGTCGATCCAGTCGACCCAGCGCTGGGGGTCGAAGCCTTGCGGCGGCGCGCTCAGCCATGCCTCCCACACCGCCACGCCGGCGACGTGGGTGAGCAGCGCAACGTCGGCATGGCGCGGCGCTTCAGCATCTGCCTGCTGCAGCGTGATGCGACCCAGCTCGGTCCGCTGCAGCCGTGCCGCCTGCAGGAACGCCGGGCCGAGCACATGCGCCTGCGCGGCGTCGCGCCACTGCGCCAATTGCGACGCGGCGGGCTCTGGCAGCGGCGCAAAGCCTACGGGCCGCGCGTCCAGCCGTTTGAACCCGTGAAGCAGCGGCGTGGAGAACAACAGCGCAAAGCCCGGCTGGACGGTCGCCGCCTGAGCCGGCGCATCGCGCGCTGGCGCGGGCGGTCTCGCCGCATGCCCGCTCACCGGCCCTGCTCCGGCGCTGCGCTGCCCGGGCAGGCGGCAGCCGGGGCCGCGAGCGCGCACTGTGCGGCGAAGGTCTGCGGCTCGATCTGCAGCGTGACATGCGTGATCTCGAATGCATCGTGCAGCATGTGCCCGGCCTGGTCGAGCAGCGCGGCGGAATCGACACCTTCGCGCACCACGAGGTGCGCGGTCAATCCGACCTTGGAGGTCGACAGCGCCCAGACATGCAGATCGTGCAGCCCGACCACTCCCGGCAGCGCCAGCAGCCTGCCGCGCACGTCTGGCAGATCGACTGCCTGCGGCACGCCGTCGAATAGCAGGTGCAGCGATTGCGAGAACAGCGACCAGGTGCCCCACACCACCACGGCGGCGATCACCAGCGAAATCGCCGGGTCCAGCCACATCCAGCCGGTGGCCAGCACCACGACCGCACCCACCACGACGCCCTGCGAGACCA
>JBMFIE010000046.1:0-12303 GCA_049976465.1 Thiomonas sp. | reverse complement strand
TGCCGATCGACACGCAGGTGCACAACACCTACTTTGTCGTCGCGCACTTTCACTACACCATGGTGGCCGGCACGCTGTTTGCCATTTTCATGGCCTTCTACTACTGGTCGCCGAAGTGGACCGGCACCATGTACAACGAAACCGCCGGGAAAATCCACTTCTGGCTGTCGATGATCGGCTTCAACCTGACCTTTTTCCCGCAGCACTTCCTTGGTCTGGCCGGCATGCCGCGGCGCTACATCGCCTACCCGGTGCAGTTCACCGACTTCAACCAGATTTCGACCATCGGCGCGTGGATTTTCGGGCTGGCGCAGGCCTACTTCGTGTTCGCGGTGGTGATTCCGGTTCTGCGCGGACAGGGCGAGAAGGCGCCACAACGCCCGTGGGAGGGTGCCGAAGGGCTGGAGTGGGAGGTGCCCTCTCCCGCGCCGTTCCACACCTATGAAACCCCGCCGCGGCTCAATGCCGACGCCACCCGGGTGCTCCCGCCGCAGACGAACTGAAGTCCACCGGCCCGCGATGCGGCGCGACTTGGATTCCTGCAGCGGCTGCACCAGGATGGAAGGCTGCGCCCTGCCCGCAGCCGGTGCCGAGCTGTCCCGGTACGGGGGTGTGGCGATTGCCCAGCAGACGTTCTGCGCCGATGCGCCGATCGCGGTCGAGGGGGACTGTCTACTGGCGGTCAAGTCCGGCGTGGTCAAGTCGGTCTGCCTGGACGTGCGGGGCAAGCCGCGCGTGGTGGCGTTCAGCTTTGCCGGCGATCTGTTCGGCCTGGAGGCGATGACCGACGCCGCACACGGCGAACTGCGGCACGGCGCGGCGGTGTCGATGACCACGGTGTGCCGCATGCGCCTCAGCCCGGACGCGGCGCGGCGGGTGTCGCCGCAGTTCTGCGACCGGCTGAGCGCCGAACTCGCCGCGCGCCTGCGCGACAACTTCGCGCATCGCCAGATCGTGGCCGCAGCCGCGCCGGTGCGCGTGGCGCATTGGCTGATGCAATGCCTGCGTGCGGTGCAGCCGCTGCGCGGCGCGTGCTGCAGCAGCCTGCCGGCGATCGCCCGCGGCGACATTGCCAGCTATCTGCACCTGCGCGTCGAGACCGTCAGCCGCGTCTTGTCGGAGTTTCGCCGCAATGGTTGGGTGCGCGGGCCGCTGCATCGGCTGGAAATCTGCGATGCCCAGGCGCTGTCGCAGCTGGCGCGCGCAGCCAGCGTGACACCGCAAGCCACATCTCACCGGGAGGTTGTGCATGGATGAGGCCGTTCTCGTTGCACAAGCGCGCCACTGGCCGCAGACCGGCGCACCGGGCAGCCTGTTGCTGCGCCCGGTTTGGCACGCAGACGCATGGCACTGGCACTTTCGCCGCAACTGTGCCTTGCGCCCGGCGCAGCTGTTCGGCGCGTTCGCTGTGTTCGCTCTGGCTTCCATCGTGGTGGCCGTGCTGTTCTGGCTGCGCGGCGTGCATCTGGTGGCGCCGTTCACCGGCCTGGAACTGGCCGCGGTCTGCGCCGCGCTGCTGGTGTACGCACGTCACGCCGCCGACCAGGAGCGCATCGCCATCGGCGCGGGCGCCGTCGTGGTGGAATGGGAGCGCGGCGGCAGGCAAGGGCGGGCGGTGTTCGATCCACGCCGTATCCGCATCCAGGCGCTGGACGGCGGTCTGGTGCAACTCTCCGATCGGAATCAAAAGGTGCTGATCGGCCGCCACCTACGCCCCGAGCGCCGCGCCGCGCTGGCGCGCGATCTGCGGCGGGCGGTGATGCTGACATAAGGCAACGCTGATATTTCGCAAGGCATGGTGGTACGGCAGCGCCTATGCTGGCTGCAAATTCACCCCTGAGAGTTGCCCCCCATGTCTGCCCATTTTGTCGTTCTCGGTGCGGGCTTTGCCGGCCTGACAGCAGCGCGCACGCTGCGCGCCAAGGCTCCAGAGGCGCGCATCACCCTGGTCGCGCCCAAAGCGGAATTCGTTTATCTGCCCAGCCTGATCTGGGTACCCACCGGGGTGCGCAAGAGCAGCGAGCTGGTGATCGATCTCAAGCCGTTCCTGCAGAAAAGCCGGATCGATTTTCTCGCCGCCGAGGTGACCGGGCTGCAGGACGGCGGACGCACGGTGCTGACCAGCGCTGGGCCGGTGGACAACGACGGCCTGATCATCGCCACCGGCGGGCGCTTCATCAAAAAGCTGCCGGGCATCGAACATGCCATCGCGCTGTGCGAGGGCGTGGCCGCGGCAGAAAAAATCCGCGAGCGGCTGCAGGCGATGGACTCCGGGCGCATCGCATGCGGCTTTGGCGGCAATCCGCAGGAGCCCTCGGCCGCGCGTGGCGGGCCGATGTTCGAGCTGCTGTTCGGCATCGATACCTGGCTGCGTCGGCAGCGCAAGCGCGACCGGGTGGAATTGGTGTTTTTCAACGCCTCCGCCACCCCGGGTCAGCGCCTGGGCGAGAGGGCGGTCACCGGGCTGCTGTCGCACATGGCCAAACGCCGCATCGACACCCATCTGGGCCACAAGGTGCTGCGCATGTCGCCGCAGGGTGTAGAGACCGAAGGCGGGCTGGTCAAGGCCGATCTGATTTTGTTCATGCCCGGCATGACCGGGCCGGCATGGCTGCACCAGACCGGGCTGCCACGCTCGCCCGGCGGCTTCATCCAGGCTGATGCGCATTGCGCGGTGCCCGGCTTCGAGCGGGTGTTCGTCGCCGGAGACGTAGGCAGCTATCCCGGGCCGGACTGGCTGCCCAAGCAGGCGCACATGGCCGACTTGCAGGCCAGGGCTGCGGCGCAGAACCTGTTGCTGGCGTTGGAGGGCAAGCCGCCCGCGCATGTGCCCAAGGCGGAACTGGTGTGCATCGTCGATACCGTGGATTCAGGCATCCTGGTGTTTCGCGATGAGCGCAAGACCTTCGTGCTGCCGCCTTCGCGCGTCTTCACCTGGGCCAAGCGCTGGTTCGAGGGCCGATACTTGAGGGACTATCGCGCGCCCTGATGACGCGGTGCCTGCCCGCGCGACAACTCCGCCCGCAGCGCTCGCTCCGCGTCGGCTGACGGTGCCACGCCGACCGGCCCCGAGACCGGGTTCACCACCGTTTTGCGCTGCAGAGCCCGTATCCGGCCCTTTGCGCCAAAACCCCACCGCCTAGTCAACCAAGACGACATGCGGCTTGACTCCGGACTTTGGTACGGACGGAAACTTCCCTCCATCGTCAGCCCAACGGAGTTCTGTCATGTCCCAGTCGCTTTCCCCGCCGCCGCGCAAAGGCCGCGGCGCGCTGCTCGCCAGTGGGATTGCCGCCATTCTGGCGTCCACCTGCTGCCTCGGGCCGCTGATTCTGCTCAGCCTGGGCATCAGCGGCGCGTGGATCGGCAACCTCACTCTGCTCGAGCCGTATCGGCCGATTTTCATCGGCGTGGCCCTCGTTGCGCTGTTTCTCGCCTATCGCCGGCTGTTTCGCGCGCCGGCGGCGTGCAAGCCCGGCGAGGTCTGTGCCGTTCCCCAGGTCAACGCCGCATACCGGCTGCTGTTCTGGATCGTCGCCGCGCTCATCGTCGTGGCGCTGTCTTTCCCCTTCGTTGCCCCGCTCTTTTACTGAAAGGAATCAACATGAACAAGCTCTCGACCGCGATTGCCCTGGTCTTTGCCCTGTCCGCGCCAGCCTGGGCTGGGGTGCAGACCGTGACCCTGTCGGTGCCCGGCATGACCTGTGGGGTCTGTCCGATCACCGTGCACAAGGCGCTGACCGCCGTTCCCGGAGTCGAAAAGGTCAGTGTCGACGAGGCCAAGAAAGACGCCGTGGTGACCTTCGACGATGCCAAGACCAATGTCAAAGCGCTGATCAAGGCCACCACTGACGCAGGCTATCCCTCTGTTCTCGTCCACTGAAGGCGCTGTCATGACTCAAGCAAGCGCGCTGCGCAGCGCGGTGTTCGACATCGGCGGCATGACCTGCAACGCCTGCGCCGCGCATGTGGCCAAGGCGCTCGAGGACGTGCCGGGGGTGCAGTCGGCGCAGGTGTCTTACTCCCAGGGCGTTGCCCAGGTGCTGGCCGAAGCCGATGTGCCGCTGGACCGCATGGCCGCCGCGGTCGCCAAAGCCGGCTACTCGGCCAGGCTGGCCTCGGGCGGAGCCAGCGCAGGTCTGGGGCGGCCCGGTGAGACCGTGGGACTAGCGCGTGGCGCGGCGGGCACGGGCTTGCGCGTGGCGGTCATCGGCAGCGGCGGCGCTGCGATGGCCGGTGCCATTCGTGCGGCGGGTGAGGGCGCACAGGTCACGCTGATCGAGCGCGGCACCATCGGCGGCACCTGCGTGAACATCGGCTGTGTGCCGTCCAAGGTTCTGATCCGCGCGGCGCACGTCGCGCACCTGCGGCGTCACAGCCCGTTTGACGACGGCATTTCGCCCGCCACGCCAGCAATTCTGCGCGATCGCTTGCTCGCGCAGCAGCAAGGCCTGGTGGACGCGCTGCGGCACGCCAAGTACGAAAGCATCCTGCAAAGCCAGCCGGGCATCACCCTGCTGCGCGGCCAGGCCCGGTTCATCGATGCGCACACGCTGGGCGTGACCATGACGGACGGCTCGGTGCAGCAGGTCGGTTTCGACCGCTGCCTGATCGCCACCGGCGCCAGCGCCGCCCTTCCGCCGCTTCCCGGACTGCACGGCACGCCGTACTGGACCTCGACCGAGGCGTTGGTAAGCAGCACCATCCCGCCGCGGCTGGCGGTCATCGGTGGTTCGGTGGTGGCGGTCGAACTCGCACAGGCCTTTGCACGTCTAGGCAGCCAGGTCACCATTCTGGCGCGCAGCACGCTGCTGTCGCGCGACGATCCCGCGATCGGTGCCGCGCTTGCAGATGCTTTCGCCAGCGAGGGCATCACCGTGCTGACCCACACACAGGCCAGCGCGGTGACCCATGCAAACGGTGTGTTCAGGCTGAGCACCGCGCAGGGCGAGATCGAGGCAGATCGCCTGCTGGTGGCCACCGGGCGCGTGCCCAACACCGCCGAGCTGCAACTGCAGGCCGCGGGTGTGCGCGTCGATGCGCACGGCGCGATCGTGGTGGACGACCATTTACGCACCAACGTGCCGCATATCTTTGCCGCCGGGGACTGCACCGACCAGCCGCAGTTCGTCTATGTGGCCGCTGCCGGTGGGACGCGCGCGGCGATCAATCTGCTCGGCGGCGATGCCGCGCTGGACCTGTCGGCCATGCCCGCCGTGGTGTTCACCGATCCGCAGGTGGCCACCGTCGGCCTGAGCGAGGCCGAGGCGCAGGCACGCAACATCCAGACCGAAAGCCGTACGCTTTCCCTGGACAACGTGCCCCGGGCGCTGGCGAATTTCGACACCCGTGGCTTCATCAAGCTGGTGGCGGAGGCTGGCAGCGGGCGTCTGCTCGGTGTGCAGGCGGTGGCGGCTGAAGCTGGAGAGCTGATCCAGACCGCGGCAATCGCCATCCACAACCGCATGACGGTGCAGCAGCTGGCCGATCAGCTCTTTCCTTACCTCACCATGGTCGAAGGGCTCAAACTCGCAGCGCAAACCTTCACCAAAGATGTGAGCCAGCTCTCGTGCTGCGCCGGATGAGGGCTGGGCAGCGCGGGGCATCACCGAGATCAGCGGGGCGCGCGCCAGCGCACCGCGCGCAGGGCGAGTTGCATTTGGATACTTTCCATTTCTTGACCATCTCTGCCTGCGCCAATTAGGCTTTATAAGTTTTCGTTTTGCCGAAGCCCGGCTCGAACCAACCCATGGACAGTGACAGTTGTCGACCAGTGAAGTGAACGCCTGAAGGCTCTCGACAGCAGACTGTTCCCGCTGCCGCCGCCCTCAGGCCGGCGGCAGCATCAGGATGAGTTCCTCATCCTTTTGCTCCCCCTCTTCGTGTGAACCGTCACGCAAGCGTCGCAAGACGTGCTTGCGTGCATCGTGTGTCGTCCGTCAGCCACGAACGGAGGAAATCATGTGTTTCGCGCTTCATACCCTGTTGACCCGCCTGCTGCCCCGTCGCGTGCGGGTCCATGTGGCAACCCGGTCGGTCCGCCGTGCGCTTGGCCCGACGCGGATCAGTGTCGTCGATGTGCGCTTGGCCTCGCTGGATCTGGCGCTGTCCCAGCCTACCGACCGGGACTATGGCGAGACTCTGGGAGGGCGGTCATGAACACCGAAGTCGCCACCCTCGACGCCAAGCTCTGCCCGGAGTGCCCGCCGTTGCCCGCGCAGCTCGAACACCGCTTGCGCGATCGCCTCTACCTCGATGCCCTGCGCCGCGCGCCGCAGGACTGGCGAACCCGGCTCGCCCTCGGACTGGCCCTGATTGGCCCGGGCGTGCTGGTCATGCTCGGCGACAACGATGCCGGCGGCGTCGTGACCTATGCGCAGACCGGGGCGACCTATGGGCTGGGCATTTTCCTGCCCATGATGATTCTTCTGGGTTTCGTCGCCTATGTGGTGCAAGAGATGACCGTGCGCCTGGGTGCGGTCACCCGCCGCGGTCACGCCGAGCTGATCTGGAAGCGCTACGGCGCCTTCTGGGGATGGTTCTCGCTGATCGATCTGGTCGTGGCCAATGTGCTGACCCTGATGACCGAGTTCATCGGCATCCGTCTGGGCGGTCAGGCCCTGGGGCTGTCGCCCTGGCTGACGGTGCCGGCCTCGCTGCTGTTCATCACCTACGTTCTGGTGTTTTTGCGGTACTGGACCTGGGAGCGGATTTCGCTGTTCATCGCCGTGTTCAACCTGATCTTCGTACCGCTGGCCCTGATGTCGCACCCGGACTGGCACGCGGTCGCGCAGGCCTTCGTCGGGCATGGCTGGATCGTGCCGGGCGGCTTCCTGTCGATCACCTTCCTGATCCTGATCTCGGCCAACATCGGCACGACCATCGCGCCCTGGCAGCTGTTTTTCCAGCAGTCCTGCGTCGTGGACAAAGGCCTGCTGCCGCAGGACATCCGCGCGGGTCGCCGCGATCTGATGCTGGGCATCGTCGGCATGGTGCTGGTGGCCATGGCCATCATCATCCTGGCCGCAAAAACCCTCAAGGGCGTACCCAACGCACAGAACCTCGACGCCGATGTAGTGCTGCATGCCATTCGCAGCAAACTGGGCGACGGCATGATGGCCCTGTTTGCCCTGGGCCTGATGGAAGCCGGGTTGATTGCCTCCATCGTCATCACGGCCAGCAGCGCCTGGGCGATCGGCGAAGCCTTTGACATCGATCGCTCGATCAACGCCCCCCCGCGCAAGGCCATCGGTTTTTATCTGCCGGCGATCCTCGGCACGGCCGTGGCCGCCATCGCGGTGATGATTCCCAATCTGCCCCTGGGGTTTTTGAACCTGAGCGTGCAGGTGATAGCCACGGTGTTCATGCCCGCGGCCATGTTGTTCCTGCTCATGCTGCTCAACGACCGTGAGCTCATGGGCGATCAGGTCAACTCGCCGCGGCGCAACGCGGTGTCCATCGCCATCATGGCGGGTTTGATCGTCTGCAACGGCCTTTATGGTGTGGCCACCTTGTTTCCCCATGCCTTTGGAGGATGAGCCATGAAGCATCTGCATGAATTCGATCCGGCCGACATCCGCCGCCTGATTGAACGCGAGGGCTGGGAGAAACCTTTGCCGCCCGTGGAGCGCGTGCAGCTCACGCCCTGGCAGCAGGCCGTGTTCTGGGGCCTGCGCCTCTATGTGGTGGTGATGACTGCGGTCGTCGTCTGGGCCTTCGTGCACGGCGCGGCTGGCTGACCTCCTCGGCACGCACGGCGCGCCAATCTCCTCTCGTCTGATAGCCGTGTGACGCATTGCGTCGCACGCAGGCCACCGTGCGCGCCGCGCACACGGCCCTGCACCCCAAACCGTCACGATCCCGAACCAGAATCGGGGGAAGGGACGCATCATGCGCAAATTGCATCTGTTTTTTCTGTACGCCGTTCTGCTGGCCATTGTGCTGGGCACAGCAGTGCTGCCTGCGGCCCATGCGGACTCCGTGGCCCTGAGCACCTCGGGTCGGCTCGATCTGCAAAGTCAGGCCAATCTCTCCGGCGGGTTGCAAAGCCGAGCAGCATCCTCTGCGCTGTTGCAGTGGGGAGGCAGCCTGGACACCGCAGCCGCCCATTGGTGGCAAGGTGGCCTGATCGAGTTCAGCATCGAAGGCGTACGCTCGGACGGCAACCTGCCCAGCCGCACCGGGGCGATCCAGTATCCGAACAACGAGTGGGCGCCCAATTTCCTGCGCCTGTATCAGCTGACCTATCGACAGCAACTCGGTGCTGCAGCCGTGCGCGTGGGCATCATGGACATCAACCAGTATTTCGAGACCAGCGACGTTCCGAATCTGCTGCAAAACAGCTCGTTTGGCCTGGCGCCGAACTTCACCGCCAATTTCAACGATCCCTCGTTTCCGACCCCCGGCCTGGGAGCGATGGTGGAATATCCTTTGGGCGCCGCCTGGACGGCACGCGCGGGCGTCTGGCAGGGCAACCCGCCCGGGCTTTCCGGTGCGCTGCGCCAGGGAGCACTGTGGATCGGGGAGGTGCAATGGTCTGGAGCGGCGACCCAGGGCGATATGCCAGCGCAAGACCTCAAGCTCGGCGCCTGGCGCTACCGGCAAAACGACCCGAGCATCGGCCCGAGCACCGCTGGCGCTTACCTGGTGGGGCAGACCCGCTGGACATACGGCACGCAGCAATGGGGGGCTTTTGTTCTGGCCGGCACATCCCCGGCGCGGGTGAATCTGGTGACGCGGTTTTTCGCCGCTGGGATGCTGGTGACGGGGCCGTTTTCCAGCCGGCCGCAAGACCAGTTCAGCGTCGGCCTGAGCCGGGTCAACCTGCGCGCACCGGCGCCGGAGACGGTGCTGGAGCTGGTGTATTCGCTGCAAATCACTCCCGCCCTGGCCGTGCAGCCCGATGTGCAGCGCTTTTGGCATCCCGGTGGGATCAACCCCGGCGCGCTGGTGGCCGGGCTGCGTTTGCATGCCGCATTCTGAGAAGTTGTGAACGAACCCTTCACGCCCGCTCATCTCGCCCAAAAGCGCCCACTCGGCGTTGCAAATGCTCGCCGTAGCCCGCGCTACGGCTGCGCTTTGCGCCTTGATTGGGCGCTTTTGAGCGGCCTGCTCGGGCGCGCCCGATTCATTCACAACTTCTGAGTGGAGACGCTGGCGATGAGCGCACTGTGGAACGACCCGCGCGTGCAAATATTGGTCAGCCTGCTGATGGCTTTCGTGCTGGGCGGCATCGTGGGTTATGAGCGCCAGTACCGGCAACGCACGGCAGGGCTGCGCACCAATGTGCTGGTGGCCGTTGGCGCGGCGCTATTCGTCAACATGGCCGACCGGCTCGACGGACACGGTGGATCGGTGCGGGTCATCTCGTATGTGGTCTCGGGCATCGGTTTTCTGGGGGCGGGGGTGATCATGCGCGAGGAGGGCAATGTGCGCGGAATCAACACCGCCGCCACACTGTGGGGATCGGCCGCAATCGGCGCGGCCTGCGGGGCCATGCTGTTTTTCGAGGCCAGTCTGGGCGCTATGTTCGTGCTTGCTGCCAATACCCTGCTGCGGCCCTTGGTCAATGCGATGAACCGCCAGCCGCTCGATACGGAGGCAGTCGAGGCGACTTACACGGTGTATGTGATCGCGGCAAAAGAAGATCGCCAGAACACGCTGGAGCGGGTCGCGCAGATGCTCGAATCCGCGGGATATCCGATTCGCGAATTGCAACAGCACCCCTTCGGACAAGGCGAGGTGGAAATCGAGGCCACGCTGATGGCCACCTCGGTGGATGGCGACGCGCTTGACGCCCTGGTCGAGGGGCTGTCCACGCTGCCGCAGGTCCACCAGGCGTTCTGGAGCCCGAGTACGTCGGAGTAAGGACAACACTGAACGAGTTCCAACAGGAAACTCAGAGCCCGACCACTCGATAGCCCACCTGCAGTTCGGTGATCAGGTGGCGGGGCTGGGCGGGGTCGTCTTCGAGCTTCTGCCGCAGCTTGGCCATGTGGACGCGCAGCGCGTGGGTGCGCTCGACGTAGGCCGGCCCCCAGACCTCGAGCAGGAGTTGTCGGTAGGTCAGCACGCCGCCTTTGCCGCGCAGTCGCGCGGTGAGCAGACGGAACTCGATCGGGGTCAGATGCACCGGCTCGCCGCGCTTGCGCACCTCGTGGCTGGAAAAGTCGACCTCGATGTCGCCGAAGCGCACGACCGCGTCGGCTTCGTCCGCCGCGCGGCGGCGCAGCAAGGCGCGAATGCGTGCGAGCAATTCATCGATACCGAACGGCTTGGTGAGATAGTCGTCTGCGCCGGCATCGAGCGCAGCGACTTTTTCCCTTTCCAGTTGCCTTGCCGACAGCACCAGGATCGGCATCGCCGACCAGGCGCGCGTCTCCTCGATGAAGCGCTTGCCATCGCCGTCGGGAAGGCCGAGGTCCACGATGGCCAGCTGCGGCTGGCGCGTTGCGGCATCGAGCAGGCCGCGCCTGACGGTTTCCGCCTCGGTGACGCGCAGCCCTGCACCCTCGAGCGCCAGGCGCACGAAACGTCGGATCTGTGGATCGTCCTCGACGAGGAGGATGTGCGCAGCAGGGCTCATGGACCACCTTCATCGCTGGGGGGCGGGCGCCGCGGTAGACGCAGGGTGAAGACACTGCCGCGCGGCGATCGCGGCGCGGCGCTGACCGAGCCGCCGTGCGCCTGCGCGATGCGCTCGACCAGCGCCAGCCCCAAGCCGATGCCGGGCACGCTCGACGCGGAGACGCCGCGGCTGAACGCCTCGAACAGCCGCTGCGCGCTTCCGGGCGGCAGCCCAGGGCCATCGTCGGCCACGGCGATCTCCACCGCGTCGTCGCTGAGCCGCACGTCGATGTCGATGGCCGTGCCGGCGGGCGTGTGCTTGACCGCATTGTCCAGCAGATTGACCAGCGCGCGTTCGAGCAGCAGCGCGTCGACCTCGACCAGTGGCAACTCGGCCGGCAGGTGCTTGTGCAGCTGATGGCCGGCCAGTGCGGGCCCGAGTTGGTGCAAGGCGCTGCCGATGATTTCTTCGAGCGAATGCCATTGCCGGTCGATCCGCGCCGTGCCCGATTGCAGCCTGGCCAGTTGCATCAGGTTGTCGACCAGACGCTGCATGCCAATCGCCTGCGCGTGGATTTGCGCGAGCAACTCGGCCACTGGGGCGCTGCCAACACGCTGCATCGCCACTTCGGTGGCACCGAGGATGCCGGTCAGCGGCGTGCGCAGATCGTGCGACAGCGCCATCAACAAGGTATTGCGCAGGCGTTCGCTTTCCATCTGCACCAGAGTGTCCTGCGCGACTTCGACGAAATGCACCCGCTCGAGCGCGATCGCGATCTGCCCGGCGCAGGCCTCGAGCAGCTGCAGTTCCTCCGGGTCGCGCAGCACCGAGGGCGACTGCGGCTCGGCGACGAGCACGCCGCGCACGCGCATCGGCGCCTTCAGCGGCACATACCGCCCCTTGGCCGCGCTGAGCGTGCCGGTGCCGGCGCCCGCCTGCTCGGCATGGTCGAGCACCCATTGCGCGATGCTGGTGTCGACCTCGGCCTGGCCGCCGGCGCGGCCGGTGATGCGGTCCTGAGCATCGGGCAGCGCAATGGCCACCCGCGCTTCAAACGGCCCTTGCAGCGCATCCACGGCGATTTCGACGATGCGCTCGCTGGTCAATGCGCCCGACAGCGCATTTGCCAGCCGCGCCTGTAATGCTGCACGGCGCTCGCGCTGACGGGTGGCCTCTGCGGTGAAGCGCAGCCGTGCGGTCAGCTGTCCAATGATCAGCGCTACGAGCAGCATCAGCGCGAAGGTGAACAGGTATTGCGCGTCGCTGACCGCGAACGACCAGATCGGAGGCACGTAGAAGAAGTCGAAGCACAACACCGACAGCAGCGCAGCCCATGCCCCGGCGCGCCGACCCCAGCGCAGCGACACCAGCACGACCGTGAGCAGGAACAGCATCACGATGTTCGACGGCTTGAACACATGAGACAGTGGCCAGGCGAGCACGGTGGTCGCCGCGCAGGCGGCGCTGGCCCACAGGTAGGGACGCAGACCACGCCCGGCCCCTCGCTGCAAGTGCAAACGCTTCAGCCCGGCCCCTGCGCTGGGCAAGCCGACGACGAGCAAATCCAGCCCAGGCTGGAGCCTCTGCACACGCTCGGCAAGCGTGCGGTGCAGCCACGACCAGCGCCGCACAGGCCGCGATCCGATGACCAGACGATTGGCATTGCGACGCTGCGCGTAATGCGCCAGGCTTTTGGCCACATCCGAGCCGGCAAGCGACACCGCTTCGGCTCCGAG
>JBMFIE010000045.1:0-12668 GCA_049976465.1 Thiomonas sp. | reverse complement strand
GCCGCAGCGCGTGGCTGTAGGGCAGGATGGCCTGGGTTTCTGCGCCGAGCAGGTTGTTGTTCCACACTGCAATCAGTCCGAGCAGGACCGGCATGTTCTGGTGCAGCGGTGCCGAGAGAAAGTGCTCGTCCATCGCACGAAAGCCGGCGAGCAACTGGCGGAAGTTGTCGGGGCCGATGGCGATCATCGTGCTCAGGCCGATGGCCGAGTCCATGGAATAGCGCCCGCCCACCCAATCCCACATGCCGAACAGATGGCGGGGATCGATGCCGAATTCGGCCACCGCCTGCGCATTGCTCGACACCGCAACAAAGTGGTTGGCCACGGCACGCTCATCGCCCAGTTGGCCCACGCACCACGCGCGAGCCGCCCGGGCGTTGGTCAAGGTGTCGAAGGTCCGAAAGCTCTTGGAGCAAACGATGAACAGCGTTTCGTCGGCGCTGGCGCAACGCGTGGCCTCGAACAAGTCGGCCGGGTCGAGGTTGGAGACGAAGGCCATGTGCAACCCGCCGTGACAGTTCTGGCGCAGCGCCTCGCAGGCCATTGCCGGACCGAGATCGGAGCCGCCAATGCCGATGTTGACGACATTGCGGATCGGCTTGCCGGTGTAGCCGCGCCACTGCCCGGTGCGCACGCGATGCGCAAAATCGGCCATGCGATCGAGCATGACGTGCACTTGCGCAACGACATCGACGCCGTCGACCACCACCCGGGTGCCCGCGGGTGCGCGCAACGCGGTATGCAATGCGGCGCGTTTTTCGGTGGCGTTGACCGGTTCGCCGCGGAACATGGCGTCGCGCCGTGCAGGCACACCGCAGGCCTGCGCCAGATCGAGCAGCAGCGCGATGGTGCGGTCGGTCAATCGATTTTTCGCGAAGTCGAGGTAGATCCCGGCGGCTTCGAGATGCATGCGCTCACCGCGCTGTGGGTCTTGTGCAAACAGGTCGCGCAGGTGCAGCGCGCCAATCTCCTGGTGGTGCGCTGCAAGTTGCTGCCATGCGGCCTCGATGGCCTCTGGGGATGTCGGCGGGGTTGTGTTCATTTGATCGTTGCCTGGGTCGCCTGGAGCTGCTCGGCGAGAGTGGCCAGAAACCGCGCCGCATCCGCTCCGGCGATGACGCGGTGGTCGCAGGTGAGGGTCAAGCGCGTGCGGCCATCGTGTGCAGGTGCGGCAACGGCGAGGATTGCCGCAGAGCCAAGCGGCACGATGGCGTCGAACTGCTCGACTGCGGCGAACATGCCGAGGTTGGAGAGATAGAACGTCGCACCGGTGTAGTCGGCAGGAACCAGGCGACGGCGGGCGACCTTGTCGCGCAGTTCTCGCCAGTCCTCGGCCAGCTCGGCAAGCGGCCGCATGGCGTCGCGCAACACCGGAGTGATGAGGCCGCCATCGGTGTCGACCGCGATGGCGATGTCGATCCGCTCGCGCCGCGCCAGCCCGCCGGGCGTCCAGCAGGCGTTGAAGTCCGGATGCTTGTCGATGGCCTGCGCGCAGGCGTGCGCCAGCAGCAGGGTGAACGACTGGTGCGCGGCCTGGGCTGCCGCGTCGATTGCGCGCAGATCAAGCGCGGTCGTGACATGGAAGGTCGGCGTGTGCACCGTGCGCTGCATGTTGTCGGCCATCGCCGCCTTGAGTGGGCTTGGCCGCTCGATGCGGTGCACGGGGCCGAGGTCGAGGTGCGGCAGCTGCGGGCCGATCGCCGCAGCGAGCACTTGCGCAGCGCCGATCCGGCCGCCGATGCCTGGTTTGAGCAAGCTGAGGTCGATGCCCAACTCGGTTGCCAGGCCGCGGGCGAATGGCGAGGCAGCGCCGCCTTCCTCGCGTGCGGCCAGCGCCGCGGCGAGGACCGGGCTGGTGGTGGCGCCGGTGGCAACAACTGCTGTGGCGGGTGCCGAAGTGGGCTCGGTTGGTGTTGGCGTTGCCCCGGCTGGTCGTGTGGGTGCTGGAGCGGCCTCTGGCGTTTGCGGTGGTGCCGAGGGGCTCGGCGCAGGGGATGACGTGACGGCAGTCTGCTGTGGTGGCAGATCGTCGATCCAGGCAATGGTCGACTTCACCGCAACGTCGGTATCGACCGCAGCGAGTGGCCCAACGAGCACGCCGTCAGCATAGGCTTCAACGTCCATGATCGCCTTGTCGGACTCGACCTCGGCGAGCACGTCGCCGCGTTTGACCGTATCGCCCGGTTGCTTGAGCCAGCGGATGATGCGCCCGGTCTGCATCGTGTCGGACAGCACGGGCAGGGTTACTGCAGTCTTGCTCATGCGGCGTTCTCCTCGGGGTTGGCACCGATCAGCGCGCGCGCGGCGGCTGCGATGTCGGCAGGTTGCGGGATGGAGAGTTCTTCCAGCCGCTTGTTGTACGGCGTAGGCAGATCGAGCGCGGCCAGCCGCACGGGGGCGGCGCGCAGGCTGGAAAAACACAGCTCGGTGAGGCTGGCGGCGATTTCCGCGCCGGCGCCGGCAAAGCGACTGTCTTCCTCGACGATGAGCAAGCGCCCGGTGCGACGCAAAGAGGCGACGCAGGTGGGCCAGTCGATCGGGGACAGTGAGCGCAGGTCGATGACCTCGGCGTCGATCCCGCTTGCTGCGAGTTGCGCGGCGGCGGTCAGCGTCGGTTTGACCATGCGCGAGTAGGTGATGATGGTGAGATCGCGTCCGTTGCGGCGAACGATGGCGCGGTGCGGCGGCGGGGGCGCGGCGGATTCGTCGACCGGGCCTTGCTCGAAGTTGAGCAGTTCGTGTTCGAGGACGATGACGCAATCGTCCGCACGGATGGCCTGGCGCAGTTGCCAGTAGGCGTCCTGCGGTGTGGCCGGCACGACGATGCGCAGCCCGGCGACGTTCATCAGCGTGTGTTCCAGACGCTGTGAATGTTGCGCCGCGAGCTGGTGGGCCACGCCCCCGGGCATGCGGATGGTCAGCGGCATGTGGAACTGCCCGCCGGACATGAACGGAATCTTTGCTGCCATGTTGATGATGGCGTCGAGCGCGAGCAGCGCGAAGTTGACTGTCATGATTTCGACCACCGGGCGCATGCCGACCAGCGCAGCGCCGACGCCCAGTCCGGTGAAGCTGCCTTCGGAAATCGGTGTATCGAGCACGCGGCGATCGCCATACTTGGCCTGCAGTCCTTCGGTGACCCGGTACGTGCCGCCGTAAAGACCAACGTCCTCGCCGAGGATGAACACGGCCTCATCCGCTGCCATTTCGGCGTCGAGCGCACGGTTGAGTGCTTGCCAATAGGTGATGTTCTGGACGGACATGGCGGCTCCTCAGATCAATGTGGCCAGATCGACCCCGGGGCGCAACGCGCGGCGCGCGTCGTCAAGCGTCGGCTCGGGAGAGGTCGCTGCAAACGCCACCGCGTCGTCGATTTCGGCCTGGATCTCGGCTTCGAGCCGGGTCAGTGCCGCGGTGTCCAGATGCCCGGCTTGCACATAGCGCGCGGCCAGCGCCGAGCAGCTTTCCAGTCCCAGGCGGGCAAGGGTCGCGTCGTCCGGGCAGTGCAGTGCGAGCTCGCGCAATTCGGCGCCGATCGGGTCTTGTGCAGTGTAGGCGGCGACCTCGACCGCTGGGCGGTAGCTGCCTGGATCGGCCATCGAATGGCCACGGTAGCGGTAGGTCTCGAGCTCAAGCAGTTGCGGCCCCTGACCAGCGCGGACTTGTGCGAGCATGGTGCTTGTGCGCTCATGGACCACTTGCGCATCCATGCCGCTGGCGCGCTGCGCGGCGATGCCGTAGGCGCAGGCGCGCTTGGACACTTCGGTGAGGGCGGAGTGCCGGTGGATTTCTGTGCCGATCTGGTAGTGGTTGTTTTCGCAGACGAACAGCACCGGTAGCTTCCACAACGCGGCCATGTTGAGCGATTCGTGAAAGGTGCCCTGGTTGACTGCGCCGTCGCCAAAAAAGCAGATCACCGCCTCGGGCAGCCCACGCAGCTGCACCGCGTAGGCGGCACCGATGGCAATCGGAAAGGTCTCGCCGACGATGGCGTAACCGCCGAGAAAGCGCCGCTGCGCGTCGAACAAATGCATCGACCCACCGAGCCCGCCGGAGCAGCCGCCACGCTTGCCAAACAATTCGGCAACGATGGCGCGCATCGGCACGCCACGCGCCAGCGCATGCACATGCTCGCGGTAGGTGCTGACGATGTAGTCCCCTGGCTCGGCGGCAGCGACCACGCCCACAGCGACCGCTTCCTCGCCGGGGTAGAGGTGCAAAAAGCCGCCGATATTGCCCTTGGCGTATTCCTGCGCAAGGCGTTCTTCCAGCCGACGGGCGCGCAGCATGTCGCGCAAAAAGCGCAGGTGCAGATCTTGATTCATTGTTGACGCCTCATGAGATGACGGGGGACAGGGTCAGGCACCCGGCACGCCGTTGGGCATCTGGCCCAATTCGTCGAGGGCTTGCCGCACAGGGGTGAGATACATCAGCGCTGGGCCACCGTGCATCATCACGGCCATGAAGGCGGCAGTCATCACTTCGTCGCGGGTTGCGCCCGAATCGAGCGCGCCCTTGACGTGGATGGCGATGCACCACTCGCATTGCGCCGCGACCGACAGTGCCACATTGATGAGTTCTTTCACCCGCCTGTCCAGCGCTGGGCCACCCTCGGCCTTCTGCAAAAAATTGGAAAACGCCTTGGTCTCGCTCGGATAGTCCTTGTTCAGAAAGGCCATCAACGCGGCGATGTCTTCGAGTTTCTGATGAGTGCTCATGGCGGGATCTCTGCTGGAAAAAAAGATGGGGGCGAATCAGTCCGTCGTGCGGCGCAAGGGTGCAGGCCAGCGCCAGTTAGCGATCTCGGGAGGATCGATTCCCTCGGCCATGGCGTATCGTTGACATGCGAGGATTCTGTCGCGCATCGCCGCCTTGACCGCGACGCCACTGTCTCTCAGCGCGGGGACGCGGTCGATGGCGTCGATGACGAGGTTGAAGCGATCGATCTGATTGCGGATGGCCAGATCCATCGGCGTATTGATGTTCCCATGCTCCTTGTATCCGCGCACGTGGATGTTGCGCGCGTTGGAGCGCCGGTAGGTGAGCTTGTGGATCAGCCAGGGATAGCCGTGGAAATTGAAGATCACCGGCTTGTCGCGGGTGAACAGGCGGTCAAACGCACGATCGCTCAAACCGTGCTCATGCTCGGAGTCCGGCACCAGACGGAACAGGTCGACCACATTGATGAAGCGGATCTTCAAATGTGCAAAGTGTTCCTGCAGCAACGCCGAGGCCGCCAGCGCCTCCATCGTTGGCACGTCGCCGGCGCATGCGAGAACCAGATCGGGTTCGCCATCGACATCGTTGCCAGCCCAATCCCAGATGCCGATGCCCTTGGCACAGTGGGCCGCAGCGTCGGTCAGACTCAGGTACTGCAGATGTTCCTGTTTGTCGGCGACGATCACATTGACCTTGTTTTCGCTGGCCAGGCAGTGCTGCGCGATCACCAGCAGGCAGTTGGCATCCGGCGGAAGGTAGATGCGGGTGACTTGCGGGCTCTTGTTGGTGACCAGATCGAGAAACCCCGGATCCTGGTGCGAAAAGCCATTGTGGTCCTGCCGCCAGACCGTGGACGTGAGCAGGATGTTGAGCGACGACACCGGCGCCCGCCATGCGACATCGCGCGCCTTTTCCAGCCACTTGGCATGCTGGTTGAACATGGAGTCGATGACATGAATGAACGCTTCATAGGAGGCGAACAGACCATGCCGACCGCTCAGCAGATAGCCCTCCAACCAGCCTTCGAGCAGGTGTTCGGACAACACTTCCATCACGCGTCCATCGCGCGCCAGATGCGAGCCGTCGGCGTCTTCGGGCAGTAGCGTGCCCATCCAGGCCTTGCCGCTGGCCTGGTAGATGTCGTCCAGACGGTTCGACGCGGTCTCGTCCGGGCAGAAAAAACGGAAGTTCGATGGATTCGCCCGCATCAAGTCGCGCAGCATCTGTCCCAGCGGCCGGGTGTTCTCAAAGAACGCACCGCCGGGCTGATCGACCGCCACTGCATAGGCAGCCAGATCGGGCAATGCAAGCGGCTTGCGCAGCAGCCCCCCATTGGCCACGGGGTTTGCGCTCATCCGCCGGGCGCCCTTTGGCGCCAGCGCAGCCAGTTCGGGCAGCAGATGGCCGTCGCGGGTGAACAGCTCGGCGGGGCGATAGCTCCTCAGCCAGGCGTCGAGCTGAGCCAAGTGCCCAGGATCGGTGTGCGGGTCCAGCGGAATCTGATGCGCACGCCAGAATCCCTCGACCTTGTGGCCGTCAACAACCTTCGGGCCTGTCCAGCCCTTGGGTGTGCGCAGCACGATCATCGGCCATGCCGGGCGCATGGTCTGCCCTTCTTGTCGGGCGCGTCGCTGAATGGTGCGAATGTCATCGATCACCTGATCCAGGGTTGCGGCAAGCTGGCGGTGCACCTGCATGGGGTCGTCGCCAGCGACGACATGCGGCGCGTAGCCGTAACCGCGAAAGAGATGGTTCAGTTCGTCTTCGCCGATGCGCGCCAGTACGGTCGGGTTGGCGATCTTGTAGCCATTGAGGTGCAGAACGGGCAAGACCGCCCCATCATGCACTGGGTTGAGAAACTTGTTGGCGTGCCACGCGCCGGAGAGTGGACCGGTCTCGGCCTCGCCATCACCGATCATGCACACCGCAATCAGATCGGGGTGGTCGAACACGGCACCAAAGGCATGTGCCAGGCTATAACCGAGTTCGCCGCCCTCATGGATCGACCCGGGAGTTTCTGGTGTGCAGTGGCTACCTGTGCCGCCGGGAAAGGAAAATTGCTGAAAAAAACGCCTCATTCCGGTTTCGCCCTGACCTCGGTCAGGATAGACCTCGCCGTAGGTGTTTTCTAGCCAGGCGTGTGCCAGCACCGCTGGAGCGCCATGGCCCGGTCCGGAAATGAACAGGGCGTCAAGATCAAGCTGCCGAATCACACGGTTCAGGTGCGTCCAGACTAGTGCCTGTCCGGCGTCTGAACCCCAATGCCCGAGCAGGCGCTTCTTGATGTGTTCCATCCCGAGCGGCTCCTTGAGCAACGGGTTGTCACGCAGGTAAAGCATGCCGACACACAGGTACAGCGCGGCGCGCCAGTAGGCGTCGAGCGCCAGCAGTTCATCATGCTGCAGCGCGGGTCGGGAGACGCTGGGGCCAGACATCTGGGTCAATGTCATCAGATGGCAATCACGTCACCCTGGGCGGGACGATGTACCTGGGTTTCTTTGAGCAGCGCCGCAAACGCGTCCATGCTGTCCGGGTCGCCATGGACGAGGATGGTTTGCTCCGGCTTGAGTGCCTGTTGCCATGCCAGCAGCTCGCGCTGATCGGCATGTGCCGAGAAGCCGTTGATGGTGTAGAGCCGTGCGTGGACTGGAATTTCCTCGCCGAACAGCTTGACTGTCTTTGCACCGTCGATAAGCAGGCGGGCGAGTGTGCCGCGTGCCGCGTAACCGACGAACACCACGCTCGACTCGTGACGCCACAGATTGTGGCGCAGGTGGTGACGCACTCGCCCGCCGGTTGCCATTCCCGATCCCGCCATGATCACCGCGCCTCCGGTCAGGCGGTTGAGCGCAATCGAGTCGGCCGATTCGCGGGTGAAATGCAGGCCCGGCAGCGAGAACGGATCCTTGCCACTGCGAAACAGCGCGTCGATCTCGGCGCCATAACACTCGGGGTGGTGACGGAAGATCTCTGTGGCGGAAATCGCCATCGGCGAATCCAGGAAAACCTGCATTGAGCTCGGCAACTTGTCCCCCTCGATGCCTTCGCGCAGGTCGTACAGCAGTTCCTGCGCGCGCTCGAGCGCAAACGTTGGGATGATGACGTTACCGCCGCGGTGCAGGGTATCACCGACGGCAGCGAACAACTCGGTGATCGACGCGTCGACCGGTTTGTGCAGCCGGTCGCCGTAGGTGGTTTCCATGACGACCGCGTCGGCGCGCGGTGGCAGTTGCGGGTCACGCAGCACGGCGCGGCCACTGTTGCCCAGATCGCCGGAGAAGATGACCGAGCGGCGCGCACCCGCCGAGGTCTGCTCAATGCGGATGCTGGCCGACCCGAGGATGTGCCCGGCGTCGAAGAAGGTTGCAACCAGCCCCGGCGTCAGTTCGATGGCCTGCCCATAGGATGCGGTGCGCCCAAAGGCATCCATCGCGTTGAGCGCGTCGAGCGTGGTGTACAGCGGCTCGCTTGGCGCATCACCCTGGCGATGCGGATGCCGGTTGTGATGCTCGGCTTCCTCCTCCTGCAGATGCGCAGAGTCGAGCAGCACCACGCGGGTGAGCTCGCGCGTGGCCGCCGTGGTGATGATCTCGCCGCGAAACCCGCGCTTGACCAGCAGTGGAATGCGCCCGCAGTGGTCGAGGTGCGCGTGGGTGAGCAGCAGCAGGTCGATGGATTTGGGGTCGAAGCCGAAGTCCCCGGCGTTTTCCTCGTCGAGCTCGCGGCTGCCCTGGAACATGCCGCAGTCGATGAGCACACGCTTGCCCTGAGCTTCCAGCAGATGGCATGAGCCGGTGACGTTGCGGTCGGCGCCGTGGAAGGAGAGTTTCATGCCTGTCGTCCTTGTTGTGTTTGTTGTGTCGGTAGGGTGGGGGCGTCGAGTGGCGTGTCGTTGCGCGCATGCCAGGTGCGGATGCCGTCCCAAGCCTCCTGCGCGGTTTCGGCAAACCAGAACAGCTCGGCATCTTCCTCGTCGATCGCGCCGGCTTCGAGCAGGAAGTCAACGTTGAACACCCCGCGCCAATACGACTCACCAATCAGCACCACCGGAATCGGCGCGGACTTGCGGGTCTGGATCAGGGTGATGGCGCCAAACAATTCGTCGAGCGTGCCGAAGCCGCCTGGCAGTGCGACGATCGCTGCTGCGCGCTGCATGAAATGCAGTTTGCGCAACGCAAAATAATGAAACTGGAAACACAGCCCGGGGGTGAGGTAGGGGTTGGGATATTGCTCTCGCGGCAGGGTGATGTTCAGCCCAATGGTCTGCGCGCCAGCCTCGAACGCGCCGCGATTGGCCGCTTCCATGCCGCCTGGGCCGCCGCCGGTCATCACCGCAAGCCCTGGGATTCCCGCCGCGCCGATCAAATGCCCGAGTTCCACACCGACCTTGTAATAGTGCGACAGCGCCATGCGCCGTTCGGCCAGCCGCAGCGCCTTGGCTGCGGCGCCATCCTCGGGGTGTGCAGCGGCTCGTTGGCGCGCGGCGTCGAGTTCGGCGCGCGCCGTCTGCGGTTCGCGCAGTCGGGTGCTGCCGAAAATGACAATGGTGCGGGCGATGCCGTGCGCCTGCAGGATGTTTTCGGCCTTTTGATAGTCGAGCAGCAGCCGCAGCCCGCGCTGCGCGTCGGTATGTACAAAATCCACATCGCGGTCCGCGGGGACATACG
Organism: Thiomonas sp.; assembly: GCA_049976465.1. GTDB lineage: Bacteria > Pseudomonadota > Gammaproteobacteria > Burkholderiales > Burkholderiaceae_C > Thiomonas. Next base: position 3,282 of record JBMFIE010000045.1, on the reverse strand, counting down.
ACGAGTGCTCCATGATGGCGCGCAGCCGCGCCTGCGCCTGTGCCTCCTCTTCCACCGGCTTGGGCCGTTCCCAAGGCAGCGGCTGACGACGTTTGGTGCGATGCGCCGGCGCGGGGATACGAACCGGATCGCTCATCACTTGGTCTCCAGGTTGCGTGGCTTGCGGCCAAGACGCGCCTCCACCGCGAGCACATGCTGGGTGGTGGCGATGACCGTGTCCGGATTGAGGCTCATGGTGTCGATGCCGATCTCGACCAGGAATTCGGCCATTTCCGGATAGTCCGACGGCGCCTGACCGCAGAGCCCCGAGTGGATGCCATTGCGCCGGCAGCCCTCGACCGCCAGGCGGATCATCTCCTTGACGCCGTCGTCGCGCTCGTCGTAGTCGAAGGCGACGATTTCGCTGTCGCGGTCCACGCCCAAGGTGAGCTGGGTGAGGTCGTTGGAGCCGATGGAAAAGCCGTCGAAGCGCTTGGCGAACTGGTCGATGAGGATGACGTTGTTCGGGATTTCGCACATGGCGTAGACCTGCAGCCCGTTTTCACCGCGCTTGAGGCCGAATTCGGCCATCTTGGCCAGCACCGCATCGGCTTCCTGCACCCGGCGTACGAAGGGCAGCATGAGAATCACATTGCTGAGCCCCATGTCCTCGCGCACGCGTTTCATGGCCAGGCACTCCAGTCGAAAACCCTCGGCATACGCTGGGTGGGCATAGCGCGAGGCGCCGCGAAAGCCGATCATGGGATTGGATTCGTTCGGCTCGAAGTCGGCGCCGCCAATCAGGCTGGCGTATTCGTTGGACTTGAAATCGGACATGCGCACGACCACCGGCTTGGGCCAGAACGCTGCTGCAATCGTGCCGATGCCCTCGGCGAGCCGCTGCACGAAAAAGCTCGCGCCGTCCGAGTAGCCGCGCAGCAGGCGGTCGATTGCTGCGCGTGCAGCGGGGTCCTTGACTTTTTCCGGGTGCAACAGGGCCAGCGGGTGCGCCTTGATGGTTTCGTTGATGACGAATTCCATGCGCGCCAGTCCCACGCCGTCGTTGGGCAGGAACGACGTCTTGAAGGCGATTTCGGGATTGCCGATGTTGATCATGATGCCGGTGGCTGGCCGCGCAATGTCGCCAACCTCGAGTCTGTCGACGTGAAACGGTACTGCGCCGCGGTAGGCCTTTCCCGCATCGCCTTCGGCGCAGGAGATGGTGACCGTCTCGCCGCTGGGCACAGAGCTGGTGGCGTTGCCCGCGCCGACGACTGCCGGAATGCCCAGCTCGCGGGCGATGATGGCTGCGTGGCAGGTGCGCCCGCCGCGGTTGGTGACAATGGCCGCAGCGGTTTTCATCACCGGTTCCCAGTCGGGTGTGGTGGTGTCGGCAACGAGCACTTCACCCGGCTTGAAGTCGCGCAGATGGGCAACGTCGGCAATCACCCGTGCCTGGCCGCTGGCGATTTTTTCGCCCACTGAGCGGCCCTTGGTGAGCAGTTCGCCCTGGCCATCGAGGACGTAGCTTTCGATCACACTGGCGCGGCGCTGCGAGGCCACAGTCTCCGGCCGCGCCTGCACGATATAGATTTTGCCGTCGATGCCGTCCTTGGCCCATTCCATGTCCATCGGATGGCCGTAGTGCTGCTCGATCTTGATCGCTGCGTCTGCCAGTTCCAGCACATCGGTGTCACTGAGGCAGAAACGTTCGCGGTCGGCCTTGGGCGTGGGGATGTTGCGTGTGGTCTGCCGCGTCTCGCCTTCGACAAAGATCATTTTGACCGCCTTGTCGCCCAAGCTGCGGCGCAGCACGGCGCGGCGCCCCGCGTTAAAAGTCGGCTTGTGCACATAAAACTCGTCGGGATCGACCGCGCCCTGCACGACGTTTTCGCCCAGTCCATACGCGCCGGTGATGAACACCACGTCGCGAAAGCCCGATTCGGTATCGAGGGAAAACATCACCCCAGAGGCGGCAAGATCGGAGCGCACCATCTTCATCACCCCGATCGAAAGCGCCACCTTGAAGTGATCGAAACCTTGATCGACACGGTAATGAATGGCGCGGTCGGTGAACAGGCTGGCAAAGTCGCGGCGGCAGGCGTCGAGCAGGCTTTCGTCGCCGCGGATGTTCAGATAGGTGTCTTGTTGGCCGGCAAAGCTCGCTGTCGGCAGGTCTTCCGCAGTGGCCGAGCTGCGCACCGCCAGGCTCACGTCTTCGCCATACTGTTGCTGCAGCTTGCGGTAGGCGGCAATGATCTCGGCGGCCAGGTCTTTTGGCAGACCGGCGCCATACACGATTTCGCGTGCGCGCTTACCGCGGTGGGCCAGGTCTTGCATGTCGTTGGGGTTAAGCCCGTCGAGTGCTTCGTGCAGCGCGTCCCAGGCTCCGGCGGTGTCGAGCATGGTGCGGTACGCATCGGCGGTAATGGCAAAACCGTTGGGCACGCGCACCCCCTGTGCCGAGAGTTTGCGGAACATCTCGCCCAGCGAGGCATTTTTGCCACCAACTAGCGGCACGTCCTGGATGCCGAGTTGATCGAAAAATCGGATGAATTTGTCGTGACTCATGGTTTTTTCTCCAGGGAGTTGTCGTGTCAGCTGTGAATGGTCTGCCGAATGAGGACCATTGCGAACCCTGACGGCATAGTGAATGTCTATGCAGATGTTGCGAACAGACCGACGACGATCTCAATAAGGAACGGATCAACAGGCGAATCGCTGCAAGGTAGTCAGATCATTGGAAGCGGAGCTTGCGCTACATCAAGGACGATCCGCCGCGTGCCGAATACGGTCGCCATGGTCCGCAGCCCGCAGGGCACGCCTATGGGGGCAGTGGTGCGCCACGAATCACATTCAGACGCGTCGCCAAACCGATGTCAGACCTGGGCATTGGACACCTGCGATTGCCCCTTTGATGGCCGACTTTTCGATTGGATCGAATCGCAATTCGTGAACACCGTGGGTGCCACGCGGTGTGTGATCGTTACAAAGAAAAACATCAAAAGTGTGACATAAATCACGTTGAGGCATTTTTGGGCGCCTAGATTTCTCAGCGTGGAGGAGTTGCCTTGAACCTCTTATCCCCCCGTTTGCAGAACCTGTGTCGTGAACAATTCTCTGTCCCTATCGAACGCCGCGATCACCATCTTGATGGTGATTTGTCGAAATTCAGCCAATTTTTCTGACGGAGCGTTCTTTGCGGGTGCGCGGCTCGACCATGGGCTTCGAGCAGAGCAGGCCTGGATGTCGCTGTTCCAGATTCTCGGGTTACGCCCCGATGGGACCGTCCAAACACGTGAG
>JBMFIE010000044.1:0-13413 GCA_049976465.1 Thiomonas sp. | reverse complement strand
GTGGCATTGCTGTGTTTTCGGTTTCATCGAGTGCCCGTCGTCCATGATGCAGGTATCGGGAACCGACTGTATCCCGCGACAAAACGCCGTGGTGTATGCAAATGTCATCGCCCGGGCATCGGGGCGGTTTCGCACACGCAGGCCAGTGCCTCAGGTCGCGCACACAGCCCGACTGGCGCGCCAGCCTCATCACCCTAAGGCAAGGCTCAGTTCATGCCGCGACACTGCACCCATCGCAAATGGTTTGCGATCGCCGCCCGAGGCGGTGTTTCGTTCGCAAGAGTTTTCAAGGAGTTTGATCATGCAACAACGCAACAAAGCCGCATTCTTGTTTGCCAGCGCGCTGGCGCTCGGCCTGGCCGGTGCTGCCGGTTCTGCCTACGCGATGGATGGGTCGCAGTATGCCAAGGAGGCCAAGGTCACGCTGGAAGAGGCCCGCGCCATCGCGCTCAAGACCGTCCCTGGTGCGACCATCACCGACCAGGAACTGGAAAAGGAAAAAGGCGGCAGCGGTCTGCGCTATTCCTTCGATCTGAAATTGGGCAATACCGAGCATGAGGTCGGTGTGGATGCGCAGACCGGCGCGGTGCTCGAAAACAGTGTCGAAGGCCCGAACGCAGACTGAGGCCGACGCACCGAAACGCTCTGGCTTTGGCCAGTGTCCCCAGCCTCCCCTTCGCCCGGCCCATGCCGGGCTTTTTTTTGGGGCAACACTGAACAAGTCGCTTGCGCGCCGCGCATGTCGGTGGCTGACCCGGTCAGTCGTCGATGCTGATCTGCTGCGCCAGGTTCTGCCCGCCGGACTGGATGAAACTCACCTCGACCTTGACCCCATTGGCCAGCGTGCCGCCTTTCACCACGGCACCGTTGATCTGGATGGTCAGGCCGTTGAGTTGGAAGCTGGTCGCGCTCAGGTTGTAGAGCGTGCCCTTGGTCTCAAGCACCTTGGAAGGCGCGCCCTCGCCGGAGCCAGCCGCACTGCTCACCTGCTGGAACGACACGGTGTAGGCCAGCAGCCCACTTGCGGTTTGCGTGGCTTCGACCTCGACGCTTGCACCGGCGACCAGTTGCGCGGCTGTTCCGTGCTCGAACACGACATTCGGCGCGAGCATGACCTGCAGACTCTGGCTTGCGCCATCGTCCTGCACGACGAGAGTGAAGGTTCGGTTCGAGGGATCGACCGTGCTGACTGTGCCTTGATAGTCCACCGTGCCGCCGTCGGGCGCGCGGCTGAGCACGGTCACCTGGCTGGCAGACACCACATTGCCAGCGTTGCCGCCGACCTGACCGATCACGTCCACATACACGCCGTTGCGCAGCGTCGATGCCGCCCCGCCGGCGAACACGACATGCGCCGCGGAGGCGTCGACCGGCACGCCACGCACGAGGAAGTTGCTTGCGTCGACAAAGCCGGTGATGGTGCCGCGCAGTTCCACCTGAGCCGGATGGCTTGCGTAGGTACGCAGCGACGATGCGATGAGGACTCCCGTCGACGGGTCGGACCGCCCTTGCACGACGACGTACTCGCCGTTTGCGATCGCCTGAACCGCGCTGACGAGGTTGGTCGCGCCGGCGTCGACAGGAACGCCTGCCACCTGGAAGCGCGCACCAGCCAGTTGCGACACCAAGCCACCGACCTGCACCGGGCCGGACACTCCAAGTAGCGTGCGAATGTTCACCGCGCCGGCAAGCACGGTGCCGTCGGCTGCCGGCGGCGTGTTGCTCCAGACGTTCACGAGCTGCCCATTGGCCAGCGCCACACCGGAGGGCCGGATCACGGTCGATGCGCTCGTCTGCACCGGAGTCTGGCCAAGCAGAAAGCGGCCGCTGGCGGCATCGAGCTGGCTGACGACGCCGGTCAAGCGCCTCACCGGGTTGGTGCTCGGCAACTGTGCGATGCGTGTGGCCTGAATGAAGCCCAGTCCGCCGGCCGTTTGGCCGTAAGCGCCATGCACCTCGACCTGCATGCCGTTGTGCAGACTGGAAAAATCGCTCAGGCCGGTGTAGTAGGTCACAGGCCCGGCTGCAGGATTGGCGTTCACCGTCACCGGCACCCCGTTGACGGTAAAACCGTTGGCGCCGAGATTGGCCACCGGCCCCACCAGATCGGGATCGATGACGACCTGGCTCGGTTGACCCTGCGCGTCCAGCCGGATCTGGAGCTGGTCGCCTAGGTTCACCGCGGTGGACGCGGTCTGCGTCTTCTCGTCCTGGTCGGTGCTGGTGTAATAAACGGGACTGGCGCTGCTGTAGGGCGTGCCGTCGAGAACCAGGCTGCCGAAACCGGTGACGGTTCCGGAGGAAATCCCCGTGCCCCCCGTGCCGACCCCACCCGTGGTCGCCACCGTGCTTCCACCTCCGCAAGACGCCAGCAGCGCGATCATCGCGGCCAGCGCTGCTGCGCCCAGTCTGCGCGTCAATCGGTCAGCTCGGGTCACGGTCATCTCCAGTAGGGTTTGAATCGGACGATGGCATCTGCTGCGTCGCATCTTGCGCCCAGTAATAGCTACCGAAGCGCATGCGGCAAGTGGCATCGGGACGGCCCCGGTCGGCTTCATAGCGCCGTGTCGCCTCGGCGATCATGTCCGCACGCACCTGCGCCCACAGCTTGCGCGCGAGTTCGCCCAGATGTCTGGCCGATTCGGGCGTGATTCCCTCGGCAAATACGCTTTGTTCCAGCTGGGCCGGTTCCCCGAGCAGATTGCCGACCGCGGCTGCGGCGTGATCTGCCAGATTGGCGCCGAACAAGTCCAGCAGATCGCGCGAGCCCGGCGGCGGCACGAAGCCGTCCCGGTTCGGCACGATCATCTCCTGCCCTTTCACGGTTTTCACCGTCACCAGTCCGAGACGCAGCAGATCGGACAGTGCGTTGAAGGGATGCACGTCTTTGGTCACGCTGCGCGCCAGGGTCTCGAACGACGGTGCCGGACCGAGGCGGGGCAAGGGCTTGGGGCGCTTGCGGCGGTCGCGGTACACCGGATCTTGCACCCAGCGCGCGAAGATTTGCGCGCTGATCGACATCTCCTGCGCGATCCTGCCGCTCAAACCATCCACACGCCAGGCACGCACGTCCTTGCGATGCACCCCGCTGAGCAGGCTGATCGCCGAGTCCGTGTCGTTCTGCCCCGTCCTGAGCAACTCGAGCCGCGCCTGCTCGATGAACAGCGGCTTGAGCTCGGCGGCCAGCCGCGTGTAATTCACCCCGCTGGCCAGCAGCAACCGCGCTAGTGGCGCCATGACTTGCGCCAGCGCGCGCAGGACATCCTCCGCCGCTGGCAGTGGATGCTCTGATGCGGGCGCGCTTGGCAGACGGCGCGGAGGGCGTCCCATGAGGGTTGAAGGCGTGTATTGCGGTGTCCGAAAGTGTAGCGCAAAATTTTTATTGCATGTTATTTTTTCCCATCTATCATTGCAGCGCGCATCCAGCTGCGGCATCCCCCATCGATCTCTGGAGATCCACATGTATCCCTCGCAATCTCGCTTCCGTTCCACCCGAACCCTTCTGCCCATCGCCGCTGCACTGGCGTTGAGCCTCAGCGCCTGTGGAGGCGGCGGTGGTGGCACCGCCTCGGTCAATCCCGCTGCGAACACCACACTCAAAGGCGCAGTGATCGATGCCCCGATCGCCAACGCCACCGTGACCTTCACGACCAATGCGCCAATGGGCCAGCCCGGTGCCGTGGTCGTCGGCACGGCAACAGCAGATGCCAGCGGCAATTACACGGTGCAAGTGGCCTTGCCGAACACCTCTGCGCCGCTCTTTGCCAATGCCACCTCACCCGACGGTCAGGTGGTGCTGACCGCGTACTTGGGCCCGAGCAGCGCCGTGCTCGCTGCCGGCGCGCTCACCCCGGCCAATCTGCCAAATCTGGTCATCAGCCAGGTCACCACCGCGGCGCTTGCGGTTTACGTTGCCGCCGGTGGCAGCTACGCCAACCTCACCCCGGCGCTGTATGCCGCGCTGCTGTCGCAGCATCACGACGACATCCTCGCGCTGTCGGCTGCGATCAAGGCTGTGGCCGACGGTTACTGCGTCCGCCCCTCGGGGTACAAGGACACCGACGATCTGGCGCGCGGTCTTGCGAAAAACGGCATGGGCAACTCGACCCCCGGCACGCTGGGCACGGCGTCTGCCGCCTTGGGCCCGAGCTGCGACGGCCAGCTCAAGGCGCTGATGCAATACATTGCATCGGATGACCGCTGGGCGCCTGAGCTCGACATCGGCGACATGATCGAGCAAGGCACCCCAGCGGTGGCCGTCGGCACGTACAGCCTGCAAGGCGTGCTGGCGCAATCGGGCATGCGTGCGTTGCCGACGCCGCCCGCTCCGCCGGCATCGACCGCATCCGTTCCTACATCAACCGGCACGCTGCCGCCGGGGATTTTGAACACCCTCGTTACAGTGGATGCCAATGGCGACGTGAGCTCGACCGACAGCAACGTGACAGGGGTGATCGTCGGCAACCTGATGACCCTCACGGTCAAAGACGGCCAGGGCACCACCTACACCCTCGCCGGTAAGGTCGGTCTGCTGCCAAGTGGTTTGGTGACGACGCGTACGGCGCCGAGCCCCACACCCAGCGCAGCGGCAAGCAGCCCCACCAGCAGCAGTGCGGTCGGCTACGCGCTTCGTATGGGCGGTCGCACGCAGGCTGGCGGCGTGCTGACCCGCTTCGACGCCGTGCTGGTCCCGCAGAACAGCCTGCCGGGATGGACACAGCTCGGGGCTTTGGCCAAGTCGCATGACGATGGCGTCAACTGCGGGAGCAACAGCGGTCAATTCGGCGTGCGGCTGATGGGCACCGGCGCCAGCGTCGGCGGCTACGTTCTCGGTGCCTGCGTGATGCCACAGACCACTGGACTGACCCTCAGCCAGGCCAGCTACAACGGTCAAAAATATGGCGACGACGACTTCAAACCCGGCGCCAGCGTGAGCTTCACCCAGTTCACCCTGAACAACCTCAGCAGCACGCCTTACATCCTGAACGCACCGACCGTGACCATCACTCGGTCGAATTCTTCTGGCCAGACCAGTTCGGTCAGCGGGCAGATGTTCTACGTCATGGGCGCCAAGGACATGATCTTCAGCACCTCCGCGCAGACCTCGGGTACGGCATCCAACGCCCTGTTCGTGATGAACGAAAACCCGCTCGACACCCTGCAGCAAGGCAAGGACCAGCAAGATCGCTGAGCATGGCCGCACTGCAGTGGTAGGACAACACCGGCGCGCCGTGGGGACAAAACGCCTCAGGGCGGACAAACCGACGATTGCGCCGGGCCATGATCACCGACACTTTTTCGATCTTTTCCCAAGCGAACAGTCATGTTCAACCATCATCCTCTCGCCAAAACTCTCGCGGCCCTCGTCATCGGCAGCGCCGCCTTTCTTCCCCCGGCCCATGCCGACGACGCGCCGCTGTGGTCGCTCGCCATCGGCGTGCCGGGGCTGGTTGCCAATATCGGTAACGCCTACCCAGTCGCACCGCCCGTGTACGTGGCGCCCCCGGTGCAGTATGTCGCGCCACCGGTTTACTACGCCGCGCCGCCGGTTTACGTCCCTGGCCCGCGGTATCGTGAGGACTGGCGCCGCTGGCGCCACGCGGATCGCCATCACGGCGATGACGATGACTGAAACTTGCACAACCTACCCAGCGGATTTGGCACGGGAAGATGACCAAATCATCATTCCCGCTTCACTCGCGTGCGCGCGCGCTTGAGCGAAAATATGCATGTGGCGCATGGGTGCCACCTGCTTGCAGACTGCACTTCGCCCGCGCCACGCCACGATGTCCCTGAGCATACCCCCGGTTTTTTCCCGCCCGCAGCCGGTTGTTCAGCCTTCCAGCGCGGCTGGACTCGGGTTGCGGCCAGGCGCGCGCACCAAGTGGCAATCGACGCTCGCGCTCGACGGACTGGTGCTACTGATCGCGGCGATCTGCCTGTTCTGGAACCTCGGCGCGGCACCGATTCGCGACACCAATGAAGCGCTCTACGCCAGCATCGCGCTGGCGATGGCGCATGGCGGATCGTGGATCATCCCGCACCTCAACGGGGTGCCCTATATCGAAAAGCCGCCGCTGCTGTATTGGCTCATGGCGCTGAGTTTCAAGGTTTTCGGCGCCGGCGCCTGGCAGGCGCGTCTGCCCGGTGCGCTGGCGGCGTGGCTGACCGTGCTGGGTTGCATTTCGTTCGGCCGGGCCGTGGCCGCGCCGCTGGCAGGCCGATTTGCGGCGCTGGTGACCGGCACCGCGCTGGGCTATGTGCTGATTGCGCGCAACATTCTGTTCGACCCGCTAATGGTGTTTTTCTGGCTGTCGGCGCTGGCAATGCTGGTCCTCGCAGTGCAACGGCGCCAGCGGGCCTGGCTGCGCGCCGCGGCGGTGGCGGTGGCGCTGGCCACCCTGACCAAGGGGCCGATGGCCTTGCTGCTGCTCGGCCTGGTGGCGGTGGTGCAACTGCTGGTGGCGCCGGGCGCATGGACGCGGCGCGAACTCTTCAAGTTCTACCTCGACCCTTGGGCGATCGCGCTGTTCCTACTGGTTGCCGCACCGTGGCATCTGGCCGCTTTGGTCAGTCTGCCGGGGTTTGGCTGGTTTTTCTTTGTCAACGAAACCATTGGCCGGTTTCTGGGCACCCGCATTCCCGACGACTTTCATCATGGCCCATGGTGGTACTACGCGCCGAATCTGCTGATCGGCTTTTTCGAGTGGACGCCGCTGCTGGTCATGGTTGCCCTGCTCGCGCCGCGGCTCGACGGCGCAGACCTGGCCACTGTCAGCGCCCGCTGGGCGCGCAATACCGCCATCATTCTCACCGTGTTCTTCTCTTCGGCGGATGACAAGGGGGCGTACTACCTGCTGCCGGTGGTGCCGCTGGTGGCTTGGTGGCTCGGTGTGCGGTTGCAGACCGCTGTGCAGAGCGGGCAGATCGCCGAGGTGCTGGCACGGCTTGGGCTGTCCGCGGCCGTGTTCGCAGCCGCCGCCGTCGGGCTCTGGGTGCTGACCTTCACCCGACCATTGCACGCCGAGCTGCTGCGCTCTGGGCTACCGTCAGCGCAGTTCGACTGGTTGCCGGTGTTGATTTTCGGGGTGGCGCTGATTGCACTGGCCGGTGCCGGGTTGTTGCGGGCAGGTCGGCTGCAGATCGGACTGGCCGTGTTCGCGCTGAGCGCAGCGGTGATGGTGGACTTTGCCGCGCAGCTTGCGGTGGCCAAGACCGCGGATATTTCGCAAAAACAGGTTGTCGCCACGATGCGGCACTTCCTCCCGCCGCAGACCCGCTGGTTCTCCTGGCAGACGTTCGAGGATCACGACGCCTCGTTGCTGTTCTACGGCATCGAGCATCTGCAGATCATCGACAGCACGAGCAAGGACCTGTGGTTCGGCTGCACCCACGACCCGCGGCAGACCACCTGCGTCGGACCCGAAGCGCTAACGCAGGCCCGCACCGCAGGTGAGCCGGTGGCGGTTTGGGTGTCGCGCAAGCGACTGCAGAGCTGGCTTGCCAGCGGCCTGGCCGACGGACTGCACAGCCTGGCGTTCAAGGACAGCGTGGTGTTCTACGGCAGCGGCGCGAAGCCAGCGGGGCGGCTGCAGGGCAAGGCACCTGCAACACGGATGCAGACGCAGCCGCCCGCCTGAAGCGGCCCTCGAAAAGAAATCGCCTTCCGGTCAGCGCCCGACTGAAGGCATCGGAAGACTATGTTGCCTGGTGCCAGAACGGCACACCCACCATCGGCGTGGACGCCTGCGCCACGTCACGCGGGCGCATCGGCAGTGCGCGGTGCGCCAGCCGACCGGCCTCGACCGCAAGCGCAAACGCGCGCGCCATCGCCACTGGATCGCCCGCTTCGGCCACCGCGGTGTTGATCAGCACTGCATCGAAGCCCAGTTCCATCACCTGCGCGGCATGATGCGGCGCGCCGATGCCGGCATCGACCACCAGCACGCTGTCGGGCAGGCGCTCGCGCAGGGTGCGCAGCGCGGGCAGGTTGCGCGGACCGGCGCCGGTGCCGATCGGCGCGGCCCAGGGCATGATCGCCTCCACACCGGCGTCGCGCAGCTTCAGCGCGGTGACCAGATCGTCGGTGGTGTAGGCGAACACGGCAAATCCCTCGCGCACCAGGGTTTGCGCGGCGGCCACGGTGTCCCACGGATCGGGCTGCAGGGTGTAGTCGTCGCCAATGACTTCGAGCTTGATCCAGTGGGTGCCGAAAATCTCGCGCGCCATGTGCGCAAGCGTCACGGCCTCGGCCGCCGAATGGCAGCCCGCGGTGTTGGGCAGCAGATGACGGCCCAGTGCGCGGATGCGCTGCCACCAGGCCTGTCCGGATTGAGATTCCGGCGCCAGTCGGCGCAGCGACACGGTGAGCACCTCCGCCCGCGCCGCCTGCACTGCCTCGCCAAGCACGCTTGGCGCTGGGTAGCGCGCGGTACCGAGGAACAGGCGGCTGTTCAGGCTGGCGCCACCCACCCGCAGCAGATCGGCAGCAGGCGCCGCTTGGATTTGCGTTGCCACTTCGCGGGCCTGATCGGTCGCCTGCATCTCATCCTCCCACCACCGGGCTGACGACTTCGATGCTGTCGCCCGGCTGCAATCTGTAGTCGGCCCAGCGCGTGCGGGGCACGAAACGTTGGTTGACCGCGCAGGCCATGGCGCGTGTGGTGTCGTAACCGCGTTCGGCCAGCAGTTCGGCCAGCGTGGCGCTAGCGGTCTGCAGCACCTGGCCGTTGAGGTGCAGCGCAAAGACTGGGCGCTCGCCGTGCGATGCAGTCATTGCACCACCTCCGGTGCGCGGCCGCGGGAAGGTGCCAGCAGCGCAAGAAGATCACCCTCTGCGCGCTGCACCAGCGCCGGCGCCACCAGATAGCCATGACGGTACAGGCCGTTGAGATGCCACACCCCGTCGCGCTGCGCCCAGACCGGCTGATGATCGTCGGTGGCGGGGCGCAGGCTGGCTGCGGCGCGGATGATGCGCCCTTCTCCAAAGCCGGGATGCACGCTGTAGAGCGCGCTGGCGAGTTCGAGCATCGAACGTATGGTGATCGGACCGGCGTCCTGCGACTCGAGCTCGGTGGCGCCGATGATGAAGCGCCCCTCTCGCCGCGGCACGATGTAGAGCATGTAGCGCGGGTGGATCAGCCGCACCGGACGGCGCAGACGTACCGCCGGGCACGACACGGTCAGCACCTCGCCGCGCACGCCGCGGATGCCGTCCCAATGCGCCGCGACCCCGCGGCAATCGACCACTGCGTCTGCATGCAGCTGCACGCCACCAGCGGTGCGCACGTCATGGGCGCTCAAGCTCTGCACCGTAGTGCGATCTAGCCACTGCCCGCCCACGCGCGCCATGTCCTGCAGGATCGCCCGCTCCAGCGCAGCGAGCAACTGATCGTTGTCGAGTTGTCCCTCCTGCGGCAACCACAGCCCGCGCTCGAAGCGCGGCGCGAGCGCCGGCTCGAGCGCGGCAATGCCCTTCGCGTCGAGGCTGCGCACCGCCTCGCGTCTGCCGGCCGGCAGACGGAAGCGGATCAGGTCGGCATAGTGTGCCAGCCCCGCGGCATCTGCCGCGTGCGCAACCACTAGCGACCCCTCTTGGCGAAAGTCCACTTCCGTACCGGTCTGCTCCCGCAGCTCGGCAAGCCACTTCGGCCACAGCGCCAGAGAAGCCTCACCGAGTGCGAACAGCTGCGCATCGCTGACCACCAACTCGGCATAGGGCGCGAGCATCGCCGCGGCTACTCCCGCAGCATGGTCGCGGTCGGCGCGAGCGCGGGCATCGACCAGTGTGACTGCCACGCCCGCGCGCAGCACCCGCCATGCCAGCAGCCGCCCGGCGAGCCCGGCGCCGGCGATCGCCACAGATCCGACAGCGAGGTCTGCCATGGCTCAGGCCTTGTCGCCGCCCGCTGCAGGGGCCGTCCCCTCACTAGCCCTGCCCACGAGTGGGGAGGCAGTGACCTCTCCTCGTGTGTTGGCCCCTCCCCCACTTGGTTGGGGAGCTTGGGCGGGGGAAAGGCCCGCCCGGGTGCGGCCCGGCAGCGGGGCGTGCACATACACCTCGCCGCCACCGGCGCGGAACTCGGCGGACATCTGCGCCATGCCCACCTCAGCCGCCTGCTGCGCATCCAGTCCTTGCTGCGCAGCGTACTCGCGCACTTCCTGCGTGATTTTCATCGAGCAGAACTTCGGCCCGCACATCGAGCAGAAGTGCGCGGTCTTGAACGCCTCTTTCGGCAGGGTCTCGTCGTGGAATTCCTTGGCCTTTTCCGGGTCGAGGCCGAGGTTGAACTGGTCGTCCCAGCGGAACTCGAAGCGCGCCTTGCTCAGGGCGTTGTCACGCGCCTGCGCGCCAGGATGTCCCTTGGCCAGGTCGGCAGCGTGCGCAGCGATCTTGTACGCGACGATGCCGTCGCGCACGTCCTGCTTGTCCGGCAGGCCCAGATGCTCCTTCGGCGTGACGTAGCAGAGCATCGCCGTGCCATACCAGCCGATCATCGCCGCGCCGATGGCGCTGGTGATGTGGTCGTAGCCGGGGGCGATGTCGGTGGTCAGCGGCCCGAGGGTGTAGAAGGGTGCTTCGCCGCACTTCTCGAGCTGCCGCTCCATGTTCTCTTTGATCAGGTGCATCGGCACGTGGCCAGGGCCTTCGATCATCACCTGCACATCGTGCTTCCAAGCGATCTGCGTGAGCTCGCCGAGGGTGTCGAGTTCGGCGAACTGCGCTTCGTCGTTGGCGTCGGCGATCGACCCCGGGCGCAGACCGTCGCCGAGGCTGAAGGCGACGTCGTACGCTTTCATGATCTCGCAGATTTCCTCGAAGTGCGTGTAGAGGAAGTTCTCCTTGTGATGCGCCAGACACCACTTGGCCATGATCGATCCGCCGCGCGAGACGATGCCGGTCACGCGCTTGGCGGTCAGCGGAATGAAGGCCAGGCGAACCCCGGCGTGGATGGTGAAGTAGTCCACACCCTGCTCGGCCTGCTCGATCAGGGTGTCGCGGAACAGCTCCCAGGTCAGGTCCTCGGCCACGCCGCCGACTTTTTCCAGCGCTTGATAAATCGGCACCGTGCCGATCGGCACCGGCGCGTTGCGGATGATCCACTCGCGGGTTTCGTGGATGTGCTTGCCGGTGGACAGGTCCATCACCGTATCCGCCCCCCAGCGGATCGCCCAGACCATTTTTTCCACCTCTTCGGCGATGCTCGAGGTGGTAGCCGAATTGCCGATATTGGCGTTGATTTTCACCAGGAAGTTGCGACCGATGATCATCGGCTCGCTCTCCGGGTGGTTGATGTTGCACGGAATGATCGCGCGGCCGCGGGCGACCTCGTCGCGCACGAATTCGGGTGTGATCCGCAGCGGGATGCGCGCTCCGAAACTCTGCCCCGGGTGCTGCTTGAGCAGCCCGGAGTCGGCAAGCAGCTCGAGCCGCTGGTTCTCGCGGATGGCGACGAACTCCATCTCGGGCGTAATCATGCCGCGGCGCGCGTAGTGCATCTGCGTGACGTTCGCGCCTGCCTTGGCGCGGCGCGGCAGCGGCAGCTGCGGAAAGCGCACCGCGTCCAGACTTGGGTCGGTCATGTGGCGCCGCGTGGTCTCAGAAGTGAAAGCCGCCAGCCGCTCGCTGTCGCCGCGCTCGGCAATCCATGCCGCGCGCAGTGCGGGCAGGCCGCGCGCCAGATCGATGTCCACCTGCGGATCGGTGTACGGCCCGGAGGTGTCGTAGACCGCAAACGGCGGGTTTTTTTCCACTCCGAACACCGCTGGCGTGTCGCTGAGGCGAATTTCGCGCATCGGCACGCGGATGTCGGCGCGGCTGCCCTGCAGATAAATCTTTCGGGAAGCGGAAAACGGGGTGCGGGTGATGCGCTCGGTCAGCTCGGGGGCGTCGACCTTGTAGCGGGCTTCGGGCAGTGCAGACATGAGACCTCCAGAATGGATGACTGCCTGCCGTTGCACCGGCGCCTGGTTCCCTCCGCGGGTAGCAAGGTGCGAGACCTTCGCCCGATCAGGTTCAGCGGATTCTGCGTTGCGCAGTCTCAGCCGGGAGTTGCACCCGGCGCTCCGACAAGCTCGTTGCCAGTATAGACGCAGCAGCGGCGCGCGCAATGCCTGCGGCCGGTCCTATGCCGTGATCGTGCCGAAGCGGCCGCTGGCGAAATCGCGCATCGCCTGCTCGATCTCCTGCCAGGTGTTCATCACGAATGGACCATGGCCGACGATGGGCTCGTCGATGGGCTCACCGCTGAGCACCAGCACCGTGGCGTCTTGCTCGGCCTGGAACTGGGCGCCCCGCCCGTCGCGGCTGAACAGGGCGAACCGGCCTGAGCCCACGCGGATGCCCCCATCGAGCACGAGGCTGCCATGCAGCACGACCAAGGCCAATGTGCGCCCATCGGCGATATCGAGCTGGGTCTGCGCGGCCTGGTTCAGACGCATGTCCCAGACGTCCACCGGCGTGAAGGTGCGTGCCGGGCCGCGTTGCCCGTCGAACGCACCGGCGATCACCCGCACGCGTCCGCTGCCGCCCGGCAGCGCAAGTTCGGGGATATCGGCGCGCAGCAGGGTCTGATAGGCCGGCTCGACCATTTTGTGGCGTGCCGGCAGATTGACCCAGAGTTGCACCATCTCCAATGTGCCGCCGCGCTCGGTAAACGCCCGAGAGTGGAATTCCTCGTGCACGACACCACGGCCTGCGGTCATCCACTGCACATCGCCCGGGCCGATCTTGCCGCCTGCGCCGGTGGAATCGCGGTGCTCCAGCTCACCCTGATAGACGATGGTCACGGTTTCGAAGCCGCGATGCGGGTGCGCACCGACGCCGCGCGGGCGCGCCGCCGGTGCAAATGTCGTCGGTGCTGCATGGTCGAGCAGCAAAAACGGGCTGAGGTCTTTGCCATGGCTGTGGTAACTGAACAGCGAGCGCACGGGGAAGCCGTCGCCAACCCAATGCTGACGCGGGTTGCCATACACACCCTCGACACGTTTCATGCTTTCTCCTGCTGAGGCCAAGCCCAAGCTCTGCCTTGCAAACAGGATAGCCGCGGGCGTCAATCCCTTGCAGACGCCGCCCCTGCTCAGTTGCGCAGGCTGAGTCTGCTCAATGGAATCGGACCGCGCAGCTGCACCAGCAGCGCCCCTGCATAGGATGGCGCCGCTTCGAGCTCGCCATCCAGCGCCGCGTGCGGCAGCGCAGACCACGGCAACGCCGGGTGACGGTGATGCACCGCGTGGTAGTTGAACCCAAATTGTTCATTGGGGTTTGGAGGGCAGGCGGATGCAGCGGCGCGCCAGTTTGGGCCTGACTGAGAAGCCCATAGTCGGCACTATGGGCGACGAAGAAGGCCCAAAATGGCCGTCGCTGCGCCGCATGCACCCAAACAGCACCGCAGGTGCGCCCAATGGACAATT
>JBMFIE010000043.1:0-13798 GCA_049976465.1 Thiomonas sp. | reverse complement strand
CGACCTTCACCCAGGCTGCGACCACGAGCTGAAGTTCACTCTGCCACAAACGCTGCCTCCTCCCCGCCGTGGGGGCAGCGCCGCTGCGGGTCCACAGCAGACTGCAGGACATTCAGATCATGATCTCAATTGCCCCTTCCGCGACGCCAAGCCGCCGCCTGCCGCGGGCCCTCACGCGCATGTCGACCGCGCTGCTGCTGGTGCTCTTACTGCTGGTGTTGGCCGTTGTGTCTGCGCAGTGGGCGCAGAGTCGGCTGCCGGGCCGCAGCCCAGCGCAGTGGCTGCTGCACCCCGTCGACAGCCTGACCTACGCACTCGGCGGCAACCCGCATCCGGTGCGGCTGGTGCTGCCGCCAGATCGTCCGCTGTCGGCGGTGGCAGAGCTTGGAAAACAGTTGTTCTTCGATACCGCCCTGTCCGCATCCGGCAGGCAGTCGTGCGCCTCCTGCCACGATCCGGCCACCGGCTACGGCCCGCCGCCGGGAAGCGGTCCGGTGATGCTGGGCGGGCCGCAGCTGGCCTCGCCCGGCTTTCGCCCGCCGCCGTCGCTGGCCTACCTCTACCGGCAGCAGAATTTTTCCATCGGCCCCGACAACGACACCAACGAAAACACCACCCTGACGCAGCTGATCCAGGCCGCGCAGGGTGCGCACCGCAGCACCAAGACCGCTGCTGCCACTGCGCAGGCCGCGCAGAACCTGGTGCCGCAGGGCGGGCTGTTCTGGGACGGGCGGGCCGATACCCTGCAGCAGCAGGCAGACGGGCCGCTGTTCAACCCGGTGGAAATGGACGCCGGCACGCCGCAGCGGGTGGCTGCGATCATCGAACGCCAGCCGTATGCGCACGACTTTGTGCAGCTGTTCGGCCCCAATGTATTCGACAGCCCGCAGCAGGTGGTGGCCGAGGCGCTGTTTGCCATCGCCCGGTATGAGATCGAGGACCCGAGTTTTCATGCCTTCAGCAGCAAGTTCGACGCCTGGCTGCAGGGCAAGGCGCGGCTCTCACCGCAGGAAATGCGCGGCTACCTGGCTTTCAATGACGTGAACAAGGGCGACTGCGCCGCCTGCCACCTCGACAAGCCGACCCGGGACGGCCTGCCGCCGCTGTTCACCGACACCCAATACGAGGCGCTGGGCGTGCCGCGCAATCCGCACATTCCGGCCAATCACGATCCGCACTATGTCGATCTCGGCCTGTGCGGGCCGTTTCGCACCGATCTGAGGAATCAGGCGCAGTATTGCGGCCTATTCCTCACCCCGACCCTGCGCAACGTGGCCAGGCGCCCGGTGTTCTTCCACAACGGGGTGTATCACACGCTGCAGCAGGTGCTGGACTTCTACGATTTCCGTGATGTGCAGCCGCAGAAAATCTACCCCGTCGGGGCCGACGGCAAGGTGCAGAAGTTCAACGATCTGCCTGCGCCCTACCGCGCCAATGTGGACGTGACCGACCCGCCCCTCAACCGCAAGCGGGGCGAGCAGCCCGCGATGAGCGCGCAGGACATGCGCGACATCATCGCCTTTCTCAAGACCTTGAGCGACGGCTATCGCTCGCCTGGCCCCGCCTCCTGAGCGCTCATGCAGCGAGCGCCGGCGGGTTCAGCCGTGCGAGCAGCATGGCGTGCAGGCCTTGCAGGTCGGCGCTGCGCTGGCTTTGCAGATGCGAGCGCAGCGCGCCCTCGGGCGACACCCAGTGCAGCGTGCCACAGCGGCGAACCGCCAGGCCACGCTGCCGCGCACCGCGCACCACCACCCATTCGCTGCCCGGTTGCGAATGCAGCAGCACCCGTCCGAGCGCGGCCGCGATCGCTCGCAGCTGTGCGGCATCGGGTGTGCCCAGCTGCGCCAGGGTGCGTTGCAGCAAAGGCAGGTCGTGCTGCGAGCCACTGAGCAGTTCCGCATCGCAGCAGCGCTGCACCAGCGCGTCGGCCGCAAGCAGGTCTTGCGCGAGTTGGCGAGAATCTGCCGGTTCCAGATCAGCCAGTTGCATTGCAGTCTCCTCGATCAGGCCGTCCCCATACGACCCTTTTTACGCCGTCCGACATGACGCGACAAGCACAACCAGTGCAAACCGCTCGGGTATCGCCCGCAGGCGTCGAGTTTGCGCAGATGCGCCTGGCGGCAGACTTTGCCGACATGGAGCTGCTCACCGCGCGATTCTGGTCGCATCGCTACACGCCGCATCTGCACCAGACCTACGCGATCGCGCTGATCGAGCACGGGGTCGAGCGTTTTCGTTGCGGCGCGGCGCGCTTCGAAGCACCAGCAGGCTCGGTGGTAGTGATTCCGCCGGGTGAGGTGCATGATGGCGAGCGCGGCAGCGAGCAGGGCTGGAGCTGCCGCGTGTTCTACCCGGCGCCGGCGCTGCTTGCCGCGCTGGCGGCCGAGCTGCACGACAGCGAGCCCCGCGCGCCGGTGTTCGACCGCGTGGTGCTCGGTGATGCGTCGCTGTTTTCGGCCCTGCGCGCGCTGCACGGTGTGCTGCTGCACAGTCACGATGCGCTCGAGCGTGCCAGCGCTTGGCGTGCGGCGATGACGCCTTTGCTGCGCGCTGGCGGCGCCCGCCTGCCGCGCATCGGGCGTGAGGACGCCGCGGTGCGCAAGGTGCAGGACCTGCTGCGCGCCGATCTGACCGCGGCATTGCGGCTGCACGATCTGGCATGCGCGGTCGGGCTGAGCCCCTGGCACCTCAACCGCGTGTTTTCGCGCACGGTCGGCCTGCCGCCGCATGCCTGGCGCAACCAGTGGCGGCTGGCGCAGGCCAAGCGGCTGCTACGCAGCGGACAGCCGCCGGCCGAGGTCGCCGCCATCCTGGGGTTTGCCGACCAGTCGCATCTGCACCGGCTGTTCAAGCGTGCGTTCGGCGTCACGCCCGGCGGTTATCCGTCGCGCAAGAATGTTCAAGACCAGACGCAGCCCGGCGCGTAGGCTGCGCGTATGGCTTTTTCATCGTTTTTTGCGGCGGCAGGGCGTCGCACCGAATTCGTCCACGGCGCGCGCGATACCGTGCCGCTGCTGCTCGGCGCCGCGCCGTTTGGCTTGATCTTCGGGGCGCTGGCGGCGGCCAGTCCGCTGGGGGTGGCCGGCGCGCTGGCGATGTCGGCGCTGGTGTTCGCCGGGTCGGCACAATTCATCGCCCTCGGTCTGCTCAGTGGCGGCGCGGGTGGCGCCGTCGTGGTGTTCACCACCCTGGTGGTCAACCTGCGCCATTTGCTCTATGCCGCGAGCCTGCAGCAGGGCATGGCGCGGCTGCCGCAGCGCTGGCGGGTGCTGCTCGGGTTCTGGCTGACCGATGAAACCTACGCCGTGGTGCATCACCGCTACGTGCCGGACGACGGCTCGCCCTGGCGCCACTGGTACACCGCGGGTTCGGGTGCGGCCATGTATGCGAGCTGGCTGGGCTGGACCGCTGCTGGCGCGCGCTGACCCGTCTGGGGCTGCAGTTTGCGCTGGTAGCGACCTTCGTCGGCATCGTCGCACTGCAGTTCTCCAAGCGACGCGCGGCCGACGCGCAAGATGAGTGCAGCGTCGACACCGGCCCGCCTTCCCGTCGCCGCCCGCCGGCCGAAGGCGAGAGCGACCCGCCGCGTATCGCGGTGGCGCTCACCGCGGCGGTGGTTGCACTGCTCGCGCACGGTCTGCCGTATCAGCTCGGGCTGTTGCTGGCGGCGCTGGCCGGGGTGCTGGTGGGGGTGTGGCGGGATGTGCGCGCCAGCGCAGGAGGGCGGACATGAGCGCAGCAAACGCGATGGTCATCCTCGGCATGGCGGCG
This sequence comes from Thiomonas sp., assembly GCA_049976465.1. Taxonomy (GTDB): domain Bacteria; phylum Pseudomonadota; class Gammaproteobacteria; order Burkholderiales; family Burkholderiaceae_C; genus Thiomonas. Next base: position 10,027 of record JBMFIE010000043.1, on the reverse strand, counting down.
GTGACTTTCGCGATTCGCTACACCTTGCTCGCACTGGGCGGGCGGTTTGCATTTCCCCCGCGCGTGCGACAGGCGCTGCGGCATGTGCCTGTCGCGGTGCTGACCGCGCTCGTCGTGCCGATGGTGCTGCTGCCCGACGGACAGCACTGGGATCTGAGCTGGCGCAATCCCGGGCTGGCCGGCGCGCTGGCCAGTGCTGCGGTGGCGCTGCGCACACGTCGGCTGCTGCCGGCGATCGCTGCCGGGATGGTGGTGTATCTGACCTGGCGCTGGGTGCTGGGGGACGGTTGATCCCGCGAGGGGCGCCTTTGTCTGCCAGCTTCCCGCACACGCCGGCGCTGCTGCGGTCAGCCTGCCTCGATCGGCAACGGGCGGCGCGGCGCTGAGTCTTCGAGCGCAGGTTTGCCCCAGAGAAAGCCTTGCCCCCAATCGATGCCGATGTCGCGCATCTGCGCGGCCTGGGCCTCGGTTTCGATGCCCTCGGCGATGGTGCGGATGCCGAGATCATGCGCCATCGACTGGATGCTGCGGATCATGGTCAGCGCGCGCGGGTCGGCTTGCGCGCGCTGCACCAGCGCCATTTCGATTTTGAGGTAGCGCACCGGCAGGTCGAGCAGGTAGAGGAAGGAGGAGTAGCCGCTGCCGAAATCGTCGATCGCCAGCTCGAAGCCGACATCGAGCAGCGCTTGAAGCTGCGCTAGCGTGGCCTTGCGGTCCTGCAGCAACTGGCGCTCGGTGATTTCGATGATCACCGGCAGTTCGCCCGGGCGATGATGCCGGCAGGCGGCGCAGTGCGCGTGCGCCAGACCGAGCAGGCGGTCGACGCAGTCTTTGCGGCTGAGGAAGTCGGCCGAGCAGTTCAGCAGATGCCGGATCGACTGGCATGCTGCGGTGTCGGCGTTGACCTGGGCGCAGTGTGTCAGTGCCTGCTCGATCACTACGCTGTCGATACGGTGCTCGAGCCGCAGCCGGTGCGCTGCCTCGATGAAGCGGCCGGCCGGTTCGATCTTGCCATCCTCGGCGATCAGGCGCGCCAGCGCCTCGTAACCGATCACTGCGCCGTGCTGCAGGTCGATCAGCGGCTGGTAGGCCACGCGCAGCCGGCCCTCGGACAGGGCGTCCTGCAGCCGCGCGCCCAGGCTGAGCACGCCGCTTTGCGCATCCAGCGGTGAGCGCACCGTGTTGCGTCCGCTGCGCTTGGCGTCGTAGAGCAGCGAGTCGAGCTGCGCCAGCAGCCGATCGACGCTGTCGTGGGGGGTTTGCCAGGCGATGGCGCCAAAGCTAGCGGTCAGCGCAATCTGCCGCTGGCCGAGCTGCAGCGGCCGAGCCGCGATGCGCTCGCGCAGACGCTCGGCGGTCTGGATCGCGCCGTCCAGACCCACTCGTGGCAGCAGCACCAGAAACTCCTCGCCACCCCAGCGGCCGATGCGGTCGACTTCGCGCAGGCTGTCGCGCAACACCCGCGCCAGATGCACCAGCGCGCTGTCGCCTGCCGGGTGGCCGTACGAGTCGTTGAGCAGCTTGAAGCGGTCGAGGTCGAGCAGGATCAGACCGAACGGTTCGCCGAGCTCTCTCGCGCGCGCCAGCGCATCGTCGAGCACCTCGCGCATGCCGTAGCGGTTGAGCAGGCCGGTGAGCGCATCGTGACGCACCGCGCGTTCGAGCTGCTCGAGGGTGTGCGACTGGCGCAGCGCAGCGCGGGCCAGATCGACGAAGGCGCGAAACGGTGCCAGGCCGACGCGCTCGAAGTAGTCGGGTTGGTCGGCGTAGAACACGACCAAGCCGATCTGGTCTGCTGGCAGATCGTCGAGCCGCATGGCAATGGCCTCGCCAAAGCCATGACGCCGCGCCGCCACGCGCCACGGGCGGTAGAGCGACAGGCGGCTGATGCGCATCCAGGCGATCTCGCGCTGCAACATGGCCTGAAAGACCGGCCCCTTGCGCGTGAGCCAGTTGCGATTGATGCGCAGTTGATGTGCGTAATCGCTGGCCGGACCGGCGTAGATCTGCGGTCGGATTTCCTGCGCCTGCGGCGAGCCGATCCAGATCCAGGCCAGCCGGATGTGCGGGCTGGCGGCCACCAGCGCTTCGCACAAACGCTGCAGCACGGTGTTGCCGCCGGGGCTATCGACCAGGCGGGTGGCGTGCTGCAGCAGCGCAGCGTTGATCCGGCTGGTTTCGCCATCCACCAGGGTGGTGGAGAGGTCTTCGATGGGGGGCGGTGCTGGCGCGTTCATCAGCGGGTCATTTGACCGCAGCCAGGCGTTTTTCTACTTCCTCCTGCGGCAGAGCGCCTTCCATGCGGCTGCCGTCCATGAAAATCAGCGTGGGGGTGGAGGAAATGCCCAGCCTGTCGGCCAGGGCGATATTGGCCTTGAGCGGATCGACGCAGTTGGCTGCGGCCTTGGGCGGCTGCACCTGATCTTCCATCCATGCCAGCCAGGCCTTGCTGCGGTTGGGGGCGCACCAGATGTCACGGGCCTGCTGCATCGATTCGCGGCGGATGATGGGCACGACGAACACGTGCAGCGTGACATTGCTCATTTTCTTCAGCGTGGCCTCCATCTGGTGGCAGAACGGGCAGTACGGGTCTTCGAAAATCGCGATCTGCCTCTTGCCGTTGCCGAACACCAGCGGGAAAGAGTCCTTGAACGGCAGGTCTTTCCAGTTCACCCGGCGCAGCTCGTCGATGCGCGCCTTGGTGACATTGACCTGGGTCTTGGTGTCGAAAATCTCGCCAGCAAACAAAAAGCTCGCATTGGCGTCGGTGTAGAACAGCTTGTTGCCGATGTCCACCTCATACAGCCCGGCATACGGCGTCTTGATGATCTTGGCATCGGCGGGCAGGCCGGGCATGACCTTTTGGAGGGCGGCGCGGACTTCCGCCGGGGTTTGCGCCAGGGCGGCGGTGGACAGGGTGAGCAGGCAGACTGCGGCCAGACGCAGCAGGCGCAGCACGGGGGATAAGGGCGGACGGTTCATGAAGGCGGCGCGCGCGGCGCGTCAGACACAGTAGGGAAGCCCGGAAGCATAGCGGCTGAGCAGTTGCTTGAGCGGCAGCAGGGCATTGGCCGCGTGCAGGCCCAGGGCGCGCAGCGGTGCGGGCACCGGGCTGCGCGCGGCGTACAGCCGGGCCAGTGCGTCGGTCGCGGTGGCCAGCGCCAGCACCTGTTCCGCGCGGGCGCGGGCATACCGCCGCAGCAGCCGCGGATCGTTGATGGGCTGTTCTGCCGGGCGCTGCTGCAGGGTGTGCGCCAGCACCTGCACATCCTGCAAGCCGAGGTTCAGTCCTTGCCCTGCCAGGGGGTGGATGCGGTGCGCGGCGTCGCCGATCAGCACCAGATCGTCGGCCACGGTGCGGCGGGCGAGCTGGCGCTGCAGCCGCCAGGCGCTGGCCTCGCCAGTGGGCTGCAGCGGCCCGAGATGCTGCGCCCGCAGCGCCGGAAGATGGGCGCCGATCCGGCGCGCGAGGCCCTCCGGCGGCAGCGCGAGCAGTTCCTGCGCCAGCGCCTCGGGCGCAGACCACACCAGCGACACCATGTCGCGGCCCTGCAGCGGGGCGAGCGGCAGCAAGGCGATCACCCCGCCGTCGGCAAAGGTCTGAAAGGCCACACCCTCGTGCGGCGCGGCGCAGACGAAGTTGGCCACCACACCGCGCTGCATGTAGTCGTGCACGTCCATCGGGATGCCAGCGGCTTTGCGCGCCTGGCTGTGTTCGCCGTCGGCACCGATGAGCAGCGCGGCCTGCAGGCTGCGCCCGTCGGTGGTCTGTACCTGCCAGCCGGGGCGGTCGGCGCTGCGGGTCAGACGTGCGGCCTGCGCAGGGTCGATCTGCACCCGGCGCTCGAAGCGCAGCGCCAGGTCGAGCGCGGCCTCGATCGCGTCGGACTCGACGATCCACGCCAGCGCCTCGGCCCCGGTCTCGCGGGCCTGAAAGTCCAGCTGCGCGCCGTCGGCGCGGATGCGCATGGCCTGCACCGGCTGCACGCGCTCGGGTGGAATCTGCGGCCACACCCGCAGCTGTTCGAGCAATTGCCGCGAGGCCGCGTTCAGCGCATACAGCCGTCGGGTGTAGCGATCGGGCGGCAGGGAAGATTGGACCGGCTGCGCGCCCAGGAGGGTGAGATGCTGCCCGGTTTGGGCCAGGGCCAGCGCGCAGGCTTTGCCGACGAGGCCGCCGCCGAGGATCAAGAGCTCACAAGAGGACGGAGTGGACATGATGGGGTGCAGCGCGCCGCGCCGCAGAAGCGATGCTGGAGTGTCGGACAAGCTGCCTAGAATCGGCAACCATGTCCGCCCCCAAACACCACATTGTGCCGCCGCGCGATTTTCCCTGCGGCACGCGCTTGCACCATGCCTGAGCTGACCGCGCCGCAGCCGCCAGGCTCGGTGCCGTACAGGCACTGGCTGGCCCGGCTGTTCAAGGCGCTGGTCGCGGCGGTGCTGGCCGCGATCATCCTGGTGGTGGGCGGCTTGAGCATCCTGCTGCTGACCTTCGATCCCAACCAGTACAAGGCCATGCTGATCCAGGTGGTCAAGGAGCGTGAGCACCGCACCCTGGCCTTGCCCGGCAACATCGCGCTGCAGCTATTTCCGCCGCTGACCCTGCGCACCGGGCCGTTCACCTTGAGCGAGCGCGACTCGAATGCAGTGTTCGCCCGCGCGGACGATCTGCGGCTGCACCTGGACTGGATGGCGCTGCTGCACCGCAAGCTGGTGGTCGACCGAGTCGTGATGGTCAGACCGCAGGTCCACGTGCTGCGCAACGCGCAGGGCCAGTTCAATTTTGCCGACCTGCTGCCCAGCGATCGGCCCGACGCGGCGCCGCGCAGTCCGCTGGGCCTGTCGGTGCATCGCCTGCAGGTCGAGCAGGGCGCACTGATCTATGACGATGACAAGGCGCAGGTGCATGGTGCACTGTCCGCGCTGGATCTGGAGCTCTCCGGGCTCGATGGCGGTAGTCCGGGCAGCTTGCGTCTAGGCGCGAGCGCCCGCTTCGCCCGGCCGGCGCTGGTGGCCCGCGTCGATCTGCGCGGCAAGCTGCAGACCGATCCCGCGCAGCACAGCGTAGCGCTGTCCGACCTGAACCTGTCCTTGCAGGGGGACGGCCTGGGCCTGAAGGGCCTGCATAGCCGCATCGATCTTGCGCGTCTGCTGCTGATCACCCGACCGACGCTGTCGGTGCGCCTGCAGCAGTGGCAGATGCAGACCACCGGGCGCAGCGGCGACGGGGTGATGCACGCACAGGCCAGCCTGCCGCTGCTCGAACGCGACGGCGACGCGCTGCGCCTCGGCACGCTGCATGCCACATTGCAACTGCCCGGAATCGAGGCCCAGTTCGGCACCGCCGAGGCGCGCGGCAGCTGGAGCGCTTTGCGCATCCCCGCGGCGCAGCTGCAGTGGCGGCATGGCGCTGCGGGTCAGGCCGGTGCGCTGCAGCTCACCGCGGCCTCGCCGCTGCAGCTCGACCTGGCGCAATGGCGTGTCGATCTGCCGGCGCTGGCGCTCACCGCACAGCTCGCCTCCACCACGGCTGGCGCGCACAACCTGGCGCTGCGGGGCACCGCGCAGTACGCCGCGGCGGCTGGCGCGGCCGCAGCCACGGCGCAGTTCCAGCTGCAAGGCATGGTGGACGGCAGCGCGGTCAAGGCGGCGGGCAACTGGTCACCGCCTGCGGCGCTCAAGCTCGACCTGAACGCCGACCGCATCCGCCTCGACGACTGGCTGCCGCCAGCCGCGGCAGGCGGGGCACAGCCCCGGGCGCCGGCGCAAACACCGGTCGATCTGTCTGCATTCGAGAACCTTGCGCTGAACCTGCAGTTCAAGATCGGCACTCTGCTGTTTAGGCAGCTGCAATGCAACGCGCTGCAGGGCACGCTCGGCAGCGACCGCACGCGACTGACCTTGCAGCCGCTGAGCGCGCAGTGTTTGGGCGGCACACTCGGCACCTCGTTGCAGGTCGATCTGGCGAGCCGGCGTTTCACCCTGCACCAGACCGCGCGCGACGTCAGCGTGCAGCCCATCGTGCAGACCTTGACGGGCAGGGACTTTTTGCTCGGCAAGGCGGGCTGGACGCTGGATCTCACAGCGCAAGGCAAGACCCTGCAGGCGCTGATCGCCAGCCTGTCGGGCAAGGCGCGGCTAGACATGCGCGACGGCGCGCTCAAAGGCTTCGATCTGGGGCAACTGCTGCGCCACGTCCGCACCGAGCTGGCCGCGCGCCGCAACGCGCGGTTCGGCATCATCCCGGGAGAGCGGACCGACTTCGCCACCCTGGGCGTGTCGTTTGCGCTGCAGGACGGCGTGGCACAGAGTGCCGACCTGTCGGTGCAGGCGCCGCCGCTGCGGGTGTCAGGCGAAGGCTGGTTCGACCTGCCCGCGCAGCGCATGGACTGGCTACTCCTGCCCACCGTGGCCGGCCCACTGCAAGGAAAGTTCGGCGCGGAACTTGCACCGCTGCGCGCGGTGACCGTGCCGGTTCGGCTCAGCGGCCGCTTTGCCCAGCCGGACGGCACCGTGCTGTGGGCGCAGGCCGGCGCTCAGGTGCCGCGTCAGGCACTCAAAAACAGCCTGCAGGAGACGCTGCGCAAGCAGCGCGCGCCTTCGCCGGCCGAGGCGAAGCAGCGCACCGCCCCCGGATTGTTCAAAGGCTTGCTGCCCTGAGAAGTTGCGCACAAACCCTTCGCGCCCGCTCACCCTGCCCGATTCATTCACAACTTCCGGGCGCTCACCGCCGCAGCACCACCGGCCAGTCCGGCAGCTCGTTGCGCTTGTCCGCCTCGGGCCGCGGCGGGGTATGCTGCGCCAGCAGTGCGCTCACGTCCGCGATGCCCTGCAGCGCCGCGTCCTGGAACCGGCCTTGCCGCAATAGCGCTTCCATGCCGCGGCAGACCCGTTCCCAGGCCGCTTGCTCCACCCGACGGGCGATGCCGCGGTCGGCGACGATTTCCACCGCGCGGTCGGCCAGCAGCAGATAGATCAGGACTCCGTCGTTGTGCTCGGTGTCCCACACCCGCAGCTGGGAAAACACCTCGATGGCGCGTTGGCGGGGAGAAACATCGCGCCAGAGTTCTGCAATGCTGAGCGCACCCTCCACCACAAAGCGGATTTCCCCGCCGTGCTGACGTTCCGCATGCGCGACCGCCTCGGCAATGGCCCGTTGCGTGCGGCGCGGAAAGGCTCGACGCAGCTGCCATGGCATGAAGTTGAGGTGACGAATCAGTCGCTTGATCCGCATGGCTACCACTCTCCCGAAGCGCCGCCCCCACCAAAGCTGCCGCCGTCACCGCTGTAGCCATCGGAGTCGGTATCAAAACCGCCTCCACCGAAGCCGCCGCCCAAGCCACCAGCCCCCCCGCCCAGGCGTATGCCGCTGAACACCGCAATGAAAGCGGCAAGACCCATGCCGATGCCCAGCAGCAACGAACCGACCAGCCACCAGCCCACGACCCCGGCCACCAGCCCAGCCAGTCCGGAGCCGACCACACGGCCCAGCGCTGCACGCAGCGCCGAGCCGATGGCGATTGCGGCAACCAGCAGGAATATCGCGGTCACCAGCGACGCGTTGGGGTCCGCAGACGGATTGGGCGCCTTCGGCGGCGGCAGCGCCTCGCCGTCGATGAGTCGGGCGATACTCTCGACCCCGGCCTGGATCCCGCCGAAATAGTCCCCCTCCTTGAAGCGCGGCGCGATGGTCTCGCTGATGATGCGCTTGGCGATCGCGTCGGGAATCACGCCTTCCAGGCCGTAGCCCACTTCGATGCGCAACTTGCGGTCGTTTTTGGCGACCAGCAGCAGCACGCCGTCGTCCACGCCTTTGCGCCCGAGTTTCCAGGCGTCCACCACACGGATGCTGTATTGCTCGATCGTCTCCGGCGCGGTGGTGGGCACGATCAGCACCGCGATCTGGCTGCCCTTGCGCGCGGCAAAGTCACGCAACTCCTGGTCGAGCGCGGCCACCTGCTGTGCGCTCAGCGTGCCGGTCAGGTCGGTCACCGGCGCGGTCAGCGCAGGAATGGGTGCCAGCGTCGTCTGCGCGCCGGCCGTCAGGCCACACAGCAGTGCTGCCGCCAGCAGCCAGCAGCGCCAAGGGGTGCGCAGCAGGCGCATGCCCTATTTCGACGCGGCAGCGGCAGGGGATGCGCTGCCGAAGTCCACCTTGGGGGGGACGGAGATGGCCTTTTCATCGGTCACGGTAAAGCTGGGCTTGACCTTCATGCCGGTGGCCATGGCGGTGAGGTTGCTCGGGAACTGCCGCACCAGATTGTTGTAGTTCTGCACCGCCTGGATGTAGCGCATGCGGGCCACGGCGATGCGGTTTTCGGTGCCCTCGAGCTGCGCCTGCAGATCACGGAATACGCCGTCGGCCTTGAGCTGCGGATAGTTTTCCGACACCGCGATCAGGCGCGAGAGCGCGCTGGTCATCTGCGCCTGTGCCTGCTGGAATTTCTCGAACGCGGCCGGATCGTTGATGAGCTCGGGCGTGGCCTGGATCTGACCGACCTTGGCGCGTGCTTCGGTCACCTGGGTGAGCACATCCTTTTCATGCGCGGCATAGCCCTTGACCACGTTCACCAGATTGGGCACCAGATCGGCGCGGCGCTGGTACTGGTTGAGCACTTCGGCCCAACTGGCCTTGACCTGTTCATCCGCGGCTTGCAGCGCGTTGTAGCCACAGCCGCCCAGATTCAGCAGCGCAAGACAGAGCAACACGAAAGATAGCCAGCGGCGCATGGGAACATCTCCAAAAGGGTTGCAAACAACGGTTGCATAGCATACCGACAGTTTCTTGCGCGCCGCCGGGGTATGCTTGGCGGATGCCTGCGTTGGCACGCCCGTTGACATCCATGACCACACTCACTGATCTGCGCAGCCTGCTGGTGGAGCCGGGCAAACCGCTCGATCTGAAAGACCGCCAGACCCAGCTCGACCTGCCCGGCGATCCGTCCAGACAGGACATCGAAGACGAACTCTCCGGCCTGCGCACGCAAATCGGCAACATCCAGGATCTGATGTTCACCCGTCGCGAGCGTGCGCTGCTGGTGGTGCTGCAGGGTATGGACTCCGCAGGCAAGGACAGCACGACCAAGGCGGTGTTCACCGGGGTCAATCCGCTGGGCATCCGCGCTGCGTCGTTCAGCGTGCCCACGCCGCAGGAGCGCCGCCACGACTATCTGTGGCGGGTGCATGCGCAGGTGCCGCCGCTGGGCTGCATCGGCGTGTTCAACCGCAGCCACTACGAGGAGCCGGTCATCCGCCGGGTGCATGGCGAAATCAAGAACGGCGAGATGAAGCGCTACCTGCGGCAGATCACCGATTTCGAGCAGATGCTGGCCGAAACGGGAACCGCCATCGTCAAGTGCTTCCTGCATCTGAGCTTCGACGAGCAGCGCCAGCGCTTGCAGGAGCGCATCGACAACCCGCTGAAAAACTGGAAGTTCGACCCATCCGATCTGCAGGAACGGCAGTACTGGGGCGCGTATCAGTCCGCCTACAGCCAGGCGCTGCAGGCCACGTCCACCGCACAGGCGCCGTGGTATGTGGTGCCGGCAGATCGCAAGCCGGTGCGCAACCTGATCGTCGCGCGGCTGGTGCTGCGGGCGCTGGAAAAACTCGATGTCCGTCCGCCCGACCCCAAGCCCGAGCTGAAAGGGCTGAAGGTGGTGTGAGCCGGCCTCAGGAGGCTCAGCCCGTGCCGCCCACGGTCATGCGGTCGATGCGCAGCGTGGGCTGTCCCACGCCGACCGGCACGCTCTGGCCTTCCTTGCCGCAGGTGCCCACGCCGCTGTCCAGCCGCAGGTCATTGCCGATCATGCTCACCCGGGTGAGCGCGTCGGGGCCGTTGCCGATCAGCGTGGCGCCCTTGACCGGGTACAGCGGCTTGCCCTTTTCCACCCACCAGGCTTCGCTGGCGGAAAACACGAACTTGCCGCTGGTGATGTCCACCTGCCCGCCGCCGAAGTTCACTGCGTACAGCCCGCGGTCGATGCTGGCGAGGATTTCCGCCGGATCGCGGTCGCCGGCCAGC
>JBMFIE010000042.1:0-14324 GCA_049976465.1 Thiomonas sp. | reverse complement strand
CGCGCCTTGTTCGAAGGTCATGCCCTCGGGCAAGGGCATGACGCGGCGCGCATCCACTGCGCAGCGCTCGGCCAGCCCGCCATGACCGGCAAAGGCGATGACGGCGTCGCCCGGTCGGTACCCCGTCACCCCGGCGCCCACTTGCTGCACGACGCCCGAGAATTCGGCACCGGGCGCAAACGGCAGCGCGGGTTTGGTCTGGTACAGCCCCTGGACGATGAGCGCATCGGGGAAATTCAGCGCGCAGGCCTGCACCGCGATGACAACCTCGCCGGGGGCCGGTGCCGGGTCGGGTGCGTCGCACAGCTCAAGGGCGTCGATCGGGCCAAAGCGGGTGCAGAGCAGAGCTTTCATGGGGTGTCCTTCGACGAACCGGTTTCCGGCGGGGCCGACGGCGGCTCGATCGGCGTGGGGTTGCGGCCCAGCAGCATGTCCTGGCAGCGCAGTTCCACGGCCTGCAGGATTTTGCGATGCGGCAGGATGTAGAACTGCCCCTGTTCCACCGCGGCGAAGGTGAGGCGGGCGATGTCGTCCGGTGTGAGCTTGCCCGATTGCACCGCCTGCGCCATGCGGCGCGCATACGCCGCCGATTGCGGCGACAGCGCAGGCTCGGTGCCGAACCGTGGCGGCCGGTGGCGCGCGCTCTGGTGAATGCCGGTGGGCACCCAGGCCGGGCACAGCACCGAGATGCCCACCGGCGCGCGCTGCGCGCTCAGCTCGGCGTACAGCGTCTCGGACAGAGTCACCACGCCGTGCTTGCTGACGTTGTACGCCGCCATGCCCGGGCTGGACACCAGACCTGCTGCGGACGCGGTGTTCACCACATGGCTGGGCTCGGTTTGCTGTTGCATGCGTGGCACGAAATGGCGGATGCCGTGCACCACGCTCATCAGGTTCACCCCCAGCACCCAGTCCCAGTCGGCTGCGGTGTGCTCGGTGGTGAGGCGGCTGTAGCCCACGCCCGCGTTGTTGCACAGCAAGTGCACCGCGCCAAAGCGGGAAAAGCTGGTGTCGGCCAGCGCGGCGATGTCGGCCTCGCGGCTGACATCGGCGGGATGCAGCACGAGCGCGTCCGGGCCGAGGCCGAGGTCGGCTGCGGCCTGCTGCAAGCGGTCGGCGTCGAGGTCGCTGAGCACCATCTTCATGCCGCGCGCGGCGGCCTGCCGCGCCAGCGCCAGTCCGATGCCACCGGCAGCACCCGTGATGACCGCAACCTTGCCCTGGAAATATCGCATCGCGTGTCCTTTCGCGTGCCGTTCACGCCGTTGCGTGCAGTGCCCCCGCATCCGCCACCTGCTGCAAATGGGCGTCGCTGTCGCCCAGCCACAGTTCGATGACCGTCAGGCGCTTGAACCAATGGCTGACCTGCATCGCGTCGGTCATGCCCATGCCGCCGTGCAGTTGCACGGCTTGCTGTGAAATGAAGCGGCAGGCCTGGCCCACGCGCGCCTTGCAGGCAGCCAGCAGCGGCATGCGCTGCGGGTCGTCGCGCGCGGTGCAGACGTGGGCGGCAAGCAGTGCCATCGAGCGCGCCTGCTCCAGTTCCATCCCCATGTCCGCCACGCGGTGCTGCAGCACCTGGAAGCGGCCGATGGGCTGGCCGAATTGCTGCCGGGTTTTGACATAGGCCACGGTGGCGTCCAGCGTGGCCTGCTGCAGACCGACGGCCTCCATGCACAGCGCGGCCAGCCACAGCGCGCGCAGGTCCTCGGCAAGCGCCGGTCCCTGGCCTGGAAGGTCGATGCGCGCGTGGGCGGCAAGCGCCACCCCCTCGAGCAGGACATCGGCAGCACGCTGGCCATCGAACAGGGTGTAGCCGCGCTGACCAAGGCCCGGGATGCCAGCTGGAACGGCGAACCAGGCCAGGCGATCCTGCGGTGTCTGCGCCGAGACGAGCAGCACATCGGCGAACTGCGCCTGCAGCGCCAGCGCCTTGATGCCGTGGAGGCGCCAGCCGTCTGCAGTGCGCTCTGCTCGGGTCTGCGGCTGCGTCATGGCAAAGCCGGCGTCGGGCTCGAACACCGCGGCCGTGGCGATGCTGCGGCCCTCGGCAAGACGGGCCAGCCATGTTTGCGCCTCGACGCTGTGCGAGCAGCCAGCCAGCAGCTGCGTGGCAAGCAGCGCACTGGCGCACACGGGTTCGAGCGGGAGGGCCGGCGCCAGGGTCTGCAGAGCATGCAGGCCATCCAGCACGCTGGCCCCCAGGCCGCCCTGCGCCTGCGGCACCAGCAGCGCGGGAATGCCGATCTGCGTCAGGATGGCCCAGACCTCGGCGCTGAAACCCCCTGCGGCCGCCACGGCGCGGCGGCGCTCGAACCCGTCGTCGCGCTGCATGAAACGCTGCAAGGCGTCGGCCAGTTGGGTTTGCTCCTCGCTGGGCTGCCACTGCATGGCGTTCTCCTCACAGTCCGAGCGCGCGCGCCAGGATGTTTCTCTGAATCTCGTTGCTGCCGCCATAGATCGACAGCTTGCGCCAGTTGGCGTATTGCGTGGCGAGTTGCGCGTCAGACCGGGTGTCGTCGTCCAAGGCGCCTTCCGTCTCGTCCAGGCCGAAGGGCAGTGCGCGCGGGCCGGCGGCGTGCATGAGCAACTCGGCAATGCGCTGCTGCAGTTCGCTGCCCAGTATTTTGAGCATCGAGCTTTCCGGCCCGGGCGGGCTGTTGCGTTGCAGCAGCCGCAGCTGCGTGATCTCCAGCGCCAGAAGGTCGATTTCGAGTTGCGCCACGCGGGTGCGAAACAGCAGGTTGTCGCGCAACGTGCTGCCATCCCTGTTGGTGCGCTGCGCCAGGGCCTGCAACCGCGCCAGTTCGCGCTTGGCGATGCCGACCCCGGCGATGTTGGCGCGCTCGTGGCCGAGCAGATATTTGGCGATGGTCCAGCCCTGGTTCTCTTCGCCCACGCGGTTGGCGACGGGCACGCGCACCGCGTCGAGCCAGACCTCGTTGACCTCGTGCTCGCCGTCGAGGGTGATGATGGGGCGCACCGTCACACCGGGGGCGTGCAGGTCGATGAGCAGGAACGAGATGCCCTGCTGCGGCTTGGCCGCAGGGTCGGTGCGCGCCAGGCAGAACATCCGGTCGGCGTACTGCGCCAGCGTGGTCCAGGTCTTCTGGCCGGTGACCACATAGTCGTCGCCGTCGCGCACCGCGCGGGTCTTGAGCGAGGCCAGATCCGAGCCCGCGCCTGGCTCGGAGTAGCCCTGGCACCACCAGACATCGCCGCTGATGATGCCGGGCAGCAACGCATCGCGCTGTGCCGGCGTGCCGAAGGCCATCAGCACGGGGCCAAGCATCTTGAGCCCGAACGGCTGCTGCCGCGGCGCCCCGGCCAGGGCGCATTCCTCGTCGAAAATGGCCTGCTGCACCGTGTTCCATCCGGTGCCGCCGTATTCCTTCGGCCAGTTCGGCGCGCCCCAGCCCTGCGCGTGGAGAATGCGCTGCCAGCGGACAAAATCCTCCTTGCCCAGACGCAGGCCCAGCAACACCTTGCGGCGGATGTCGGTCGGAAGTTGGCCGCGCACGACGTCGCGCACCTCCCGGCGAAACGCCGCGTATTCGGGGGTGAGATCGAGAGTGCGTTGCATGGAGTCGCTTTCCCCTGCGGGTTGCCCGGTTGCCGACGCGTCGCCGGTCAGGCCTTGTTTGCTTGTTTGCGCGACCGCGCGGAGAACCGGCAGCACGCACGGAATTTGAAAATTTGATTCAAGTCGATTCGCGAACAGAACCGCATTGCGGAACACGGTTCCGTTGAATATGGTTGCGATTGTTTGCCCGGCCTGATCGCATGTCAAGGCCGGGCGTTTGGGGCTCCACGCGCCCTCCCCCCTCGCCGAAGGAGCGACCGAATGCATCTGCGCCGCACCCGACCAACCCGATCGCAGCAGGCCGCGCCCGCCGAAGCCGCGGCACCGCGCGACGACGATCGCCAGTTCGTCACGGCGCTGGCGCGCGGGCTCGAGGTGCTGTCGTGCTTTCGCGCCCGCGACAAGGCGCTGGGCAATCTGGACATCGCGCAGCGCTGCAAGCTGCCCAAGTCCACCGTGTCGCGGCTGACCTACACACTCACGCAGCTGGGCTATCTCACGCTGGACGAGGCCAGCGGCAAGTACCGCCTCGGCACGGCCACGCTGTCGCTCGGCAGCACCGCACTGGCGCGCATGGACATCCGGCAGATGGCCCGGCCGCTGATGCAGGAACTGGCCGATGCCTCCAAGGCCATGGTGTCGCTGGGCACGCGCGACCGGCTGTCGATGATCTATGTGGAGAACTGCCGCAGCACCTCGGCGCTGACCCTGAGCCTGGACGTGGGCTCGCGCATTCCCATCGCCACCACGGCGATGGGGCGCGCCTACCTGGCCGTGGCCAGCGAGCGCGAACGCGCCGCGATTTTCGATGATCTGGCCGCGCTCGACGAACTGGCGTGGCCCGCGCTCAAGCGCGGCATCGACCAGGCGCTCGACGAGGTGGCTACCCTCGGGGTGGCCTGTTCGTTCGGCGACTGGCAGCCCGATGTCAACGCCATTGCCGTGGGATTCGACCCGGGCGGCGGCATGCCGCTGATGGCGATCAACTGTGGCGGCCCGGCTTTCCAGCTCGCGCCCGAGTTTCTGCTCGGCGAGGTCCGCCCCAGACTGCTCGATCTGGTGCGTCGGCTCGAAGAAATGGTCGCGCGCTGAGCCGCGGCCGCGGCTTTACATCCCGCGTGCGGCGGGCTAGGATCAAACGTATTCAAAACAAAGTTCTGCATTGCGGAACAATAGATGGAATCAGACGGGCCGCGTGCGCGACAAGACAAAACCCGCGCCGCGTTCCGCTCCATCCAGGAGACAGCATGAGCCGTGTCATCGCCGCGCGCCTGGGCGACATCGCCGTTCTCACCCTCGACAACCCGCCGGTCAACGGCTTCGGCTGGGCGCAGCGCCGCCTGCTGGTCGAGGCCATCGACGCGGCTGCGGCCGACCCGAGCGTGGTCGGCATCGTGGTCACCGGCGCCGGGGCGCTGTTTTCCGGCGGCGCCGACATCCGCGAATTCGGCAGGCCCGAGGCGATGGCGTCGCCGCATCTGCTCGACGTGATTGCCGTGGCCGAAGGCTGCGCCAAACCGGTGGTCGCCGCGATCAACGGCACCTGCATGGGCGGTGCGCTGGAGTTTGCGCTCGGCTGCCATGGCCGCGTGGCCCTGGGCTCGGCGCGGGTGGCGCTGCCCGAGGTGAAGCTCGGCCTGCTGCCCGGCGCGGGCGGAACCCAGCGCCTGCCGCGCGCGGTGGGGCTGGAGCAGGCGATGAACATGATCGTTTCCGGCGAGCCGGTGCCGGCCAGCCGGTTGGCGCACACCGCGCTGTTCGATGCGGTGGTGGAAGACGATGTGGTCGGCGCGGCGGCCGAGGTTGCGCGGCGCCTGGCTGCGTCCGAACAGCCGACACCCAAGGTGCGTGACCGCACGGTCGATCCTGCCGATGCCGAGGCCTTCGTGCAGTTCACACGCCAGACGGTGCAGGCGCGATACCCGCACGAGCCCGCGCGGCTGCAGTGTGTCGAGGCGGTGGCGGGCGCGCTGCGCGCCTTCGAGGACGGCATGGCGCAGGAGCGCAAGCTGTTTGCGATGCTGATGGCCTCGCCCGAATCGCACGCGCTGCGCCATGCGTTTTTTGCCGAGCGCGCGGCGTCCAAGGTTGCCGACGTGCCACCCAACACCCACGCGCCGCATCGCCCGCGTGGGCGTGATTGGCGCGGGCACCATGGGCGGCGGCATCAGCATGGCTTTTCTCAACGCCGGCCTGCCCGTCGTCCTGGTCGAGGCCAAGCAGGACGCGCTGGACCGCGGTGTGGCCACCATCCGCAAAAACTACGACAACTCGGCGCAGAAAGGCCGGCTCCGGCCCGAGCAGGTGGAGCAGCGCATGGCCCTGCTGCAACCCACGCTGGACTTCGCGCGGCTGGCCGATTGCGATCTGGTGATCGAGGCCGTGTTCGAGAGCATGGAGGTCAAGCGCGAGGTGTTCCAGCGGCTGGATGCGATCGCCAGGCCCGGCGCCATCCTGGCCTCCAACACCTCCACGCTGGATCTGGACGCCCTCGCCGCCTGCACCGGGCGCGCGCAGGACGTGGTCGGCCTGCATTTCTTCAGCCCGGCGCATGTCATGCGGCTGCTCGAAGTCGTGCGCGGCAAGGCCACCGCGAACGACGTGCTGGCCACGGTGATGCAGTTGGCCAAGACCATCGGCAAGGTCGCGGTGGTGTCCGGGGTGTGCGATGGCTTCATCGGCAATCGCATGCTCGAACATTACGGACGCATGGCCACCTTTCTGGTCGAGGAGGGTGCCAGCCCGCAGCAGGTGGACCGCGCGCTCGAAGCCTGGGGCATGGCGATGGGCCCGTTCCGCATGGGCGACCTGGCCGGCAACGACATCGGCTGGGCCATCCGCAAGCGCCGCTATGTGGAAAAACCGAATGTCCCGTACTCCCGACTGGCCGACCGGCTGTGCGAGCAGGGGCGCTTCGGCCAGAAGACCGGCAAGGGTTGGTATCGCTACGCGGCGGGCAACCGCACCGCGCTGCCCGACCCCGAAGTGGATGCGTTGATTGCAGACTATCGCCGCGAGATCGGCGTGACACCGCGCACCATCGACGACACCGAAATCGTCGACCGCTGCATCTACGCGCTGGTCAACGAAGGCGCGCGGCTGCTGGCCGAGGGCATTGCGCAACGCGCGTCCGACATCGACATGGTCTACCTCGCGGGCTACGGATTTCCGGCCTGGCGCGGCGGGCCGATGCGGTATGCCGACGAGGTCGGGCTGTTCATGGTGGCGCGGCGCATGCGCCAGTTCGCCGCCCAGCCCGGCGGCGATGCGGCGTTCTGGCAACCCGCGCCGCTGCTGGCCGAGCTGGCCGCGCGGGGCAAGACCTTCAACGCCGGCTGAGCCGCGCGCCTGGCCGCATTGCGCCCAAAACCGAGGCAAACACGCCGATCATGGCAGACCTACCGAACCGAGGAGCATGCCCATGACCGATGCTGTGATCGTGTCCACCGCGCGCACGGCGCTGGCCAAATCCTGGCGCGGCGCGCTCAACCTCACCCACAGCGCGACCCTGGGCGGGCATGTGGTGCAGGCCGCGGTACAGCGCGCGGGCATCGACCCGGAGGAGGTGGAAGACTGCATCATCGGCTGCGCCTATCCCGAAGGCGCCTCGGGCGGCAATATCGCGCGACAGATCGCGCTGCGTGCCGGCCTGCCGGTGACCACCGCCGGAGCCACCATCAACCGCTTCTGTTCGTCGGGACTGCAGGCCATTGCCATGGCGGCGCAGCGCGTGCTCGTCGACCGGGTTCCGGTGATGGTGGCCGGCGGGGTCGAGTCCATTTCCTGCGTGCAGAACGACCGCGCCAACCAACACATGCTGCGCGAGCCTTGGCTGCAGCAGCACAAGCCCGAGCTGTACTGGACCATGCTGCAAACTGCGGAGTGCGTTGCCCAGCGCTACGGCATTTCGCGCCAGGCGCAGGATGAATACGGCGTGCGCAGCCAGCAGCGCGCCGCAGCCGCGCAGCAGGCGGGACGGTTCGACGCGGAAATCGTGCCGATCACCGTACGCGCCGGGATGATCGACCCGGCCACGGGTCAGATGGTCATGCGCGAAGTCACGCTGCGCGCCGACGAAGGGATCCGCCCCGACACCACGCTGGAGGGAGTCAGCCGCATTCGCCCGGCGCGGCCCGGTGGGGTGATCGCGGCCGGCAACGCCAGCCAGTTTTCCGACGGCGCCTCGGCCTGTGTGGTGATGGACGCGCGGCTTGCCCAGCAGCGCGGCATCGCGCCGCTGGGGGTGTTTCGCGGCTTTGCCGTGGCCGGCTGCGAGCCCGACGAAATGGGCATCGGCCCGGTGTTCGCGGTGCCGCGGCTGCTGCAGCGCGCCGGGCTGAAGGTCGAGGACATCGGGCTGTGGGAACTCAACGAGGCCTTCGCCGTGCAGGTCCTCTACTGCCGCGACCGGCTGGGCATCCCCGACGAGCGGCTGAACGTCAACGGCGGGGCGATCGCAGTGGGCCATCCCTATGGCGCCACCGGCGCACGGCTGGTCGGGCATGCGCTGATCGAGGGCAAGCGCCGGGGTGTGAAGTATGTCGTGGTCACCATGTGCATCGGCGGCGGACAGGGCGCAGCCGGTCTGTTCGAGGTGTGCTGAGCGGGCCTTGCAAGGCGCGCGGGAGGAAGCGGTCATGTCGGTGGAGCAGTTGTTCAGTCTTTCCGGGCGCAGCGCGCTGGTCACCGGCGGCTCGCGTGGGCTTGGGCTGCAGATGGCGCAGGCGCTGGGGGAAATGGGCGCGAAGCTGGCGCTGGTGGCGCGCAAGGCGGACGAACTCGAGCAGGCGCGTGCCCGGCTGCAGGCCAGCGGGGTGCAGGCGCAGGTCTTCGCTGCCGATCTGTCGCGGCGCGAGGCGATCGCCCCGCTGGTGCAGGCCGTGCAGGACGCGCTGGGCAGCATCGACATCCTGGTGAACAACGCCGGTGCGACCTGGGGTGCGCCGGCGGAGGACTACCCGGACGCGGCCTGGGACAAGGTGATGCGCCTGAATGTCGACGCCCCGTTCTTCCTCAGCCGCGAGGTGGGCCGGCGCTGCATGATCGCGCAGCGCCGCGGCAGCATCATCAACATCGCGTCGATCGCTGGCCTGGGCGGCAACCCGCTGCCGATGCGCACCATCGCCTACAACACCTCCAAGGGCGCGGTGATCAATTTCACCCGCGCGCTCGCAGCCGAATGGGGGCAGCATGGCATCCGGGTCAACGCCCTGCTGCCGGGATTCTTTCCGTCCAAGATGTCGGCCGGACTGCTGGAAACGATGGCCGAGACAGTCGTGCGCGCCACCCCGCTGGCGCGGCTCGGGGGCGAGCAGGATCTGATGGGCGCGGTGGTGTTCTTCGCCAGCGAGGCATCACGGCATGTCACCGGCCAATGTCTCGCCGTCGACGGCGGGGCGAGCGTGATCTGAACCTGTCGCGCCGTGCACGCATGGCGCGACCCCACACTTTCTGGAGAAACCCGAATGCACGATCAAAACCTGCAATGCGTGCTCGCCGAGCGCCCCACCGGCTGGGTCGAGCCGCGCCATTTCCGCTTCGAGCGCAGCCCGATCCCGACGCCGGGCGACGGCGAGGTGCTGGTGCGCAATCATTGGCTGTCGCTCGACCCGTACATGCGCGGCCGCATGTCGGACGCCAAGTCCTACGCCGAGCCGGTGGCGCTCGGCGCGGTGATGGTGGGGGGCACCGCAGGCGAGGTGATCGCCTCGCGCGACCCGCAGTTTCAGCCGGGCGACAAGGTCCTGGGCATGCTGGGCTGGCAGCTCTACGGCGTGGCGCCCGGGCGGGCGCTGCAGAAGGTGGATGACCGGCAGGTGCCGCTGTCCGCTTATCTGGGCCCGGTAGGCATGCCCGGGGTGACCGCGTGGTATGGGCTCAACCGCATCTGTGAACCCAAGGCGGGCGAGACCGTCGTGGTCACTGCGGCCGCGGGCGCCGTGGGCAGCGTGGTCGGTCAACTCGCCAAGGCCAAGGGATGCCGGGTCGTGGGCGTGGCCGGCGGCGCGCAGAAGTGCCGCTATGTGGTGGAAGAACTGGGCTTCGACGCCTGCGTGGACTACAAGGCCGGCAACCTCAAGGCCGACCTCAAGGCGGCGCTGCCCGGCGGGGTGGACGCGCTGTTCGAAAACGTCGGGGGCGAAATTTTCGACACCTTGCTGACCCGCACCAATGCGTTTGCGCGCATAGCCCTGTGCGGCATGATCGCCGACTACAACACCACAGACCCGTACTGCATGAAAAACCTCCGCGCGGTGCTGATCCACCGGCTCAAACTGCAGGGCTTCATCGTGTCCGAACACATGGACCAGTGGCCCGCGGCGCTGCGCGAGCTTGCGGGTCTGGTGGCAGCAGGGCGGCTGCGCTGGCGCGAGAGCGTGGCGCAGGGGCTGGAGAACGCGCCCGATGCCTTCATCGGCATGCTCAAGGGGCAGAACTTCGGCAAGCAACTGGTCAAGCTGATCTGAGCACACGCCATGATGCCCGGCACCCGCGAAGTCTCCCCGGCGCTGGCCTTCGATGTCGCCGCGCTCGAACGCTACCTGCGCGGCCACCTGCCCGCTGCGCGCGGCCCGTGGCAGGTGGCGCAGTTCCAGGGCGGGCAGTCCAACCCCACCTACCTGCTGACCAGTGCCGATGGCGCGCGCTATGTGCTGCGGCGCAAGCCGCCGGGCAAGCTGCTGCCCTCGGCGCATGCGGTCGATCGCGAGTTCCGGGTCATGCAGGCTTTGCACCAGGCCGGCTTTGCGGTGCCGGCCCCGCATGTGCTGTGCACCGACGAAGCGGTGATCGGCACGGCGTTCTATGTGATGGACTTCGTCGCGGGGCGCATTTTCTGGGACCCGCAGCTGCCTGGCCTTGCTCCGGCCGAGCGCGGCGCGCTGTTCGATGCGATGAACCAGACCATCGCCGCGCTGCACCGCATCGACCCCAGCGCCGTGGGACTGGGCGATTACGGCAAGCCCGGGCAATACATCGCCCGCCAGGTGGCGCGCTGGTCGCAGCAGTACCGCGCCAGCGAGACCGAGCGCATCGAGGCCATGGACCGGCTGATCGACTGGCTGCCGGCGCACATCCCGCCCGGGGAAGAGACCGCGATCGTGCATGGCGACTTTCGCCTGGACAACCTGGTGTTCCACCCCACCGAGCCGCGCGTGATCGCCGTGCTCGACTGGGAGCTGTCCACCATCGGGCATCCACTTGCCGACTTCGCCTATCACTGCATGGCCTGGCGGCTCGAGCCCGGGCAGTTCCGCGGACTGGTGGGCGGCGATCTGCAGGCGCTGGGCATTCCCAACGAAGCCGACTACGTCGCGCAGTATTGCGAGCGCACGGCGCGCGCGCCGATTCCTAGCGAAGCCTGGGAGTTCTACATGGCCTTCAACCTGTTTCGCCTGGCCGCGATCCTGCAAGGGGTGCTGGCGCGGGCGCTGCAGGGCAATGCCTCGAGCGCCCAGGCGCTCGAGGCCGGCCGCCGCGCCCGTCCGCTGGCCGAGGCGGCGTGGGCGCAGGTGCAGCGGGTGTTCGGCAGCTGACCCTTGGCTCAAACACGAGGCACTTTTCATGGACTTCACCTATTCCGACCGTGTGCGCGCGCTGCAGCAGCGGCTCGCCGCCTTCATGGACGCCGAGATCTACCCCAGCGAAGCGCGGTTCGCCGCCGAGGTTGCGGCCCACCGTGCTGCGGGCAACGCCTGGCAGCCGACACAGGTGATGGAGGACCTCAAGGCCAAGGCGCGTGCCGCGGGGCTGTGGAATCTGTTTCTGCCGCAATCGGCGCATGGCGCCGGACTCAGCAACCTCGAATACGCCCCGCTGTGCGAGATCATGGGCCGCTCGCCGATTGCGCCCGAGGCGTTCAACTGCTCGGCGCCCGACACCGGCAATATGGAAGTGCTCGAGCGCTATGGCAGCCCCGAGCAGAAGGCGCAGTGGCTCGAGCCGCTGTTGCGCGGCGAGATTCGCTCGGGTTTTGCCATGACCGAGCCCGATGTGGCGTCGAGCGATGCCACCAACATCCAGGCCAGCATCCGGCGCGACGGCGACCACTATGTGATCAACGGCCGCAAATGGTGGACGTCCGGGGCGAACGACCCGCGCTGCAAGGTGCTGATCTTCATGGGCAAGACCGACCCCGATCACCCGGACCGCTACCGCCAGCAATCGATGATCCTGGTGCCGATGGACACGCCCGGCGTGCAGGTGTTGCGCCACTTGCCCGTGTTCGGTTACGACGACGCACCGCATGGCCACGCCGACATCGCGTTCACCGACGTGCGCGTGCCCGCGGCCAACATGCTGCTGGGCGAAGGCCGGGGTTTCGAGATTGCCCAGGGGCGCCTCGGCCCGGGGCGCATCCACCACTGCATGCGGCTCATCGGTCTGGCCGAGCGCGCGCTCGAGGCCATGTGCCGCCGGGCGCTGTCGCGCACCGCGTTCGGCCGCCCGGTTGCCGACCACGGCGTCACGCGCGAGCGCATCGCCAATGCCCGCCTGCTGATCGACCAGGCGCGGCTGCTGGTGCTCGCGGCGGCAGACAAAATGGACCGCGAAGGCAACAAGGCAGCGCGCAAGGAGATCGCGATGATCAAGGTGGTGGCGCCGAACATGGCCTGTCAGGTCATCGACTGGGCGATGCAGGCACACGGCGGCGGCGGGGTCAGCGACGATTTCGGCCTGGCCTATGCCTACGCCAGCGCCCGCACCCTGCGCTTTGCCGACGGGCCCGATGAGGTGCATCGCGATCAGATCGCGCGCCTCGAGCTGGCGCGCCACACGCCTTTGCGTTGACCGGCGGTTCAGGTCGGAATTCGACACGCAGCGGCGCGACCGCAGACACAACAGGAGACTGCCCATGAACCCGCGTCACTTTGCGTTCTGGCCCAAGGGAATGCCGCGGCACCTGACCATTCCGCAGACCCATCTGTTCCACAACGTCGAGGTGTCGGCGGCGCGCTATCCGGACAAGCCGTTTTTGATTTTTTACGACCAGGCGCTGACCTTCTCCGAGTTCAAGCGCCAGGCCGAGGCGATTGCCGGCTTTTTGCAGCAGGATTGCGGCGTGCGCCGCGGCGACCGGGTGCTGCTGGACATGCAGAACAGCCCGCAGTTCGTGCTGGCGTATTACGGCATCCTGCGCGCCGGAGCCGTGGTGGTGCCGATCAACCCGATGAACCTGACCCACGAGCTGGCCCATTACGTTCAGGACAGCGGCGCGCGCGTGGCGTTCGTCGGCCAGGAACTGTTCGCGCAGATGCGGCCCTTGCTGGATCCCGGGCCGGGTGCCGAGGCCGATCGCCTGCGCCACATCATCGTCGCGGCCTACAGCGACTACATCTCCCCCACACCGCGCATCGCCGTTCCCGCGTTCGTCGCTGCGCCGCGCGAGCCGCTCACCGCGCCCGGGGTGACCCAATGGGTGGACATGCTCGCGCAGCGCCGCGCCCCGGCGCCGCTGAAGGCCAGCCCCGACGATCTTTGTGTGATGCCCTATACCTCGGGCACGACGGGCAGGCCCAAGGGCTGCATGCACACCCACCGCAGCGTGATGAGCACCGTCGTGGGCGGTGTGGAATGGCTGCGCATGCCGAAGGACACGGTGGCGCTGGCGGTGCTGCCGTTCTTTCACGTGACTGGCATGCAGGGCGGCATGAATGCCTCGCTCTACAACGGCAACACCCTCGTGCTGCTGCCGCGGTGGGATCGCGACGCTGCGCTCGACTGCGTGCAGCGCTACCAGGTAGGCACCTGGCAGGCCATCGCCGCGATGGTGGTGGACTTTCTGATGCACCCACGCATTGCCGAGTATGACCTCTCCAGCGTGTGGAACATGACCGGCGGCGGTGCCGCGATGCCCGATGCCGTGGCGAAGAAACTGCAGGATCTGTGCGGCATCACCTACATCGAGGGCTACGGCATGACCGAGACCATGGCGCCCACGCACATCAACCCGCCGCATCGCCCCAAGCGCCAATGCCTGGGCGTGCCGCTGTTCGATGTCGATGCCCGCATCATCGACCCGCAGACCCAGCAGGAACTGCCCGCAGGCGAGGTGGGGGAGATCATCGTCCACGGGCCGCAGGTCATGCAGGGCTACTGGAACCAACCGCAGGCCACGACAGAGGCATTCATCACCCTGGACGGCAGGCGCTTTCTGCGCACCGGCGATCTGGGGCGGGTCGATGAGGACGGCTACTTTTTCATGGTCGATCGGCTCAAGCGCATGATCAACGCGTCGGGCTACAAGGTCTGGCCAGCCGAGGTGGAAACGCTGATGTACCAGCACCCCGACATCGCCGAGGCTTGCGTGGTGGCGGCAAAAGACGCGCACCGTGGCGAAACGGTCAAGGCCTTCGTCGTGCTCAAGCCCGGCGCACGCGAACGCGTCAACGAGCAGGACATCATCGACTGGGCGCACCACCACATGGCTGCCTACAAAAGCCCACGCCTCGTCGAGTTCGTCGACAGCCTGCCCAAGTCCGGAACCGGCAAGATCCAGTGGCGCACGCTCCAGGAGCGCGAAGCCGCACAACAGGCTGCGGCCAAGGCTTGAATGACACCAGTTGAAAAATACACATCGTCCCGTGCCCAATGCGCGGCTGAGTCGGTGAACCGAAGGTCATCACCGTAGGAGTCACCTCCAATCCGTGGGCACGAAATGGGCACGGTGCCCAAATGCGCAGACAACAAAAAAAGCCAAGCACCGCTAAGTGCTTGGCTTCATTGACAAAATTTTGGTTGC
>JBMFIE010000041.1:0-14609 GCA_049976465.1 Thiomonas sp. | reverse complement strand
TGAGCTTCTCAGTCAGGCCCAAACTGGCGCGCCGCTGCATCCGCCTGCCCTCCAAACCCCAATGAACAATTTGGGTTCATTGAAAAAGGCCGATTCGATCGGCCCATTCATGATGCCTGCGAACGGCGCTGCGCACAATCCGGGAAGGGACCGTGGCGCGCCGGGGCAATCGGCTTCAGCCCAGCGAGTCGCGCCAGATGTTGGCGGCCCAGGCCTCGGCGTAAGCGGCCTCGACATCGCTCAGCCCGGAGGAGATGCCGCCCGATCCGGGCACGGTGAGGAAGGTTTTTTCCTTCTCGTTGTACTGATGGACGCTGGCGACGTGGATTGCGCGGTCGAAGCTGACCATGCTGTAGCAGGTGTTCATCACCACCGGCTGCGGGTTGACCGGCTGGTCGTACAGCATGGCGACGATCGCCGCGGCGGCGACCTTGGCATGCTGGTTGGCCATATGGCCGGATTTCGGCATCAGCGGCGCGATCTGGATGGCATCGCCCAGCACATGGATGTCCTTGTGCACCGCGGACTCGAAGGTGCGGTAGTCCACCGCGCACCAGCGGCCGTTCATGTTGGCCAGCCCGGTTTTCTGCGCGATGACGCCAGCGCGCTGCATCGGAATGACATTGAGCACATCAGCCTTGACCGGAGCGTCCACCTCGAACTCGATTTCCATCGACTGTGGGTTCACGCCCACCGCCTTGCGGTTGGGGATGTACTCGATCATTCCGGAATACAGCTCGGCCCATGCCTTCTTGAACAGCGGCTCTTTCGACTGAACCTTGTCGTTGGCGTCGAAGATCAGCACCTTCGACTTGGGTTTGTGCTTTTTGAAGTACGCCGCAACCATGGTCGCACGCTCGTATGGCCCGGGCGGGCAGCGGTACGGCACCGGCGGCACGGCGATGGCGAACACGCCGCCGTCGGGCATGGCCTCGAGCTGCTGGCGCAGCGCAACCGTCTCCGGCCCGGCCTTCCACGCCTGCAGAATGCGGCCGCTGGCCTGCGCTTCTTTCAGGCCCTTGACCGTGTCGAACATCAGCTCGACGCCGGGCGAGACGACGAGCTTGTCGTACTTGAGGGTGTCGCCGTTGGCGAGCTTGACCGTGTGCGCGGCCGGATCGATGCTCTCGACCGTGCTCTTGATCCACTTCACACCGTGGCGCTGGCGCAGATCGTCGTACGACACGGTGATGTCCTGGATCGACTTGGCCCCGGCGATCACCATATTCGACACGGGACAGGAAACGAAGGCATCTCCGGGTTCGACCACGGTGACCTCGACCGTGTTGCCCGACCATTCGCGGATGTACTTGGCTGCGGTGGCGCCGCCATAGCCAGCGCCGACGATGACCACCTTGCCCTTGGCTGCGGCGCTGCGGGTGGTGCTGGCGCAGCCCGACAGCACGGGCGCGAGTCCGAAGGCGCCCACGGTTGCGGCGCCGGCGAGGAATTTGCGACGGGTTTGCATGGTATGGGCGTCCTCAGTTTTTTTGCTGCGAAAAATAGGTGGCGATGAGCTTGATCTGATCGTCGGTGTAGCCCTTGGCGATCTGCGGCATGATGGTGCCGGTGCGCTTGCCTGACTTGTACTCCGACATGGTCTGAACGATCGACTCCGCCGAGCGTCCAGCCAGCGACGGAATGGCCGCGGTCGACACGCCTTGGGGGCCGTGGCAGTTGTAGCAAGTGGCAGCCAGCGACTGCGCTGGGGTGACCATGGGAGTGGCCGCCTGCGCCACGCCAGCGACGCACAGCAGGAAAGTCAGCAAAAGTTTCTGCATCATCCGATGTCTCCTAGGTGGGAACCGCGTGGCGATCGAAAGACAGAGATGAAACGTATTCGCAGTCTTTGATCTGACGCAAAAAGTAGCGAAATGTATCGTTTTGATACATTCGGGAGAACCTGCATGACGGGCTAAAAATTTGCGCGCCGTCAAATGGCGCAGCGTGCGCAGGTTGCGGCTGAGTGTTTCAGGGTTTGATGTAATACCAGCCTTCGGACTGGAGTTTCACCAGCTCGTACACCCCGGCAGGCACGACGGTGGCTTCGAGCACCAGTTCGCTTTGCGGAATCTTGAGATAGGTCAGGGTGTTGTTGCAGGCCTTGAACTGCACGCCCTGGTTGGCCAGATCGCCGATCATCCCGGAAAACAGCGCCCCCTGCGGCGTTTTTGTGCCGTGGAGCAGGAAGTGGATGGCCTTGCCGTAGCCGACGACGACAAAGCGCATCTTGGGATCGAGCTCGAGCACGTTCTGGATGTTGATCAGCCCCTCGTAAGCCTGCTCCAGGCTGTCGCTGATCTGCATCACCACTTTCCACGGCTCGCTGGAAATCTGCTTCGCGGGCACCGGGCCCTGGGTTTGTGCCTGCGCAATCTGGGCACCCCCCAGACCGATGAGGCCGGCGCCGAGCAGGCGGATGCGGTCGCGTGGGTTCATGTGGGTCTCCTCGAATGGGCGTCAGTTTGATTTGTGGCGCGGGTGGGTGTGCCGGGTGTGCAGATGATGCAGGCCCCAGTGCTGTCGCTCGGCAAGCCAGCGGTATAGCCAGTATCCCACCAGGGTCACGAACAGCAGCGCCAAGGTGTTGAAAAACACCGCTCCGGGCAGGATGGCCAGCAGTTCCAAGGCGTTGAAATCGCGCCATTTGACAATGGCGGTGAACAGCGCGCTGAGCAGCCCAAACCCCGCCCCGATGGCCGCATTGATGCGCAGCAGGGTGGGCAGGGTGAGGACTGCGGTCTCGATCTGTGGGCGCGTCATGTCGGTGTGTCAGCTGCGGATTTCGCCATTGCCCAGCACGACCCATTTCATGCTGGTCAGCCCCTCTAGCCCGACCGGCCCGCGGGCGTGGAATTTGTCGGTGGAAATGCCGATTTCGGCGCCCAGGCCGTACTCGAAGCCGTCGGCAAACCGGGTGGAGGCGTTGACCATCACGCTGGAGGAATCGACCTCGCGCAGGAACTGCATCGCACGCGGGTGATCTCGCGTGAGAATGGCATCGGTATGCCCCGACCCATAGCGGTTGATGTGGGCGATCGCGGCGTTCACGTCCTCGACCAGCTTGATCGAAATGATGGGGGCGAGGTATTCGGTCGCCCAGTCCGCCTCGGTGGCTTCGCGCAGCAGTGGCGCGGCTCCTGGTACCGCCAAGAGGATCGCGCGGCTGGCCGGGCAGCAGCGCATCTCCACCCCTTTGCGAACGAACACCGCGCCGATGCGCGGGAGAAATTCCGGGGCGATGTCAGCGGCAACCAGCAACGATTCGGCCGCGTTGCACGGGCTGTAGCGCTGGGTTTTGGCGTTTTCGGTCACGCGTACGGCCATGTCGAGGTCGGCGCCGCTGTCCACATACACATGGCAGTTGCCGTCCAGGTGCTTGATGACGGGCACCCGCGCTTCAGCGCTGATGCGCTCGATCAATCCCTTGCCGCCGCGTGGAATGATCAGGTCCACATATTGCGGCATGGTGATCAGCGCGCCCACGGCGGCGCGGTCGGTGGTGGGGACGAGCTGCACCGCATCGACCGGCAGCCCCGCGCTGCCCAGCGCCTGCGCCACCAGATCCGCCAGCGCGCGGTTGCTGTGGATGGCTTCCGAGCCGCCGCGCAGAATGACCGCGTTGCCGGACTTGATCGCCAGCGACGCCGCTTCGATGGTCACGTTCGGGCGACTTTCGTAAATCATGCCGAACACCCCGAGCGGCACGCGCATCTGCCCGACGCTGATGCCCGACGGGCGGCGGCGCACATGCGCGATTTCGCCCACCGGGTCGGCCAGCGCGGCCACCTGTTCACAGCTTTGCGCCATTTGCTCCACCACCTTGTCGCTCAGCGTCAGGCGATCGACGAAGGCCGTCTCGAGCCCGGCCTCCCGCGCGGCATGCAGGTCGCGCAGATTGGCGTCTTGCAGCTGCGGACGGTGGGCGCGAATCGCCGCGGCCAGCGCGGTGAGTGCCTGATTTTTTGCTGCCGTGGTGGCACGTGCCATGTCGCGCGAGGCCGCACGCGCGCGCGCGCCGAGGTCGGCCATCAGGGTGTGGATTTGGTCAGATGATGCGTCCATGAGACTGTAAAAATTGCCGGGGAAAGGGTGTCCGCGGCACCGATGCGTGCGCAAATTCACGCGCGGGCCTTAAGCTCGCCGTGCCGAGGCCGAGCAAAGCGCAATTGTGCGTCAAGGGGCCCAGGTATGTTGCATGCGTTTTTGACTTCGGGAGAGGATCATGGGACTGTTCGATGGCGTGGCGGGGGGATTGGGGCAGCTGCTGGAGGGCCAGCAGGCGCAGACCGGAGCGGCAGACAACCCGGTCGTCCATGCAGTGGCGGGGCTGCTGGGCAGCAGCGGCGGGCTCAGCGGCCTGCTCGAAAAATTCCAGCAGGGCGGGCTGGGCGATGTGGTGCAGTCCTGGGTGGGCACAGGGGCCAATCTGCCCGTGTCCGCCGAGCAGATCCAGCAAGTGTTGGGCAGTGGCGTACTGCACGACATGGCCGCCAAGCTCGGGGTGCAGCCGGCCCAGGCGGCTGACCAACTGGCGCAGACCCTGCCCGAGCTGGTCGACAAACTGACCCCTAACGGACAGCTTCCTGCGCAGGGCGAACTGATGGGCAGCGTGCAGCAGCTGCTGGGCAAGTTTCTGGGCTGATCGGGGCCGAAACATTTTGTCGGAACATTCACATCGTTTCTGAAGCTGATCGACGCAATCCGTTGGATTTTTACAGTGGTTTGCCCCTAGACTGCGGTCGAACCCTGAGAGGGTTTACCCTCTTCGATGATTCTGCATGAATATATCGTAGAGCTGTATTCACTGGGAGCATGTCATGCGTCGATCTCTGTCAAAGCGCCGCCCGCAGGTGTGGGCCATCTTGGGCGGGCTGCTGCTGGCCGGGCCAGCAAGCTGGGCGGCTGCACCGCCCGAAGCTGCGTCATGTGCCGCTTGCCACGGCGCCAACGGCATGGGTAATGCAGCAGCCGGCTATCCCAGGCTGGCAGGCCTGCCGGCCACCTATCTCGCCGATCAGCTGCGCTACTTTGCCGATGGCACCCGCAACAACGCGGTCATGGCCGGCATGGCCAAGCCGCTATCGGCGGCGCAGATCACCGCGCTGGCCGACTACTACGCCAAGCTCAAACCCAGCGGCCAGCCCGCACCGATGCCCACTGGTGCCGTCGCCGCCGAGGGCGAGCGACTCGCACTGCGCGGCGACTGGGAAAAAGGCATCCCGGCCTGCTACCGCTGTCACGGCCCAGGGGGTGTGGGCGTCGGCGAGAACTTTCCGCCGCTGGTCGGACAGTCTGCCGCATACATCGAGGCGCAGATCAAGGCCTGGAAGGACGGCAGCCGGCGCGGCGATCCGCTGGGGTTGATGCACACCGTGGCACTGCGCATGACTGATGCGCAGACGCAGGCGGTGGCGCAGTGGCTGGCGGCGCAGCCGCTCATGCCGGGCAAGTCCTCATCCGTCAAACCCTGAACTGGAGCGCGCCATGACGACGATTTTCTCCACTGCCGCGCGACCCACCGCATCCCGGTCTGCGCCTGGTCGCAAACTATTCTTGCTGGCTTGCAGCCTGTCGGCCATGGGCTTGATGGCCTGCGGCGCACACGCCGCCGATGCACCTTCTGCGCCACCCAAATCGGAAATCAACGCCTCGGTCGGCACCGGCGCCAAGTTCACTCCCCCGCCTGAATCGAGCATTCCCGACGACGAATTCGGCAAGATGGTCAAGCTTGGCCGCGACATCATGCTCGACACCCCCAAGTACGCCAAGGCCTACGTCGGCAACACGCTGAGCTGCGTCAACTGCCACACCGACGCCGGCCGCATGGCCGGGTCGGCCCCGCTGTGGGCAGCGTATGTCAGCTACCCCGCGTATCGCAGCAAGAACAAGAAGGTCAACACCTACGAGGAGCGGCTGCAGGGGTGCTTTCGTTTCAGTATGAACGGCAAGGCGCCGCCGCTGGGCAGCGAAGTGCTGGTTGCGCTCGAGTCGTATTCCTACTGGCTGGCCAAGGGCTTGCCGGTGGACGAAAAAGTGCCGGGGAGGGGCTACCCCAACCTGCCCGACCCGGCGCAGACGCCCGACTACGTGCGTGGCCAGAAAGTCTATGAGGCCAAGTGCGCCATTTGCCATGCGCAGAATGGTCAGGGGCAATATGTCAACGGTCAGACTGTGTTCCCGCCGCTGTGGGGCGACAAATCGTTCAACTGGGGCGCGGGGATGGGCAGTTACAAGAACGCCGCCAAGTTCATCTATGCGAACATGCCGTACGGCATGAGCTACAGCCTCACCCCGCAGGAAGCCTGGGACGTGGCCTACTTCATGGATGCGCACGAGCGCCCGCAAGACCCACGCTGGGCCGGCAGCGTGGCCGCCACCCGCGCCAAGTATCACGACACCAAGTTCAGCCTGTACGGCACGCGCGTCAACGGCAAGCTGCTCGGCGACATCGGCCCGCCGAAGAAGCGCTAGCCGCGGCCTGCGCTGGCCTCAATCCGCGGCCAGCGTGGGTTCGACCGCGCGGAAAAAGCGGTGGTAGAGCAGCAAATACGCGGCCTGCAGCAGCGCGGCGGCGACAAACGGCGCCACCAGCCAGCCGCGCTGCAGCAGCAGCGCACCGAGAAGCGGGCCGATGGCGCGGGGGATCTGGATCGACACATTGTTGATCGTTGCCGCCAGCCCGCGGCGGTTGGCAGCGGTCAGGCTCATGCTCAGTGCCTGCCGCACGCCGATCGTGCCTTGGTTGGCGCTGGCGCGCAGCGCGTGGAACGTCGCCGCCAGCCAGAACGTCGGGGCGAGCGGAGTCAGCAGCAGCAGGACGAGGCCCGCGGCGCGCATCGTCACCACTGCGCGCACCGCGCCGATGCGCTGCGCAAGCAGCGAGGCGAGCTGCGCGCCGATGGCGGCAGCGACGAAGCTCGCCGCTAGCGCCGGGCCGATACTTGCCGGCCCGTGGCCGAAGCGCAGCATGAACCAATACGCCATCAGCGGCGCGACGATGCCGATGCCCAAGCCGTTGAGCGCGTTGACCAGCGCCAGTCGCAGCAGCAAGGCGTTTTCGCGCTGACGGGCAAGCTGTGCGCTGCGATCGGCCGCGGGTTGCATCGGATGCAGCCGGCTCATGGCAGACTCGGCCGCAGCGGGGCGGGCATCCTGCGCGCGCAAAAGCAGGACGAAACCCAGGGCCGAGCCGAGCAGCGGCAGCACGAACAGGCTGCGCCACGCCCAGTCGGAAGGCAGCCAGTGTTGCAGCCAGGCAGGGGCCGCGCCGAGCAGCGCGCCGAGCGCCATGCCGAGCATGCCGAGCGTTGAGTTCAAGCTGAACATGCGCGTGCGCAGCGCAGGCGGCGTGCCGTGCGCCAGCCACGACTGCTCGAGCGGGCCGAAGGGGCCGGCTGCGCCGTTGGCGCCTCGGCCAAAGCCGCCGATCACCGCTGCGGCGGCAAGCGCCCACGGCGCAGTTGTCACGATCGCAAGCGCTGCGCAGGCGATCATCACCGCCTCGTAGCCGAGCAGGAACTGGCGACGGCCGAGCCGGTCGCTCAGCGGCCCGATCCAGATGGTCAGCACCGCGCCGACGAGTAGCCCGCCGCTCAGCACCGCGCCGATCTGCGGCGCACTCCACTGCAGCGTATGCAGATACAGCGCAAACGCCGCCACCAGCGCGCCCTGTCCGACGCTGCGCGCTGCCCGCGCCACGATGACGCGCCGCGCCGCCGACGAAATCTGCATCCAGGCGCTGCGCTCGGACGCGGCCGAGCCGAGCGCCGACCGCGTCGCCTTCATCTTGCAGGGGCTCGATGGTTCAGCCGGCGTGTGCGCGGACTGTGGCCCTGCCAAGGCGTGCGCCGCCGGTCTGCACCGCGCGCGCCTGCGACGGTTTCGGCGCCGGCGCGGCGATGTAGCGCTTGATCTGCGCGATCACCGCGGGCTGATCCCAGTTCTCCGGCCCCATCGTGCGCGCGACCTCGCGACCCTGCTTGTCGATGAGGATGGTGGTCGGCGTGCCGAGAATGTTGAGCGTGTCGAGCACCTGCGTCGTCGGATCGACATAGATCGGCAGGTGACTGATGAAGTTGTCGTCGTAAAAGCTCTTGACGGTGAACACGCCACCCTTGTCGATCGATAGCGGCACCACGGCGAAATCCTTGCCGCCGAGGCGTTTTTCCAGCTTGTCGAGCGTGGGCATCTCGCGCACGCACGGCGGACACCAGGTCGCCCAGATATTGAGCAGCACGACCTTGCCTTTGAAATCGGCCAGGGTCATGGTCTTGCCCTGCGCGTTCTCGAACCGTACCTGCGCCAGCGGCAGTGTGTGCGCGCTCGGGTAGGGCGTGAAGGTGAATCCTGCCGCCCACGCAGGTAGAGACAGGGCCGACAAGGTCAGCGCCGCGCAGACGCAGCGCAGGAGGCGATAGCGGAAAAACATGGGATGACTCCGGGGCATGAATCTCGCAATCCCGCTTGATGTGCGTTGTGCGCTGCGGGAAATTCCAGCTTGAACCATAGCGGTCGCATCTGCATCCTGTTGTAACTGCATGTAGAGCCGTTTGGGAGTAAGGTGGCTTTACACGCGATCTCACCCACCACGATGCCGCATCTGGACGCCCTGCAGCTTGCCCATCTGGTGCTGGCGGTACACCTGCTGGTCATCGTGTTCAATGTCGGCGGCCTGCTGCTCGTCCCGCTGGGGGCATGGCGCGGGTGGGCCTGGGTGCGCAACTGTCCGCTGCGCGCGCTGCACCTGCTGTCGATGGCCGTGGTCGCCGCGCAGGCGGCGGCCGGTCGGGCCTGCTTTCTCACCGTTTGGCAAAGCGCGCTGCTGCAGCGTGCAGGACGGCAGGGATTGGACGGCGGCCTGATCCAGGGCTGGGTCGAGCGGCTGATCTATTGGAATCTGCCGCTGTCGGTGTTCACCGCGATCTATCTCGCGGTCGGGGTCTACACCGTGCTGCTCTGGCGCTCAGTGCCGCCGCGGTGCGTCCGGCGCAGCACCCAGCCGAGCAGCACCGCCAACACGGCTAGCAGCACCACGGGCCAGTCGCCATAGCGTGCGGCCAGCCAGGCAAACGGTGTCAGCCCGGAATAGCCTTGCACCGTGCCGGCGAGCACACCGACGGTGTAGGGTGCCAGTTCCGCGCGCACCCGTCCGTCGGCGCCGATGATCGCAGTGGCCCCGGTGTTGGTGGCGCGGATGCCGGGAATCTGGAATTCCAGCGAACGCATGCGCGCGATTTCCAGATGTTGCGGGATGACGATGGTGTTGCCGAACCAGCCCAGATTGGTCAGGTTGGCAAAAACATTGGGCGCATGTGCCGGTGAGCGAAAACGCTGCGCCATTTCCGCACCGAACAGGTCCTCATAGCAAATATTGGGTGCGATCTTCACCCCGCGCACGACGAAAGGCGGCTGGTCGTCGCCCCCGCGGGCAAAGCTGCCCAGCGGCATGTCCATCAGCTTGACGAACCAGTGAAAGCCATAAGGGATGAACTCGCCGAAAGGCACCAGATGCGCTTTGTCGTAGCGGTATGGCGCGTTGCCCCCGAGCCCCAGCACACTGTTGGTGTACTGCGCCGCACCGCGGGTGAGCGGAATGCCCAGCAGCGCCCGGGCATGGTGCGCGCGTAGCGCCCGTTCGATCTCTGGCAGATAGCCGGGAGCGAGATCGTCGGGCAACACCGGCACCGCGGTTTCGGGCGTCACGATCAGGTCGGCACGCAGGTTGCGCAACCAGTGTCCATACAGACGCAATGTCGGGCCGAGCGATTCCGGGCGGAATTTTTCCGACTGCGCCACATCGCCCTGCAGCAGTGCAACGCTGAGGGCCGGGCCGA
This sequence comes from Thiomonas sp., assembly GCA_049976465.1. Lineage (GTDB taxonomy): Bacteria > Pseudomonadota > Gammaproteobacteria > Burkholderiales > Burkholderiaceae_C > Thiomonas. The sequence continues at coordinate 4,773 of JBMFIE010000041.1, read as the reverse complement.
CCGGCCGTGTCCACTGCACCTGTTGCAACTGCCACCCGCCGGCAACCACCGCGCACACCAGCGCCACGCTGGCCGCGGCGCCGGGCAGGCTCACCTGTGTGAGCAACGCCAGCAGCGCAGCAGTCAGCGCGGCGGCGAAGTTCACCCCATACTGGCCGATGATCGGCGCATAGCCCGACAGCGGATTGCCCACCTGGGCATAGCCAAGGGCCAGCCAGGGAAATCCGGTGAACACGGTGCCGCGCAACCACTCGGCCACGGTCCAGCCGCCGGCCAGGATCAGCGCGGCGCCCAAGGCCGGACCGAACGCCCAGGCCGAACGCCCTGCCGGGGGTGCGGATGCTGCCGCCAGCGCTGCGGCCAGCGCCGGGTAAAGCGCGAGATAGGCGCAGAACAACAGCAACGCACCGCCGGCGATGGGCGGCGCCATGCCGCCGTACACCGCCATGCTGATGTAGAGCCACCACAGCCCGCCAGCAAACCATCCCAGACCCAGGCTGAAGCCGAGCAGGGCGCCCCGGCGGGCGCGCCTGCCAACGGTGGGCTGCGCGTCCGCCCACAGCAGCGCAATCCATATCGCCAGGATGATCACGGACCAGGCGCCCAATCGTGGTCGCCCGAAGGTTTGCGCCAGCGCAACGCCCAGGGCAATCGACAACCAGGGCGCAAGCTGCGGCGCAGCCAGCAGACGCATCAGGCCGCGACGCGGCGTCGTGTCGGACAAGGCCGCGTTAGCGCCGCGGGCAGGAAGCTCGGACATGCGTTTGCAAAAAAGTCAGGGAAGGCGGATCGCTGACCGCACTTTAACCCGCCGGCATGTCGCTTCCGCCGGCATAGGGATCGGCAAAGCCCAGGCGTTCGAGCACCTGTATCTCTTGATGCTCCATCTGCTGCGCTTCATGCTCGGTCTGATGGTCCCACCCTTGGGCATGCAGCATGCCGTGAACCACCAGATGGGCGTAATGCGCCAGCAGAGGCTTGCCCTGTTGCACCGCCTCGCGTTCGACCACCGGACAGCACAGCACCACATCGGCCTGCACTGGCCAGTGGCCGTAATCGAAGGTCAGCACATTGGTGGCGTGACCCTTGCCTCGGTACGCGAGATTGAGCGCGCGCCCCTCCTGCGCATCGACCAGGCGCAGCGTGACTTGGTGCGGCTCGGTCGGCCGATGCCATGCAGCCTCGGCCTGCGTCGGCTCGGGGCCCACACGCAGAGCTGCGCGCACCCAGCGCAGTAGCAGTGCACGCGGCAGCAACGCACGGTGACGCGGGTCGGCAAACTGCACCGACAGACGCAATGCGGTTCTGCGGGCAGGCCCCGCAGACGTGCTCATGATCTCGATGGCGCGCGGCGGCGCGCGCGCGCTGCGGCAACGTTCTCGTCGTCGGCCGCAGACGCCGTGGCGGGCTGGTTTTGCAGGGCATGCGCGTCATAGGCGTCGACGATGCGCGCCACCAGGGGGTGCCGCACCACGTCCTGACTGGTGAATAGATTGAACGCGATGCCGCGCACGTCTGCCAGCACCTTCTGCGCCTGCGCCAGGCCGCTTTGCGTGCCGCGGGGCAGGTCCACCTGGCTGGTGTCGCCGGTAATCACCGCCCGGGAGCCAAAGCCGATGCGCGTCAGAAACATTTTCATCTGCTCTGGTGTGGTGTTCTGCGCCTCGTCCAGAATGATGAACGACTGGTTCAGTGTGCGTCCGCGCATGAACGCCAGCGGAGCGATTTCGATGATGCCGCGGTCGAACATTTTTTGCGTCTTTTCCATGCCCAGCAGATCGTAGAGCGCGTCGTACAGCGGGCGAAGGTACGGGTCGACCTTCTGCGTGAGGTCGCCTGGCAGGAAACCCAGCCGTTCACCAGCCTCCACCGCGGGCCGGGTCAGCACCAGACGCGTGACTGCATGGCGCTCGAGCGCGTCGACTGCGCACGCCACGGCGAGGAAAGTCTTGCCCGTACCCGCCGGGCCGATGCCGAAGGTGATGTCGTGCTGCAGGATGTTGCGGATGTACTGCACCTGATTGGGTGTGCGACCGTGCAGGCTTTCCCGCCGCGTGTAGAGCACCGGCTCGTCGGCAGCGGCCCTAAGTTTGGGCTGCAGCCCCTGCGCTGCCTGCACCAGTTCGAGCTGAATGTCCTCCAGATCGAACCGGGCATCGGCGCGCGACCACAGCGATTGCAACAAGTCCAATGCTTGGTGCGCCGGTCCGCTTTCGCCCTCGATGCGGATGGTGTCGGCGCGGCGGGTCAGCCGCACATCGAACGCCACTTCGATTTGCCGAAGGTTTTCATCAAGCGGGCCGCACAGCTGGGCAAGCCGCGCGTTGTCAGGAGGAGAGAAGGTATGTCTAAGCTGCACGGAGGAGGCGGACATGGCGTTGATCTGCTGGACGGACCGACACGTCGAGATTTACCGAAAGATGCGGCGTGTATTGATAGTATCGGCCCCAGGCCGCCATTGTCTGTGCGGCGTCAAGCGAGGAAACGCACCCATGAGCACCATGCAATGCGCGCTAGTCGTCGACGACCTGCCGGCCGTGCGCACCGGTTTCGTCGAGTTGCTGCGTGAAAGCTATCCGGGCGCGCAGATTTTCGAGGCGGGCCGGATGGGCGACGCCATGCAGATCCTGCTGCGCGAACCGGTCGACCTGCTGCTGGTCGACCTCGGCCTGCCCGATGCCAGCGGGCTGGAACTGATCCGCACCCTGGCCGACAAGCGGCCGCAGGCGCGCTCGGTCGTGGTCACCATTTTCGATGACGACGATCACCTGTTCCCGGCGCTTCAGGCGGGAGCCTTCGGCTATCTGCTCAAGGATCGTCCCAAGATCGAGCTGCGCGCCCAGCTGCGCCGCATCCAGGACGGCGAGCCGCCGCTGTCGCCCAGCATTGCGCGGCGCATGGTGCAACATTTCACCCATCTGCGCAGCGCCACCCCAGCGCGGCCCAATGTGCCGCCTGAAGATCATGTGGCGCTCACCGAGCGCGAAAGCGAGGTGCTGCAACTGGTTGGCAAGGGCTACACCCTGCCAGAAATCGCGGTACAACTGGGCCTTTCGCGCCACACCGTGGCCGACTATGTCAAACAGATCTATCGCAAACTCAACATCTCGTCTCGTGCCGAGGCCGCGCTCGAAGCGGTCCGCCGCGGCCTGGTTCGCTAGGGCCTCTTCACGCGATTGATACGCCATCGATAGGCCCAAACACTGTTGTTGACAATCTCATGTCTGCCGCGTCAGAAATCCCCGATTCCATCTGCTATCTGAACGGCGCTTTCCAGGCGCTGTCGCAATGTCAGGTCTCCGTGCTCGACCGGGGCTTCATCTTTGGTGATGGGGTGTACGAGGTGATTCCGGTCTATGGCCGACGCGTCTTTCGCGCCGAGCACCACCTGGCACGCCTGGCGCGCAGCCTCGACGCAGTGCAGATCGCCAATCCCTGCGACCGGGCGGACTGGCTGGCGCTGGTACGCGAACTCATCGCGCGCAACGATCCTGATGATCAATGCATCTATATCCAGGTGACACGAGGTGTCGCACGTCGGGACCACGCCTTTCCTCGTGGCGTCCAACCCACGGTTTTCATGATGAGCTTTCCATTCCCACATGTTCCCGCGACCACGCGCGAAACCGGAGTAGCCTGTCTTACCGCGCCCGACCTGCGCTGGAGGCACGGTCACATCAAATCTACCTCCCTACTCGGCAACGTCTTGGCACGTCAGATCTCGGCCGCATCGGGCGCAGCGGAAACCATCCTCATCCGGGATGGCTGGGTGACCGAGGCTTCCGCTTCCAATGTGTGGGTGGTGCGTAACGGCCGACTCTGCGCGCCCTTGCGCGATCACGACAAGCTCGAGGGAATCCGCGTAGGCCTGCTCGAAGAACTGGCGCAAAAGATCGGGATCGACCTCGATTTCCGTCCCGTTGCAGAGTGGGAGCTGCGCTGCGCAGACGAAATCCTGCTCACTTCTGCCACTAAGGAAGTCCTCTCAGTCACCACCCTCGATGGTCGTCCCGTGGCGAGCGGAGCGCCCGGCTGCCTGGGGCAAGCCCTGTATGTTGCCTACCAAGAGGCCAAGACCGAGCAAACGATCTGATCTACTTTGCGCCGCCTCGTACAAAGTACTTGACACCATGGCGAAGGCGTCGCATAATTTCGCTTTCGGCAGTGCTTGAGGGTGCTGAAAGCTAGTCAGAACATTACCCTTGACAAGCGGCCGAAAGATTGCAATAATTTTCTTTCGCTGAAGGCGAAACGAACCAAGCAAAAAACCTTTCGCTTGACTCGGAAATAAAATTACTGCAATAATTGATGTCTTCGCTGCTTATGCAGCAAACGCCAAGTAGGCGGGCTCATTAAGAAATCAACCGATAAGCGTGGGCGTTTGGCTTGATGCAAATATACCAAACGCTCATACGAAGTACGGAAATTTTCCGTAATTCCTTGAGTGTGCATTGCTTGCAATGCAAAAAAGATCGAACTATAGAGTTTGATCCTGGCTCAGATTGAACGCTAGCGGCATGCTTTACACATGCAAGTCGAACGGCAGCGCGGGGCAACCTGGCGGCGAGTGGCGAACGGGTGAGTAATACATCGGAACGTACCCTGTGATGGGGGATAACTACGCGAAAGCGTAGCTAATACCGCATACGACCTACGGGTGAAAGTGGGGGATCGCAAGACCTCACGTCATAGGAGCGGCCGATGGCGGATTAGCTAGTTGGTGAGGTAAAGGCTTACCAAGGCAACGATCCGTAGCTGGTCTGAGAGGACGAC